>JABSRH010000117.1 GCA_013215175.1 Parvularculaceae bacterium | reverse complement strand
GCACGTAGCCCATAAAGGCTGTACCCATCATCAGGAGGAAGATCACCACACCGATCATCCACAGGATCTCGCGAGGCTCTTTGTACGAACCGTAGTAGAGGCCGCGGGCGATGTGGGCGTAGACGGCGATGAAGAACATCGAAGCGCCATTGGCGTGGGCGTAGCGCATCAGCCAGCCATAGTTCACGTCGCGCATGATGTGCTCGACCGACTGGAAGGCGTGGTCGACGTGGGCGGTGTAGTGCATCGCCAGGATCACGCCGGTGACGATCTGGACCATCAGGATGACAGCGAGGATGCCGCCGAACGTGTACCAGTAGTTCAGGTTCTTCGGCGTCGGGAAGTCGACAAAGCTGTCGTAACCCAGACGGACGATCGGCATACGGCTGTCGATGAACTTCTCGACGCCCGTACCCGGATTGTAGGTGCTTTCGTGTGACATGATACTTACCCCAGACGAATGGTGGTGTCGGTCAGGAACTCGACCGGTGGCACATCGAGGTTGGCGGGGGCTGGACCCTTACGGATACGGCCGAGGCTGTCATAGTGACTACCGTGGCATGGGCAGAACCAGCCGCCGAAGTCGCCGCGGTTCTCGCCCGGTGCTGTACCCAGCGGAACACAACCAAGGTGCGTACAGACACCCGTCACAATGACGTACTCGTCGTTCGCTGTCCGGTTAGGAAGCGTCGCTTCACCGCCAGAGATGTTCTGGTTGCGGGCGTCTTTGTCTTTCAGCGCGCTCAGAGGCGTTGCCGCGTCAGCGTTGCGCTCGTCTTCCGTCAGGCGACGGATGAAGACTGGCTTGCCCTGCCAAAAGGCTTTGACCGCCATGCCAGGCTCAACACCGGCGAGGCTCACCTCTTTCGTCGCCAGTGCGCGCACAGCCGCGTCCGGCGCCATTTGGCCGACCAACGGCACCACAACACCGGCGCCGGCAGCAGCTGTCATGCCGACAGCAAGCAGGTGGATGAATTCTCGTTTGCTGGGCTCCTCAGAGGTGACCCAGTCCCCCTTTGGGGCTTCAGTGGTTTCGGACGTTGCACTCATCGTCGTCTTACCTACCTTCCATAACTTATCCGGCCGCGCATAGTGCGCCGCGGCATTCACGTCTAGGGTGGAGCTGCTCGCTCATGGCGAATTTGTCTACGGTCATCAAAGTCGCATGACATGTTGAAGCTTGCGCTCTACCAACCAGAGATTGCCCAGAACTTAGGATCGGCGATTCGCATTGCCGCATGCTTCGATGTGGAGCTTCACGTCATTGAGCCGTGTGGTTTTCCGTGGCGCAACAAAGAGATCGACCGCGTCGCGATGGATTACGTCGCCAGGCTGGTTCGGCATCGAGACTGGGAGGCCTTCGAAACCGACGTTCCCGGTCGCCGTGTGCTGTTAACGACCAGTGGTCAAACCAATCACACGAGCTTTTCGTTCCTATCGGACGATGTCCTGTTGATGGGCCAAGAGAGCGCAGGCGTGCCTGAGTCGGTCCACAACGGCGCCGATGCCCGAATCCGCATCGCCCTCGCCCCCACAGCGCGCAGCCTCAATGTTAGTGTAGCGGCGGCCATCACCCTATCCGAAGCGTCACGCCAGTTAGACCGCTTTTCTTGATCCAGCGCAGATCACTTTCAGCGGGCTATTGGGCAAAAAGTTCCACGGGGCTAATTCCCCACCATGTCTGATCTTGAAGCGCAAAAGTCTGCCGCCCGTTCCTGGTTCCGCTCCTTACAGGAGCAGCTCATCGCCTCCTTCGAAGTGCTCGAAGATAAGGCTGAGAGCGATGTCTACCAATCGATGGAACCGGGCCGATTCGAGTTTGAAGAATGGGAGCGCGGTGCCGAGCAAGGCGGCGGCCGCATGGCCCTCATGCACGGCCGGGTGTTCGAGAAGGCCGGCGTCCACTTCTCCGAAGTCTATGGCGAGTTTTCGCCGGAGTTCCGCAAGCAGATCCCCGGCGCCGAAGAAGATCCCAACTTCTGGGCCTGCGGTGTCAGTCTGATCTGCCATACCCGCAACCCGCATGCCCCCTCCGCGCACATGAACACGCGCATGGTGGTCACCACCAAGCAGTGGTTCGGCGGCGGCGGCGACCTCAACCCGATGCTCGATCGCTATCGGACCGAAGATCACGAGGATACGGTGGCGTTCCACGCCGCCATGGAGAAAGCCTGCGGCGCGAGCCCGTCGGGCGACTACGCGGCCTTCAAAAAATGGTGCGAGGAATATTTCTGGCTACCCCACCGCAACGAGCCCCGCGGCGTAGGAGGCATCTTCTATGATCACCTGAACACAGGTGACTGGGACGCTGATTTTGCTTTCACAAAAGCGGTTGGCCAAGGCTTTTTGTCAAGTTACCCTAAGCTCGTTGCTAAGCGCATGGAGCAGGACTGGACCGACGACGATCGTGAGGAGCAGATGTTCCGCCGCGGCCGCTATGCCGAGTACAACTTGCTCTACGATCGCGGCACCACATTCGGCCTCAAGACCGGTGGCAACGTGAAGTCGATCCTGTCAAGCCTGCCGCCCGTCGCCACCTGGCGCTAAGCCCAAGCAACAAAAAAGCGCGGGTGGCCGCCTCCGCCTCCCGCGCCATCCCCCTACGCTCGGTGGCTCTCAAAGAGAGAGCTGCCGAACGTCGTTAGTCGTCGTTACCGTGTCGGATGCCGTCGAAACCTGACCACAGCGCCGCCAGCCCCAGAACCAGGCTGCCGTAGGCACCCCAGCCGATCTCAGCGAACGGGATCGCGTTGTCGCCCACCAGGTTCATCAGCGCCATGCCCGAAGCCGCAAGGCCAACACCGCCTGCACCCACAACCGCGATGCTGGTGATACGACCGATCAGCGGCAGAAGACCCAAAATCGAAAGAATGCCAGCGCCCGCGCCAGCCAGCACCGTGTAGCCAATCAGCTGCTGCGCGAGGCCGTTGCCCTCTGGCGCGCAAGGCCCGGTGACGGATGGTTCGAGCTCAAGCAAGCAATCCACCGTCGAACCGGCAGAGTCAAAGCCATGGAACGCCCCGCCCTTTTCGGGCGTCCAAGGACCAAAAAAGGCCACGACAGCCAACAAGAGCGGAAGAAAAACACGGATCATCGGTTACCCCAGTTGAAACCCACCGGATATGGTTAATCGATTTTAACTCTTTCCGCTAGCACCCACTTGCAGGTGACAATCAAGCGCGCAGGTCCTGCAGCGACTGCGCAAACGCCTCGACCGCCTCGTCCCGCGACCGCTGACGTTCCGCAAGCCGGGCTCGCAGCGCCTCGGCCTGATCTCGCACCACAATCAGGTGCCCCTGAAGCCCCGCAACATCCTGCGCCACAGCCTCCAAGTCCGTCGCCATCTTCGGCGCGATTGCGTCCACAGGGTCATTCGCCGGCTCTTGCGGCGCCGACGCCTTCTCGCCAGTGGCAATGGTGGGGAAGCGAGCTGGCCGCTCACCAGACGGCTTCGTGCTCCGGCTCTCGCGCACACGCTCCGGCTTAGGCGCACTCTCGTCAGACAGCGCCATCAACGCAGCCTCGATATCCGTCGGCGTCGGCGACGCCGCGGCCAGCGCTGCAGGCGTCTCTTGGGGCTCCTCTACGGCCGCCTCCTCGACCCGGGGCTCAGCGCCGTCTTCGTGAGAAGCATACCACGCATCCAATTCAGGGCCCAACTTGCCCGCCAACCCTTGAGCACGCTTCAAAAGGTCCGCCACTGGCACATCATCCACCGTCAGGCCGTCCACATCAGCGGCGTCGAGCATGCCAGCGATGAACCTCCCTGCCTCGCCGCTGCCCATCCGCGGCAAATCCACCACCGTGACGCCCATCGGCACCGTCTTCGTGGTCATGCAGACCGGCAAGCCAACACCGCCCTCTGCCCGCGGTTGCGCCAACCGGAACAGCTCGTCCCAAAGCGGCACAGCGGCCTCATCGGCATCGCTGACCATCACAAAACCAGGCCGTCCATCAAAGACACAGTCTTCAAGGAAGTCCGAAAGAGCATCCTCCGCTGACGAGCGATCCGTTGGCTTCAAGCCAAAGGCGAGCAGGATCTTCTCCGCCAATTGTTCAGGAGAGAGGCCAGCAGCCGAAATGCGAGCCGCCGTGATGGTGCCGCGCTGCTGGTTCTGCAGCCAAGCGGTCACCAGCGTGCGCTTGCCCAGGCCAGCCGGGCCATGCAGCACCACAGGAAACGTGTTGGAAGACCAAGCCCGCTGAAGCGCCATGACACCGCGCTTGAAGGCCGCCGTTCGGAACAGATAGCCTTGGGAACGCGTATCCGCGAAGGGCGTGATCGTCGATCTTGTTGCCCCTCCGGTCATAGACGCTCCTTTTTAGAACCGAACTTGGATACCGCCTCTCAGCTGGTTCTCACGATATTCAAAAAACCTGCCACCGAACAAGGACAGCGTGTCTTGTTCGAAGCCTTGGATATCACGTCGCAGGTGCTGGAAGCTGCCCGACAGCGCGACATTGCTGCTCAGCTGGTAGGAAGCCTGCAGTGTGTAGAACTGGTCCAAGATCGAGTCGAAGGACACGTTGGCGTCACGCGCCAAGCCGTCGAGGAACTGGGCCTGCGATGCCGCCGTCACGCGGAGCCGGCGATTGACCAGACGCGAGACACTCAGCGAAGAGTTGTACTGGTTCTGACCAACATTTCGCTGACCTGTCGTCTCATCGTCGTCCAGGAGAATGGCACCGGCGCGCAGCACCACCGTGTTCCGGCTATAAGAACCGATAAGCTGGGTCTGAACCTGCGATCGAGGACGAATGCCGAAGTTGGCCTGCGAGTCGGCCGTGATGTTCCGGATGATCGGATTGACCGACTGCCCGATGGATCGCGAAGACAGTACCTCATTGGATGCGCGCAACTGGTCCATAATGTTCAGGACAGCGATGTTGAAGAAACGCAGCTGCTCTTGTTGATCCTGTACGGAGGAATTGACCCGCCGCTCAGCTTGTAGCCGCCATTGGAGCCTAGGCGTCAGGGCAATGCTCGACAGCGCTTGAACAGCGAGGCCTTGGTATCGTTCGCCGATGGCGAAACTCACTCTTGAGTCACGGCTAGGGCTATACTTAAAGCCCACACTGTAGAAGAAGCCCGAAAAATCTTCCGTCTGCGCCGGTTCTTCAGGCAGCCCCGTGTCCGGATCAATGATGGAAGACGCTGCTGAGCTCCGAACCACATCGTCGTAGCCACCAGCGGCGGTCAGCGACAGCGTTCCCGACACAGGCACTTGTAACGTCAAAGATCCCGACCGCTGTTCAAGCTCCTGCTCCGTGCGCTCAAGTGATCCGTCTTCTGTCAGGTCACGGACGAACAGTTCAAGGTCGGCTTTCACGGGCCCCAAAAGCTCACCCGTTTGATAGGACAGCTGGGCCTCGTTGCTGACCGAGTCGTTGATCTGCTGAACAGGCAAAACCGCCAGAGCTGCCTCATCTTCAGGCTCATCCAGCACGAAGATCGAGGAGTTCCGCAAACGGAACTCCAGCTTTTGGTCGTTAGCCAGGTTGGCGTTGAACACCGGGCTCAGGAAAAGACCACCAAGAACGATCTGGTTGAAGTTCTGGCCAGGCTGCTGCGCCTGCAACTGACTGCCCTGCACTCGGCCCTGTTCGATAACAAAGCCGCCAGCTTCCATGCCGATTGCATCGCCCAGGAGGTCGAACTCAACGATGCCCGAGATATTCGGGTCAACGAATGCTGACTGCACGGCAAAGTCGCCAATTGTTGGCGTTGCCCCCGCGTCGATGGCCTCTTGCGGAAGATTGGCCGTGATCGTGTCCTGGTTCCGGTCTTCGACGTTTTCCTGATCCAGGTACGAGCCAACGCGAACCTGTCCGCGAACAAGACCGCGCATGTTCGGCCGGTTGAACGTGGAGAAGCCGCTTAGGTTGACGGTCCCGAAGACTTTCTCGGCGGGATCAATGGCAACAGTGTCTTCGACCAGGTTAGTGAACTGGGTGAACGTGCCGTCACCGTTATCGACGATGGAGGTCTGGGTGAGAAACGTCCCGTCGTCGAGCTGGAACAAGCGGCGATAGTCGCCCTCTTCGATCCGCGAGAAGTTGTCCGTGCTGTTCAGGAAAAACGACGCCGTCCAGCTGTTCACCTGATAGTTTTGGCCTTGTTGGCCCGCAAAACTCGAGTCCACCGCCGGGATGGGGTTGGCGTTTTGCGCCAGCGCTGCCGGAGTAACGCCATAAGAAGCCAAAGGAACGGCGGCAGCTACCGCGATCATCAGTCGATGTTTCAAGCGCATACCGCCACCCCTTAGCTTATCGTTGTGAGCCCCGAGGCTCGATTAGAAGATCGATTCGGGGATCAGGATCACGTCGCCAGGTTGCATCGGAACATCTGCAGAGACGTCGCCGTGGCGCATCAAGTCATTGAGGCGAATGCGATAAACTTGCTTATCCTCACCGCGACCGCGGATCAGTTTCGCACGGTTACCTGCTGCGAAATCCGTGAGACCACCCACAGCGATCATCACGTCCAGGGTGGTCATACCGACCTGGTAAGGCAGAGCTGCCGGCTGGGCAGCCTCTCCCAGGACACGAATTTGCTGCTCCACCGTGGAGGAGAAGTTCGAGACAATGACGGTAACTTCTGGGCTGCGCACGAAATTAGCCAGCGAGCGCTCGATGTCCTGAGCCAGAACAGCTGGCGACTTCCCGGCAGCGACCATGTCGTCAACCAGCGGCGTTGAGATCCGACCATCAGGACGAACAGCGACGTCCGACGACAGCTCTGGTGCACGCCAGACGAAGATACGCAGTTGGTCGTAAGGGCCGATCACATAGTCGGGGAAGTTCGCGGCTGCGATGCTAGCGCCCGGCACGTTGGTTGGAGCTTGCGTGACCGAACAGCCCGCAAGGCCAAGCACGGCGATGATAAAGGCCACTGGGCCAAACTTAGAGACTTTCACTGTTTCTCCTCCAGATAAGCGGCATCCGGCCCCCTCGGGTGCTTAGCCGCAGGAAATTAGTCGTCGCGATGGACCTTCTCGCGGCGTTCATGCCGCTCCTGCGCCTCGAGAGACAAAGTCGCGGTAGGCCGCGCCTCCAGTCGTTCAAGCGCGATGGGTTCACCGGTCTCTGTGCAATAACCGTACTCACCTTCGTCAATTCGGCGCATGGCCGAGTCGATTTTTGAGATGAGCTTGCGCTGGCGGTCACGTGTTCGCAGTTCAAGAGCATGATCTGTCTCGGATGAAGCCCGATCCACGGCGTCTGGCGCGTGCAAAGTCGCATCCTTCATGTTGCCGATCGTCATTTTGCCCTGCTCGAGGATATCATCCTTCCAAGCCTGGAGCTTCTTCCGAAAATAATCGAGTTGCCGCTCATTCATGAACGGCTCGTCCGCGCTGGGGCGGTAGTCTTCAGTATCTATGACGGTCACAGGCCGCCTCCTCGATAGCAGCGAGCCAGACTCAGGGCCCTTCGCCTCGCCTCTAAACTCGGTTCCCGCTGGCCTCAAGGCTCAGACAGATCGCATTTGTTCGCGTTACACCTAAGGCCTTCAGACATCGTTAAGCGGAATCTCTGGTCGGGCGGCTATTGTGTGTTACAGTAGCGCCATCGCCGGAAGAGACACGGTGGGGGCCGGGAATGAAGACGTCACAGCGTGGTTTAGACCTGATCAAACTGTTCGAGGGGCTCGAGCTCGAAGCCTATCTCGACGCTGTGGACGTCTGGACGATCGGCTACGGCCACACCAGCCGCGCAGGGCCACCCGATGTGACCCCCGGCATGGTCATTACTGAAGAGGAGGCTGAGAGCATTTTACGCAATGATTTGCGTAAGTTCGAGGACGATGTTGAAGGCGCCGTGCGCGTCGATATCACCCAAAATATGTTCGATGCCCTGGTCTCCATTACCTACAATATTGGCCCCACCAACATGCGCCGCTCGACCTTCATGCGGCGCCTCAACCAAGAAGACTACGAAGGTGCCGCCGACGCCCTCCTGATGTGGAACAAGGCTGGCGGCCGAGTCCTTCGTGGCCTGCAAAGACGCCGTGCGGCGGAGCGAGAATTGTTCCTGGATGGCTACGATCCGGACCTGGAGATGGAGCCAGAAGACACACGCGGCCTCCCCGTCGAGGAGGATGCGCAGCGTCGTGAAAATCTCTTAACCTCCCGCACCATGGGCGGAGCCGCCGCGACGGGCGGCGCCGGCGCGGCCGCCATCGGTGCCACGATGATGGGCAACGACGACGAAGCCGATCAACCCGACGATGACGCGACGGGCGAGGATCAAGCCCCTGACGATACCGCGAGCACCGAGGACACCACCGACGGTCCAACAAACGACCCGGGTCCCGACACTGGCGCAGAAGACGATGCCGCCACCGACGATCCAACGCCGGTTGATGATGCGACGGATGCAGAAGACGCCCCATCGGACGACACAGCAGGCGATGACATCCCGGCTGACGACACGCCAACCGAAGACGACAGCGTGGCCGCCGACGATGATAGCCCGGCTGAGGAAGATAACACCGAAGAACCTATCGATCAGGACTCCAGCGGCGGCGCCGACAGCACCGACACACCTGTCGAGCCTGAAGACACCAGCGGCAGCGACAACGACGAACCTACTGACGACGCTGACACCGGCGGCAGCGAACCGCCAGCTGACGACACGCCAGATCCCGAAGAGCCATCATCCAACACCGACGACGAGCTCATCGAAGGCACCGAGCAATACGACGGCCCTCTGTTCGTGCACGCCTTCGAGGCTGGCGAAGCTACCGACGCCGTGGTGATCGGCGCAGGCACCGTCGCCGTTTTGTCCGCGATTTGGGTTGCCGCCGTCCGCTTCGACGACTGGCGCAATCACCGGCGCTAGCCGACGTTCCCGGTGGTGGAGATCCAGTCTTCGTCTTCCTGCGTCTCCCGTTCGTGGAGCAGGAATTCGTAGTACCCGCAGCGCTTGCGGTTCGGGAAATCGCGACAAATCTCAGGACGCGCCTCATAGATCGTGCAGCCGCGCGTCTCCGAATC
>JABSRH010000116.1 GCA_013215175.1 Parvularculaceae bacterium | reverse complement strand
TCTCAGACCGACTGTTCAACCAGCGAAGCTTCCGGATCCTGGCCATGGTCGACTGCTTCACACGAGAGTGCCTTGCGATCGAGCCGAGAGTGAAGTTCCAGGCCCTCAACGTCATCGAAGCGCTTGACCAGGTCATGGCTGTTCGAGGGAAGCCAAAGTCCATTCGGGTCGATAATGGTCCAGAGTTCGCCGGCCGGCTTCTTGATCAGTGGGCGTACCATAATGGTGTTGAGCTGGACTTCTCGCGCCCCGGCAAACCCACTGATAACGCTTACGTCGAAAGCTTCAACGCTCGGCTGCGATGCACCTGGTCGAAAAACCGGGGGAAGACCACAAGCCCGAAGGGTTGCATAGCACCTGGTCGAAAAACCGGGGGAAGACCAGTCGATGAAAACATCTTACGCGCGTCGGCCGTGGTGAAGGGGGCCAATGTCACAAAGCGCTTCGTTCGAAGTGTGGAGCGCCGTCCCGGCTTTTCGGATCGACCGGTGACGACTGGGGAGTTATTGGTGAGCTATCGGCGCAAGCGATACACACTGCGCTCAGGCATCAATTATAATATTGATCCTGAGGCGGAGCTTCGTCAATTCAACCTCACAGCAGATGTTCCTCTATCGGAGCGTTATGCTTTCCGGTTTACGGGGAGTGAGACGCTGGAGAACAGTCGCTCTGCCTTTCTCTTGTCGCTGAACGCACTTTTCCAGCCTTTGTCGCTTGCTGTTGCTGCGGGTCATGATGATGAGAACGGCTTCACGGCCCTATTCACCATGACGACGAGCTTCGCTAAGCCACCAAATCGCAAACGACCCATCATGACGGGCCGCAGCGTGACCCAAGGTGGCCATGTCATGGCAGCCCCTTTCCTCGATGACGACCAAGATGGCATGCGTTCCGACGCCGAGCAGATCATCCAGAGCAAAATCGTGGCTGGCGGTTACACCCGTTCGGATGACCGTCTGTTGACGGATGGGTACTTCGTCACTGGTCTCAGTCCTGATCGTCCCACGCTTGTGAGCGTGGATCAAACAAGTCTGTTGGAAGAGGGTCAGTTTCTGTCAGCACCTGATCCTGTGGCCATAACGCCGAGGCGTGGTAGGATCATCCCGCTGGACCTGGTGCTACTCCGTACTGGCGAAATTGTTGGCGAAACGATCAACGCGGCAACCAACAAGCCGCTGGGCGCGGTCAAGGTGGAATTGGTCAACCAGTTGGGCAAGGTTGTCGATCGAGCCACCTCAGAGTTCGACGGCTACTTTGCTTTTCTTGATGTTCCGTACGGTTACTACATGCTGCGCGTTGAGAATGAGCAAGCTCAGCGTTTAGGGCTCGCGGTTGCTGGTGATGCCAGTGCGGTCGTGAATGCAGAGCAGGAGATTGTCGAGGGCTTCCAATTCTCAATCCAGGTGGCTCCCCCTGCATCGGCAAACGATGATGCTGAGTTAGCCATTGAGGCCTCAGAAACGCTATCCGCGTCGAACTGAGCTTAGTGTTCGCCGCCGTGATGGCTGCCCGCTTCATAGATGCCGGGTGACCGGAAACCTCCGTAGACTTCCCACTGAAGAAGTTCATCGGGGTCTCTAACGTCGGCACGGAACACCACTTCGTCGCCGGCATATTCAACGATCCGGCCGCCGAAGGGTAGGTCGTCACCAGCCCGCTTTGTCGAATCCATGATGTCTTGAGTCAGGCCCGGAAGAAGCGGCGAACAGAACGCCGAAATGACGAGGCGATTGTCGGTGATCGGCAGGCGCCACGCATCGCTCATGGCATAGCTGAAGCAAGGATCGTCACCTTGTTCATCACCCGTGGTCCAGACCTGACGCACCGTCATCGCTTCATCGTCTACCTCGAACTCAACAGCGCGGCTGAAATTCTCGGGGTAGGGCGGGCGTTCCTCGAAGGGCATTCTGCCGGCATGCGCCCTGTTGTCGAAGAGGATGACAGAGCCCTTTGGGGTGTGCCGAGGATTGTGCTGGTAGCCCGGCCACATGAGGTCACCGATAGGCGTAAGCAGCTTGTCCTTCAGCTCGCCTTTCCATCCATCGTGGCGTCCAAGGATCCAGACGATCTCTTTGGTCTTGCGGTCAATTTTGAGGATAGCGCTCATGTTCCGCAGAGAGACAAGAATGGAATCATCAGCGGCATTGTAGCTGAGGCCATTTCCGTGGCTCCAATCCACGTGGCCGGGGAATCCACGCGTCCACCAGTAGCTCCAGAACGTATCGTAGCCGATGCGGTAGGGGTCGAGGTAATCCATCGTGTCCCAAGACCAGATTTGCTCGCCCTCAGGGGTAAAGATGACCACCGAGTCGGCCATCACCATTTGATCCTTACGCGGTGCATTGGGATCGGTCTCGCTCGTGGGATAGTCCTCGACGAGATAGGCATTGGCCGAGAAGGCAAGGAAATTTCCGTCGGGCAGCTCATGCGGCTGGTGGTGCAAGGTCTGCTGATTGAGAATGGGAATGGCGTCAGGATTCTCAGGAGGACCGGCTGGACGGTCCGCAGCGTAATACTGACGGACGACATTGCCCAGAAGGTCGATCTCTGTCGTAGCAAAGTCCGCCCGGTGCATCACAATGTTACCATTCGACAGCCGGTCGATGCCTGATGTGCGCGACTCGGCTTGGTAGAACCACACGATCTCCCCGTCATTGTCGATGGCCGTGATCATGCCCCAGTCCATAGAAAAGCGCAGCTGAGCTTCGGTCAGCCAATGGGCGCGACCAAGCGCCCGCCGACGTGTGCTGAGGAACGTAATGCCTGGCTCCATCCGGTCCGCGTCGGCGACCTTGACGTCGATCGTCGGGAATTCGAGCTGGCTGGCGGGAAGAGGCGGTGTGCGGTGGACGAAGTCTTGCGTCCAAGATTGCCCATCAGCCTGGCTAACCGTCAGCGAGATGGTGTGGTCCCGATCGGCCCGCATACCGACCAACGGGATGGAGACAGCTCCGCTGACTTGTTCTTGCTTGGGCGTCGGCCAGGTATGTTCGCCGTCGGTGATCACAGCTTCAACATCCAGCGGAGTGGCGGCGTCAAAGGTGATCTCCGCTGCGAGCGGGACATGGCCTGATGGGTTGGGCGTCAATGTCAGCTCACGGACGGGTGCGTCTGATAGGCCTGCTGAGGCGGCTGTCGCGCTTGGCGAGGATCCGGGTTCGGCACAGCTGGTCAGTGCGCCAGTCAGCGCCATGCTCACGATCATCAAGAAGCGTTTCACCGTGGGTTCCTCCTTGCGGCCAGCGCCGGGCGCCAGACGGCCCGAGCATACTGGCAAAACTGTAGGACAGTTTTGAAGGGTTGCCTAGCTCCGTCTGGTGAAGGTCAGGTCATGGTGTCGGCTCAGATGTATCGCCGGGCGATCCTGCCACCGAGGGAGGTGAGGACCTCGTACGAGATGGTGCCCGCGTCATCGGCAGCGGCCTCCAAAGACCTGGACGGTCCAATGACCTCAGCCTGGGCTCCCACGATGCACACGCTTCGCATAGCCGTCACGTCCACGCCAACGCTGTCCATCGAAACGCGACCAACAATAGGGCAGGCGTGCCCGTCGATGATGACGTGACCCTTGTTGGAGGTGGAGCGGAACAGCCCATCGGCATAGCCTAGACCGACGGTCGCGATGGTCCGCGGGCGGCTGGTGGTGAAGGTGGCGTTGTAGCCAACGCTGGCGCCTTCAGGGATCTCGCGGACCTGCCACACCGGTGCAGTGAGGGTCGCTACGGGTACACCGAAATGATCCGCCGATCGCCTTGGGTTGGCGCCATAGAGGCCGATGCCTGGGCGCCCGAGGCTTCCTCGCAGGTCATCCACATAGAGGAGGCCAGCGGTGTTTCCCACGCTGCGGTCGAGCGCCGGGAATTGATCGGCGAACTGGAAGAAGTCTTGGCATTGCCGGTCGGTGAGCTCCGGCGTCTCTTCATCCGCATCGACGAAGTGTGTCATGAGCGTGGAGACGCTACTCTGGGTGAGATGCGTAGGGCTTGATAACAGCGCGGCGGTCTCTGCCGGGCTTAGGCCCAGGCGGCTCATGCCTGTGTCGATGTGCAGGAACGCTTCCGCCGACGATGGCCAAAGGCTTAGTTGTTCCAGGGTGTTGAGCGTGGGTGTGAGGTTCTGCTCGCGGTACCTGTCAATGACGGCGCTGGTGATCCCCTCAAATACGACCAGGCGGATGGCTGGGTGTTCCTGCCGGAGCTGTTCTGCCTCTGCCAGCGTGGCGACGAAAAAAGTCTCACAGCCTTCTCGCAGGAGGCGCGAGACGACCCGCTCTGCGCCGAGTCCGTATCCATCCGCTTTGACCACAGCCCCGGAGCGGCCGCCAGCGTGCTGGCGAAGCCGCCGGTAGTTCTCGGCGATGGCATCTAGATCAATGGTCAGAACCGGCCGAAGATCTGAATTCATCACCACTCCGCATAGGTTAGACGGCGTCTGGCTGATTCTGCGGCGCAGCCGACGCGAATGCTTTCAGCTCGTTGAGCGAAGCATCGATCTCCAGAAGCCGCGGGAATGCGCTCAGGTCAACCTCAAACCGGCGCGCGTTCCAGATCTGCGGCACCAAACACACGTCGGCCATGGTAACGGTCGAGCCAAAGCAACGGCCAGCGGAACCGTGCTCGACGGCCATTTTCTCCAGCGCTTCAAAGCCTTGATTGACCCAGTGCGCATACCACGTCGACACACCGTCGTCGGATTGGCCAAGATCAGCGCGCAAGTACTTGAGGACGCGCAGATTGTTCAGCGGGTGAATTTCACAGGCGATCAGCTGCGACATCGATCGGACAATGGCGCGGTCCGCTGGATCCGACGGCAGCAATTGCGGATCGGCGATCTTGTCGTCGAGATATTCCATGATGGCGAGCGACTGGGTGAGCTTGAGAGAGCCATCTTCCAGCACGGGAACTGCGCGGGCGGGATTGATCGCCGCAAAGTCGCCAAGGTGCTCGTTTTGGCGCAGGTTCACATAGGACGGTGTCCAGTCCACGCCCTTTAATTGTAGTGCAATTCGCACGCGAAACGAGGCCGAGCTTCGGAAGTAAGTGTGCAGTTTCATCGGGATTGGCGGTCCTTGTCCGATCAAGAAGCGGTTAGCTGATGTCGAATGGCCGTCTCAGCAGACCCAACGTGTGCCGCAGGTCACTGATCAACGGGACGAAAGTTTCTTTCAGTTTGGAACCTTGCATTTCCCCTCAGGCCAGATCAAGATAAATGTAGTACAATAATGTCAGAAGGAATGGTACCAGCCATGCAGAGCGAGTTGTCCGCTAGCCCCGCCCCTAGCCTGTCCGAGGATTGGCAGCATCGCGCCAGGGAAGTCATGGCGGGCAAGCAGAGCAACTTCCGGCCTGGCCCTCCCGGTGATCCCGTGATCGCCGACCGGGCTTCTGGCTTCCGAATCTGGGATGTCGACAACAAAGACTATATGGACTTTGTGCTGGGTATGGGCCCAGCGATTTGGGGCCATAGCAACCAGGAATATTTCGACTCTGTGCGGGCACAGCTCGATCGACAATTTTCTTCGCCCTCGTCGATCATGCACACCACGGCTGAAATAGAGCTGGCGGAAAAGATTGTTGAGCACGTTCCGTGTGCCGATCGTGTGCGGTTTGGCCTGACGGGAAGTGAGGCCGATCAGCTTGTCATGCGCTTGGCTCGGGGCGCCACAGGACGACCTTACGTCGTGCGCTGCGAGGGCCACTACCATGGCTGGCTCGACAACGTTTTTGACGGTCACCTGAATTCGGAAGGCGATGCCGGTAGTCCGCAGACGTCGGCACGTTGCGGTGCAGGTATTGCTCCGCATGCCTTGTCTGATATCCTGATGGTGCGTTGGGGTGACCTAGAGGGGCTTGAGGCCTTGCTCGAAGAGCGCTCCCACGAAATCGCCATGATCATGATGGAAGCAGTATTGTGCAACAATTACTGTTGCCCACCGCGGCCTGGTTACCTCGAAGGCGCTCGTGCTCTCTGCGACAAGTACGGCGTTCTGCTGTGCTTTGACGAAGTGATCACCGGTTTCCGCATGTCCATCGGTGGCGCTCAAGGTGCCCTGGGTGTGACGCCTGATCTCGCGGTCTTCGGCAAGGCTTTGGCGGGCGGCCTACCGCTCGCAGCCATCGCAGGTCGCGACGAAGTCATGAGTGTGCTGAAGGACAACAAAGTCCTTGGCGGCGGCACCTTCAATTCGTTCCCGCTCGCGATGGCCGCTGGTCTCACCAGCATGGAGATGCTTGAGCGGGACAATGGAGCCTTCTTCACCCGGCTCGAGAATGTCCAAGATCGGATTGTCAGTGGTCTGCGTGCTAGCGCAGAACGTCAGGACTTCAAGTTGATGGTGCAAGGCCCGGCAGGCATGTTCGCCTTTGCGTTCATCGACCTTGATGTGGCCTACGCGCCGCACGAGCTTGAGGGAGCCGACATGGCCACAGCGCTGCGGTTCCGTAAGCTCATGGAAGAAGAGGGCGTCTTGAGCGCTGGCGGTTTCCGAATGGTGACATCCGGCGACATGCCTGACGAAGACGTGGAAGAGGCCATTTCGCGTATCGACCGAGCCATGGTCCGTCTTCGCGAGACGGCTTAATCCTCAATAACTCGGTAAACGGAGTTCCTTCATGGTTGAGCGCAAAATTGCCCCCGGTGCTTCAGCAGAGCGCGATGCGTACTACCGCCGTATTTCTCAATACGCTTTGGCACCTCTTTGGGAGCGCTTGAACGTTCTCCTGACGAAGGAACCCCAGGTGCGTAGCACGCCCTTCCACTGGGATTACGACCTGTGCCGCAATGTTCTCTTCGAGTCGGCAGACCTTATTTCGGCTCATGAGGCAGAGCGCCGTGTGCTGATCCTCGACAATCCCGGTCTTGATGGCGCATCGGCCATCACGGAGAACCTCTACGCAGGTTGGCAATTGCTGATGCCTGGCGAAGTTGCGCCGGCCCATCGCCATTCTGCTTCAGCGCTGCGCTTTATCCTTGAGGGTGACGGCGCGGCCTACACCGCCGTCGATGGTGAAAAAGCGTATATGCGCCCTGGCGATATGGTGCTGACCCCGTCGATGCGCTGGCATGATCACGGTCACGAAGGCACTGAGCCGGTTGTTTGGCTCGATGTGCTCGACCTGCCATTCAATCGAAACCTTGGCCCGATCTTCCTCGATCTGTATCCGGATGACCGGTTCCCTGATGGATCAGCTCCAGGCACGACCCGTGCCCGATTTGGTCGCGGCCTGAAACCAGTGGCGCTGCCGTCGTCGACTGATCCCAACTCGCCGATGTTCTACTACCCCTACGAGGAGATGCGTGCCGCGTTGGTGGCTTCGGCCTCGGAGTCGGATATCGATCCGGTGGTCGGCCACAAGCTGGAATACATGAACCCTAATACCGGCGGGCCAGCGCTGGCGACGATTTCGACGTTCCTCCAGTGGATGCCAGCTGGATTCTCATCGCAGCCTTATCGGACCACGGAAGGCATGGTGTTCTCGATTGTCGAAGGCGAGGGCTCATTGACCGTCGAACATCAAGGACAAGAGACGACCTACGAATTCAAACCGCGGGATACGCTTGTGGTGCCATGCTGGGGTCGTCAGCGTTGGGACGTTCGTTCCGAGGCCATCGTCTTCTGCGCCAGCGACCGCAACATTCAGGAGCAGCTTGGCCTGTTCCGCGAGCAGCTTGAAGGATCCAACCATTGAAGCGACTTATTCCCTTCTTGGCCGCCTTTGGCCTTGTGGCTTGCGCAGAGCAGGGGGCCGAGACTGCCACCGACGCATCGGCTGACGGAGGTTTAGAACAGGCTGAACAGGTTGCAGTTGCTGAACGGCCGAACTTTCTCATCATTCTCGCCGATGATTTGGGCTTTTCCGACATCGGACCCTTTGGCGGTGAGGTGAACACGCCTCATCTCGATGCTTTGGCCGAGCGGGGCCTGCGTTTTTCGAACTTCCACACGCACATGTTCTGTACGCCGACGCGCGCCATGCTGCTGACCGGGGTGAACAATCACGCGGCCGGGATCGGCACGATGGCCGGTGAATGGCGGGGCACTCAAAAGGGCTCCCCTGGCTACGAGACCTACCTGTCCGACCGGGTCGTGACCGTCGCTCGGCTCCTCAACGATGCAGGCTATTTCACCACGGTCTCAGGCAAATGGGACCTAGGCGGCCGGAACGATGATGCTCTTCTGCCGGACCGGCGCGGTTTCGAAGATTCATTCGTTCTCGTTGAGGGCAGTGCGGACCATTTCCGTAACTACCCGGCGCTAGCTGAATTACCCAACGTCAACTACCGCGAGCGCGGTGCGGATGTCGCCGTCCCGGAGAGCTTCTTCTCTTCAACCCTGTATGCCGACAAATTGATCGAGCAGCTGGAAGGCCAGGACGACGATCGGCCATTTTTTGCCTACCTCTCGTTCACAGCGCCGCACTATCCGATCCAAGCGCCAGATGAGTACATTGCGAAGTATGACGGCGTTTACGAGGAGGGCTACGAAGCGATCCGGCAAGCTCGCCTAGAGCGCATGAAGGCCGAAGGTCTGATGGCTGACGATGTCGTGCCAGCCGACCCTCACGAAGCTTGGCCATCTTGGGATGAACTGTCAGACGACTATCGCGCGTTCGAGATCCGGCGGATGCAAGTCTACGCTGCGATGATTGATTCCATGGATCATGAAATTGGTCGTGTGATGGCGCATCTTGAGGAGAGTGGTCAGCTCGATAACACGGTGGTGATCTTCCTGTCGGACAACGGCGCCGAAGGCGGTAACCCGCTCGATTGGGCGCCTTACTATTACGATTGGGCGGAAGAGAATTTCGATTTGTCGCTCGGCAATCTGGGCCGTCCGAACAGCTATGCCTGGACGGGGCCGCAATGGTCGCATGTCAGCTCCGCTCCCTATCGCCTGTTCAAATCGTTCAGTACACGTGGCGGCACTCAGTCACCCCTCATCATGGCGCTACCCAACGGTGCGCATGCTGGTGAAGTGACCGACCACTTCGTCCGTGTGGACGACATTCCTGCCACGTTGCTGGAGTGGGCGGGCGTCGACCATCCTGGCACCAGCTTTGATGGTCGAGATGTGGTGACTATCCAGGGCAAGTCGCTGGCTTCT
>JABSRH010000115.1 GCA_013215175.1 Parvularculaceae bacterium | reverse complement strand
TGATCATGATGAGCGACCGCGCCTGCAAGCCGACCTGGGCGACAAAGGGTCGATGCTTCTCCGCAACCATGGGACCCTGACCTTGGGAGCCACGGTAGCCCAGGCCTTCACGCGGATGTATTTCCTCGAGCGTGCCTGCGCGATGCAAATTGCCACCATGAGCAGTGGCCGAGAGCTCTACCCCACCGCTGATGAGGTGATCGATAAGAACGAGGCTATCGGCAAGGGTGGCTTGATGATGTCGGCGGACGGCCTCATTTGGCCGGCGCTGCTGCGCAAGCTCGAGCGCGAACAGCCGGACTACAAGAACTAGCGTCAGGACCTTCTGATCAGACGGCATCTTTGCCGCGCGCCGTCGCTCTTGACCTTTGGATTGTGGAGGTTCACGGCGAGGGCGTGCGAATGCGCGGGCCTAGCAGCGTGAAACGCGGCGGTGGGACGTCCCACTGACCTCAGCAGGCCTTTCGATCCAACCGAATTCCAACGTCCTTCTCACGCGAGGCCGTTCCCGAAGCCTCCGGCATGATGGCCGGGCGGGACGACCTCGCGCTTACTCGTGCGTGCTTGCGTGCCGTTAGAAGACGTAGACTGATAAAGATGACAACATTTAATGACCTTGGTCTTGATCGCATGGTGATCAAGGCCGTCGCGGGTCAGGGCTATGAGACGCCCACGCCCATCCAACAACAAGCCATTCCGCCGTTGCGCGAGGGTCGAGATCTGCTCGGCATCGCGCAGACAGGGACGGGGAAGACAGCGGCCTTCACCCTCCCGACCCTCGACAAGATGGCGCGCAAGAAACAGCAGAAGCAGCCAAAGTCTGTACGCGTTCTTGTCTTGGTGCCGACCCGTGAGCTGGCCTATCAAGTGGCCGATAGTTTTAAGGCGTACTCAAAGTTTCTCAAATGCTGGGTCGAGGTCGCCATCGGTGGCGTGAAGATTGGTGGACAGATCCGGGCCCTCAAGCGCGGCGCGGAGGTCTTGGTGGCCACGCCTGGTCGCCTGGTCGACTTGATCGGACAAAACGCGGTCAACTTCGACCAGCTTGATACGCTGATCCTCGACGAGGCCGATCACATGCTGGATCTCGGCTTTGCGCGCGACTTGCGCAAAGTGATGGAGCACGTACCAGATGCTCGGCAGACAATGCTTTTCTCTGCCACGATGCCGAAAGAGATCGAGGCGCTGGCGAAGGAATACCTCTTTGACCCGGTAAAGGTCTCCGTGGCGCCCGAAAGCACCACGGCGGAGCGCGTCACTCAAGGTGTCCACCACGTGGCGAAGTCGAGTAAGCCCCGTATGTTGGCTTCGATCTTGAGCGATCCCGGCATCGACCGCGCGCTCGTCTTTGCCCGGACAAAACACGGCGCCGATGCGATTGTTCGCCAGCTCGACAAGGCGGGTATCGAAGCCAAGGCCATTCACGGCAATAAATCTCAGCCGCAGCGGACCAAGGCTTTGGAGGCCTTCCGCGACGGCACCTGCAATGTGCTGATCGCCACCGACATTGCTGCGCGCGGGATCGACGTGCGCGGCGTCAGTCATGTGGTGAACTACGAGCTACCCAACGTCCCCGAACAATATGTGCACCGCATTGGCCGAACAGCGCGGGCGGGTGCTGACGGCGTGGCCGTGTCTCTGGTCACCGCTGACGAGCTCTATTACTTGTGCGAGATTGAAAAGATCACCCGGGCGGAGATCCCCGTGTTGGATGCACCTGAAGGGCTTGAGGACCTTATTCTTCCGACCCCTGATCGCTCCATGAAGCTTGTCAAGCCGAAGGGACCGCAAACCCAGCAGCGGAGCAATAAGCCGCGAGGTGGCGGGCAGGGCCAGGCCAAGACTGGGCGCCCAGCTGCCAAGCGCGGCGCAGCACCAGCGAAGAAGAAATCGCCTGCAGCCGGTCGCGGCGCACCTGGCGGCAAGCCTCGTCGTCCACGGAACAACAAGCCAAAAGCTGCGCGCGCCTAGGGCTTTTGCCTTCTGCGCAAACGATTGTTGCGGGGTTGCGTGATTTTTCGCGCAACCCACCTCCTGCCCGTCGCGAATGACAGGTCCATAAGGAGACCAACATGACTGATTTCACTATCCATACACCCGACAGTGCCCCCGAGGCTGCGAAGGATCGTCTGCAGGCATCGCAAAAGACGATGGGGTTTGTTCCTAACCTTTACGGCGTCATGGCCGAAAGTCCCGAGCACTTAGAAGCCTATCAGACCGTCGCTGGGCTGTTCTCAAAATCATCGCTGACGGTGGAAGAGCAGAACGTGGTTTGGCTGACGATCAATGTCGAGCACAACTGCCACTATTGTGTGCCTGCCCACACGGCCATCGCCAAAACGCAGGGCGTAGCCGATGATATCGTGGCCGCCCTTCGCGAGGCTCGGCCTTTGCCTGACGCGAAATTAGAAGCGCTCCGTCAGTTCACGTTGAAAGTTACCCGCCAACGCGGCGTTGTTGATGATGCGGACGTCCAGGCTTTCTTTGCAGCGGGCTATGATCAGCGTGCGGTGCTGGATGTTATCCTCGGCCTCGCGCAGAAAGTGATGTCGAATTACGTCAATCACTTTGCCAACACGCCAGTGGATGAGGCGTTCCAGCCGTTCGCTTGGACACCGCCGGCTGCCTAACGACGTTCGAAGAGTTTTTTCAGGAAGAGTTGGATGCCCCCGCGGTTCTCTTTGCGGTCCAGCTCTTCTTGGCTCGTCAGGAACGTGACCTGGATCACATAGCGCTCACCCGCGAACGGTGGATGGCCGTGCCAGCTCGTCTCTGACCGAGCGAACGCGAAAACATTGCCCGCCAGTGGTTCCACCTCCTCGGCGTAGTCGTCCATGTCGTGCTCACCATTCAGAGCACGGATGGCGCCACCTTCTTCTTTGTCCCACGTCTCGTTCAGATAGACCAGCATGGTGCAGATCTTGGATAGCGAGTCGTTGTGGATGCGACCATCGCCTAGCTTCGAGTGCTTCCGCACCGTGATCATCCGCGGCTTGTCCATCAGGTCGAGATGGAGCTTCTCGGATAAGACAGCAGCTAACTCTTCGGACTGCAGATCCTTCATCAGCGCTTCGAACTGGCCGTGGCTCTCCAGCTTTGAGAGCGGCAGGTAGCCGGTCTTCTCAATCTGGGGATAGTCTTCACGGACCGCGGCCGCTTCGTCCGCTGTGAGCGCGCCATCAGCGACGATATAAGTGAAAGGTTCTGTCCGTGTGCGGCTTGCGCGTAACGCGTCGAAGTTAAGCATGGCGTTGTTCCTGTTCGGTGAGGGCAAGGCGAGCATTGTGTTCAGCTTCTAAATGCCGTTCGTAGAGCTTCACGTCCTTGAGCCAACGCCCATAGGCAATGGTGAATGAAAAGGCGAAACCATAGACCCCTTTGAGGAAGAGGCCTTTCAATAGGTAGCGCTTGAGGAAATAGACGGGAAATCCGAAGAAAATCCTCAGTGCAAGGCTGGTCTTTGACTTCTGTTTCACCCCCGCAGCGCGACGGCTCATGTTGCGTTCTTGCTTTTTCACGAGGTCTCCGATGTCGGAGAACATGTAGTGAAGCATCACGCCAGGTATGCGCGGGGTCGTCCGCTTCGACACCTCAAGCTGGTCCCAGGCTGGGTGATCAGGGATGCGGACCTGCCGCCGATCATAGAACTTGTTCTTGACGATGTTGTCAGTGTTCCACCAGGGCTCAAGGTAGGGCACGGCGTGCACTTGAATAAGTCCGTAAACGGAGTGTTTTGGCTCCGCTCCATCCTTGAAAAGGTCAGCGATGCCCTGCGCGAGCTCGGGCTGGATCACTTCGTCCGCATCAAGATCGAGTAGCCAGTCGTACGAGCAAAGGTCTTCAGCAGCTCGCTTTTGTCCACCATTGCCGCGCCATTCCACGTGATGGACGACAGCGCCCGCCTCTTTCGCAATGTCCGGGGTGCCATCGGTAGAACCTGAATCCACCACGATGACCTCGCGGGCCGCGAGCTTGGCCGCGCGCACCACGTCGCCGATGCGGCGTGCTTCGTTCTTCGTGCGAATGTAGCAGGAAACAGGTGGCCGAGCGTCGTTCATCCCCGGCGTTTCGCAGACTAAGGCGCGGTCTGGCAAGCCAGTTCAACCAGAGAGCGCGGCTGCTTCGCGGACATCCCGGCCTGTGGCCGTGACCAGCGCGTCGATGAGGGCCTGGCGGCTTACTGGCTTTGCCAAATGAGCGTTCGCGCCCGCTTCGAGGCTGGCGTGGACATGTTCCTGCATGGCGTTCGCCGTGAGCGCGATGATTGGGATGGTGCGGGCGTTGGGGCCAGCAGCGCCGGCTCGGATGCGCTGGGTTGCCTGAAGACCGTCCATGACTGGCATGCGCAGGTCCATAAGGACGACGTCGAAATAGTGCTTCTTCAGCATTTCAATAGCTTCGAGCCCGTTCTCCGCCATGGTGAGGCTGACTTCGAGCGGCTTGCAGATCGCTTCCAGGACCTTGCGGTTCACCATCAAGTCCTCGGCCACGAGGATGCGTAGCCCACGCGTCAAGGCCGGGTCTTCCGGATCGCCTGGTGTGGCAGTGTCCATCGGCGAACCATTCAGGTCGTCTGGGTGGCGCGCCTCAAGTGGGCTGATGGAAAGCGTGAACGTCGAGCCCTCGCCGAGCTTTGAAACGAGCGTCAGATCACCGCCCAGCAAGTACGCCAGCTCTCGCGAGATGGCGAGACCGAGGCCCGTTCCGCCATAATTGCGTGTTGTAGACTGCTCTGCCTGCTCGAATTTATTGAAAATCGTCTGCTGAAGCATCTCAGCGATGCCCGTCCCGGTGTCCTGCACGGCAATGCTGACGGTGCCGTCGTCGAACTGTTCGGCGGTGAGATTGATTTGCCCGTTCGCGGTGAACTTGATCGCGTTCGAAACCAGATTGGCGATGATCTGCCGAAGTCGCAGCGGGTCGGTCACAATGGGTGTGTTGACCTGCATCGCGCCATCGCAGTTGAGCTTCAGGCCCTTGCGGATGGCAGCCTCCTGGTAAAGGCCGCAAACTTCGCTGATCACATCGGCGGGTGAAACCGGCAGCGGCTCGAGGCGCAGTTTGCCGCTTTCGATCTTCGAGATATCGAGGATGTCGTCGATCAGAGCGAGCAGGGATTGCCCTGACCGGTTGATGACTTGAAGGTAGTCCCGCTGTTCGTCATTCAAGTCGGTGCGTTCCAGCGCCTCGGCCATGCCCATAACACCATTCATTGGTGTGCGAATTTCGTGGCTCATTGTTGCCAAGAACGAGGTCTTGGCATCATTGGCGCTCTCTGCCTGCAGCCTAGCGGATTCGGACTCGGCAGTACGCTCGGCCACCAATTGTTCGAGGTTTTCGACAAGCGCTTGGAAGCGCTTGTCGCGCTCCACAAGAGCAAGGCCCAATCGGCCAATCTCGTCGTCTCGCTGTGCAAGGCGGTGGAATTTTTCTGACGTGTCCAGACTTTTCTGTGATGCCTCCAACAGTGTGCGCAACGGGCGCGCGATCAGGAACACCATGAAGAGGCTGATCACGGCGATAAGCAGCACCGCTGAAATGCCGGTGGCAGCAGCGGCTTGCACAGCAGCGCTAGCGGCCTGCGTGAGGATCAACGATTTGGGTTGAATGGCGACAAGGTACCAACCGGGACCTTCGATCCTTACATATGTGACGATCGCATCAGCGCTCTCGATTTCGAACGTGCCCCAATCGTCAGTAAGCTGACTTTTGAGTTCGTCGACGCCCAGTCTCGCAGATAGCGCACCAACATCATCCGTGTTCGTGAGGCCGGTTAGTTCCGCATGAGCCAGCAAGCCGCGCTGAGGGCTCACCAGGGCATATGAGAAGTCATCGGCATTGTCGTTGGCCACGGTTTGCTGCAGCCAACCCGACAGGGCTAGGGTCGTGCCGAACGAACCCACATACCGATCTTGGCCATCATAAATCGGAACCTGACAACTTGAGGTGAGGCTCTGCAGCTGGTTATCGGGATCAAAGACGTAGGGTTCGAGCTCGTTGCATCGAAGCACGCGCGAGGGATTGTTCTCCGGCCGGGGGGTTTTCCCCACATCCAACCCTGAGAAGGAAAAACTCGCAGGCAAATCGCGGCGATAAGGCATCAGCTCATCAGGGCGGTCGGGCGCAAAGATGAGAATGTCACCCGCTTCGGTGATGAACCAAAAATTTGGCAAGTGCCCTTTGAGGCTCGGCCCGAAGGTTTGGACCACTTCAAAACCAGCCGCGAAGTTATCGCGGCGGTTGCGATCTGCGTTGTCGGCCTCGGGGATAAAGCCCGCGAGGCCCCAAGTTAAGCGTCCAGCTTCGTTGGCCGTACCCTCGAACAAGCCATCAGCGCTGCGGCGGGTACCATCGCCAAATTGGGGGAACTTTTCGTCGTCGAAGACGACCTCGTCTTGCTGGGCGAAAGCTTGCTTGCTGCGCAGGAAGAGCTTGTTGGCCTCAGCCAGCGAGATATCGAGCTGTTTGAAAACGCCTGCTTGCTCGTTGGCACGGTCGGCGATCGTATGCTCGAGCTGCACGACCTCATTCTCGTAGATCGTGCGGTAGGTGGTCAGGTAAACCACGGCACCAAATAGAAAAAGGGCGGCGGCGGCGGTGAGTGCCGCCACCTTCAATACGCGACCTATCAGTGACGTGTTCAAGCCCACCGACCGATGCCCAGAAACTTCCTAAGTGACTTAGAGCATCAGCCTTTTCATGACTTGGACGTCATGGCGAGCATTTTAACGTTTGGATGACGGAGGTTTTAAGCTTCCACCTCTTCCTCGGCCTCTTCTTCATCGTCCCAACCCATGCGGGCACGGGCATCAGCGATGAGGGCTTCGGCGGCATCCGGGCGAATGCGATACTTCTCAAGCATGCCTTCGTAGTGCTTTTTCTCGCCATCGACTCGCTCGGTCCAACCGGTCAGGTCGTCGGCCACACAGCCCGCAAGATCTTCCACCGACTTCACGCCTTCTTCGGCGAGCGCGATCAGCATCTTGAGGTCTAAGATCTCGAAGGTGAGCATGTCGTCTTCGACGCCCATCTCGATGCGTTTGGCGTCCAATTCCTGGCGCTCTTTCTCGAGATATTCTTGCGCGCGGGCCTGAAGCTCTTCAGCGGTCTCGTCGTCAAAGCCTTCGATCAGCGCGATCTCGTCGAGTTCCACGTAGGCGATCTCTTCCACGCGGGCGAAGCCTTCGGCCACCAGCAAGTTGGCGATCATGTCGTCGACGTCGAGCACTTCCATGAAGAGTTTCGAGCGCTCGGCGTACTCTTTCTGACGCTTCTCGCTCTCTTCCTCTTCGGTCATGATGTCGATCTCGAAGCCGGTGAGCTGGCTCGCGAGGCGGACGTTTTGACCGCGGCGACCGATGGCGAGCGAGAGTTGCTCATCAGGCACCACGACTTCGATGCGCTCCATCTCTTCGTCGAGGACCACCTTGGCGACCTCGGCGGGGGCGAGCGCGTTCACCACGAAGGTGGCGGTGTCTTCTGACCACGGAACGATATCGATTTTCTCGCCGGCAAGCTCACCGACCACGGCTTGCACGCGGCTACCGCGCATACCGACACAGGCGCCGACGGGGTCGATGCTGGAATCGTTCGAGTGCACACCAATCTTGGCGCGGCTACCGGCGTCACGGGCCACGGCCTTGATCTCGATGACGCCATCATAGACTTCGGGCACTTCCTGCTCGAACAATTTCGCCATGAATTGCGGGTGGTTACGCGATAGGAAGATTTGCGGGCCACGCGGCTCGCGGCGCACATCAGCGATATAGGCGCGGATGCGGTCGCCTTGACGCAGCGGCTCACGAGGGATCTGTTGATCGCGACGGACAATGGCTTCGCCTTTGCCCAGGTCGACAATGACGTGGCCATATTCCAAGCGCTTGATGACGCCGGAAATGATCTCGCCAACGCGGTCTTTATAGTCGTCATACTGATTATCACGTTCAGCATCACGCATGCGCTGGGTGATGGTTTGCTTCGCGGCGAGGGCAGCGACGCGGCCAAAGTCCACAGGCGGCAGCGGGTCAGAGATGAAGTCACCGACTTCCGCTTCAGGGTTGGAGCGCTGGGCAGCCTTGAGATTGATCTCGGTGCTGTCGTTCTCGATGACCTCGACCACTTCCATGAGGCGCCACAGGCGCTGCTCACCAGTTTTGGGGTCGATCTCGACACGGATGTTTGTCTCTTGGCCATAGCGCGACTTGGCGGCACGGCTCAGCGCGTCTTCCATCGCCTCGATGACGATCCCCATGTCGATGGACTTCTCCATCGCCACGGCCCGCGCGATTTGCATCAGTTCAAGTTTATTGGCTGTGACTGCCATGGGTTAGTCTCCTTTTGGAGTTTCAGTTTGTGTATGCTGATTAGATACTATGATCGCGGTGCAGCTGATGCCGCCCATGGCGGCGAGGCCGATTGCAAAAGCCAACGCTGTTCGGAGCGCCATTTCGCCAAGAAGCCAATTTATTAGGAATAGCGGTAGCACCAGGACCACCGCCGCTAGCCAAAACAAAGCAATGAGCTTCCATCGCTTCATTACCCCATCCTATTCGTCTTGGGACCGTCGGCGTTCTCACTCCACTCGGCGTCGCCGTCTTTGAGGGCGGCTTTGGAGCGGCGGAGGCTTTCGGCGATGAGGTCGTCGCTCATCACGAGCTTGGCGGTGTGGATCAGCTCGAAGGGGATGAGCGCGGTGTCGTCCTCGCCCTCGATGTCGAAGAGGACGTTGTCGTCTTCAATGCCGGCGAGGTGGCCCTTGAACCGTTTTTGGTTCTCCACGGCCTGGTTCAATTCGATTTTGGCCTCGAAACCATCCCAGCGCTCAAAGTCCTTGAGCCGGGTAAGGGGGCGGTCGATGCCGGGGGATGAGACCTCCAGCGTGTACTGGCCGTCGATGGGGTCTTTCTCTTCGAGGAGCTCCGAGATCGCGCGCGAAAGGGCGGCGCAGTCCTCCGCCGTCATCGTCCCGTCTTCGCGCTCGGCCATCACTTGCAGGGTTTTCGTGGTGGAACCGGTCATGCGGATGCGCACCATCTCAAAGCCCGCAAGCTCAATCGCCGGGGTGAGAAGCTGTGCGAGTCGCTCGTCGTAAACGCGCATGGGGCTCCAGGTACGAAAAAAGCGGCCCCGCGGGGCCGCTTTCGATGGTTTCGAAAGAGGTTCTTTGCAAATAGGGCAGCCAATAGGCCTTGTCACCCCCTATTCGCCAGCGCGGCCGGAGAGAGCAGATCATGACCCATGTCACGGCGTTGATCGTGAACTACAAGGC
>JABSRH010000114.1 GCA_013215175.1 Parvularculaceae bacterium | reverse complement strand
GCCTTGCAAACCGCCGTGACCATCCGCGACCGCATTGTAGCGGCCTACCAAGAAATCTTGCGGATGCCCATATGAGCGAAGCTGATATCCTCAGCTTACTGCGAATAGCTTTGCGCTCCGGTGTGGTCATGGCCGCACCCATTCTGATTTCAGCGCTGGTGGCGGGTCTCGCGATCGGGTTGCTGCAAGCGCTGACGTCGGTGCAGGAATTGACCCTGACCTTCGTCCCAAAACTGTTTGTGATTGTTATCGTCTTTTGGCTGACGGCTGGGTTCATGACTGTCACGTTGGTTGGCTTTTTCGAGAGGCGGGTCCTTCCGTTGATCGCTGGCTAGCGACACCTAAGGAGAGAGCAGGGTGCCTACAGATTTTCTCAAGTCGCTGAAGCTGACGCCGACCACCGCCATGGCCATCGGGTTGATGGGTGTGTTGGTCATGATGGTCCTACCCATACCTCCGATCATGCTCGACCTGGGCCTAACGGCGAGCTTCGGCTTTGCTATCTTGATCTTCACCGTGACGTTGTTCGTAGAACGACCTCTCGATTTTTCCAGTTTTCCTTCGATCCTCCTCGTCTCACTCCTGTTACGGTTGGCACTGAATATTTCATCGACCAAGCTGATCATCGGTGAGGGGCATACGGGTACTGCTGCAGCTGGAGGTGTCATCGAGGGTTTCGCCATGTTCATCATGGGCGGAAACCTGGGCATCGGTTTGATCGTTTTCGCCGTCCTGATCATCGTGAATTTCCTTGTGATTACAAAGGGCGCAGGACGTATGGCTGAGGTCGGCGCGCGCTTTGCTTTGGATGCGATGCCGGGCAAGCAACTCGCGATCGACGCTGATGTATCGTCGGGTGCCATCACGCACGAGGAGGCGAAACGACTCCGTACACGTGAACAACAGGAGACAGCCTTTCTGGGTTCGCTCGACGGTGTATCAAAGTTTGTGAAGGGTGATGCCATTGCGGGCTTATTGATCACCCTACTGAACCTCGTGGCGGGCGTCGCCGTCGGTATGTTGGTTCATCAGATCAGCTTTGGCGAAGCCGTTCAGAACTACTCCGTCCTTACTGTCGGAGATGGACTGGTTAGTCAGTTCCCGGCTGTTATTATCTCTGTGGCTGCTGGTCTGCTGTTGTCGAAGGGAAGAGGCGAAGAGGCGGTCGACCTTGTTCTCTGGCGTGAGTTGGGCGCCAGGCCGGAAGCTCTCGCAACTGTTGCGGCAGTTTTGGCCGCCTTTGCGCTCTTCCCCGGACTGCCGTTCCTTCCGTTCACGGCTGGTGCTGCTCTGCTTGGCTATTTGGCTTGGCGGCTTGCACGGCAGCGAGAGCAACCCGAGCCTGATGACGCACCAGCAGAGATAGAAACACCGCAAACAAACTTTGGTGATTTGCTAAGTGTGGAGGAGATCCATGTGGAGCTTTCGCCCGACCTTATCGGCACGGTCATCCGAGGTGACGCTGGGTTTGACGGCCGTGTGGAGAAGATACGGCGCTTCATCATTCAAGAGTTCGGCTTCTTACTTCCGCCGGTGCGGGTCACCGATCGAGCCAGTCTCGCGAAAGAGACCTATCAAATCCGCATTCAGGGCGTTAAAGTTGCAGACGGACTATTGCGATCCGGCAAGTGGTTGGCCTTGGTGAGTGATGACCTCCATCCTGAGGCGGCGGGTGAGAATACGAAGGAACCCGTTTACGGGGCTCAGGCCCGATGGGTGGATTTTCCTGGTAAGGAGAGAATGATCGTCAACGGCGTGACAGTTGTTGAGCCATCGGAAGTGATGGCTACGCATCTCATGGAAGTTATTCAGGCGCAGTTCAGTAAACTGATGACGCGGCAGGCACTGCGGTCTATTCTTGATGCTTTCGCGGCGCCCACAGACCCCAATCGAGCCGCTGCGAACCGCCGTCTACTCGATGATTTGGTGCCCGATCGGATTTCTCACGATCTTCTACTGCAGATATTGCGTGATTTGCTCAGTGAGCGCATTTCAATCCGCCAACTGCCTCTTATCCTTGAAGCTATCTCAGAGGTTCAGGGCCAGGAAAGCTCGGCCTCGGAGATTTCTGAGTATGTGCGCCGGCGTCTGTCGTTCCAGTTTGTGTCGAAACTGGCGGATGCAAAGGGGTACATTCCCGCCGTCGAGATTGATGAAAAATGGCTTCCTGCGTTGTCGAAGGAGGAACCTGACGCGGCGCAAGTGCGTGACCTTGCAACAGCTGTTCGTGATGCATTGGACCGTGCGGCGGCGCTAGGCTCATATCCTGTTGTTGCCGTTGCAGCACCCCTTAGGCGCCGGGTTCGGCATACTCTGTCAGCCTACGGTGTTCGTAACCCCGTATTATCAAAAGAAGAAATATCGGGTAACGCAACACCGCAATGGCTCGCTATGGCATGAACAGCGTTCTTGAGGCGCTTCTACCCTTACTTATTGCTGTTGAGGTCAGCATACCCACAGCACTAGCCCTCCTTACTCGCGTCTCGACATTCGTGCTGATACTGCCTGGGATCGGCGAGGGCATGGTGCCCATGCGTGTAAGGATCTTCGTCGCATTCAGTTTCACGCTCCTTCTCCTGCCTATCGTTGATTACGACGTGTCGGCCGTTACGGTACCACTGATGGCTTCGGAAGCGATTGTCGGTCTTGCTTTGGGATTCTCAGTGCGCGTGTTCTTTTTCGCACTGTCTTTGACGGGGTCGATCATCGCGCAAGCGTTGTCGTTGAGTCAGGTTTTGGGATTTGCTTCGGATGGGGATAGTTCGAGCCTATTGAGTACTGCGTTGACTCTCACGGCCACGGTCCTTTTCTTTTCGTCCGATCTCGATGTTCTAGCTTTATCGCGGTTCGCCAACGTGTTGCGCGATGTGCCGTTGGGCTTAGCGAGTACCCTTGATGCAGGAGGCATGGCCGACCAGGCGACTGACTTCGCTAAGGCGAGTCTTGAGCTTGGTTTGATGTTGGCGATACCCTTCGCTGTACTGAACTTTGCCTACTATCTCACAGTGGGCTTTCTCAATCGTGCCATGCCTCAACTGATGATCACCTTTGTAGGCCTACCAGCGATTGTCCTTAGTGGAATGCTTTTGTTTATGGTTTGCGTGGGTGCTTTGCTCACCGTTTGGCTGAATACCCTATCCGAGAGTTTGCTGTCGTGAGTGAAGAAGCTGAAAAGGTTGTCGAGCCCTCACCGGATAAGAAACGACGAGCAAGGAAGAAAGGCGACGTTCCTCTTTCGCAAGATGCGAACACGGCGGCGGCGTATCTAGGTTTCCTTGTCGCTCTGCCGGTACTGGTAGCTAGTTTTGCTCACGGTGCGTATCAATTGCGTGGTTTCATCCTTGACCCCAATGGTGCCAGTGTGGCTCTGTTTGAGGGTGGTTTAGCGAACAGCTTGGTGTTCGACGTGGCCTTTGCGCTCTTGCCGGTCACCGCGGTGCCCGCTGTTGCCGTCATTCTGTCGATGGTGGCGCAGCAGGCGATCGTCATTGCTCCATCGAAACTGAAGCCTGATCTCAACAAGATATCGCCCGTCAAAGGTTTTGGAAAAAAGTTTGGGCCCGAAGCGCTGGTGGAGTTCGCCAAGACGGCCAGCAAAGTTGTAGTGCTCAGCTTCGTCTGTGGTGCGCTCATTTTCTTCGAAGCGGATGCTTTTTCTCGAGCGCTTGCTGCTCAACCGTCGGTGTTAGTAGGGCTGTTGCTGCGTGAGGCGACCCTCTTTCTCGGCGCTGCATTGGGCGTAAGCTTGTTCTTTGCGGCCATCGACATACCGCTCGTTCGCTCTCAACGAGAGAAGCGATTAAAAATGAGTGAGCAAGAACAACGTGATGAGGTGAAGGAGAGCGAAGGCGACGCCAACATCAAATCGCAGCGAAGACAGCGTGCGGAGAAAATCGCGATGTCACGCATGCTAAGTGAGACAGCCGACGCGGACGTCGTCATCACCAACCCCACTCACTATGCGGTGGCGCTAAAGTGGAACCGCGACGGCTTGCATTTGCCTGAATGTGTGGCCAAGGGCACGGATGAATTGGCTCTACGTATCCGGAGTAAAGCAGTGGAGGCAAATGTACCGATCCGTGAAGATCCGCCTACGGCTCGGTCTCTTTACGCAACCGTCGACGTTGGTGAGGCGATCTCGCCTGAGCACTTTGCCGCTGTGGCGGCTGCCATTCGTTTTGCCGACCGTGCACGTGGTGATCGGCACTAGGGACGTAGCGAGACCGACTTCACTTTGAGCGCGTGTCGCCCGCGGGTGGTACCAAGCTCGGCTTGCCCTAAGCCCATGTGCATGTCACTGCCGCGTAGCTCGACAAGGACGTCATCGAGGTGTCCGCCAGGAATCAGTAGACGGTCGCCTGGGCTTATGGTGGAGAGCTCGGATTGATCCGCATGCCAGCGACTGAGCACGCCTTCTATGCGAAGATAGACCTGCGAAGATTGAATTTGGTTCGCTGACTGATCGAGAAGGTGTTCGAAATCAGTTACTTGATCATTACCGAAAGCAAAAAGTAACATACAATCAGAGTGTTTTTCGATCGAGAGCTCTAGCTTCACCAGGAGCCGATCTTGTGGGCTTGGCGCTTGCAGTGGCCAATCGGTAAGCGGAGTGTTTTTTGCGGTACTGATGAGAGGGCGTCCAAAGGCCGTTTCCGATAGACCTGACAGCGTGCTCAGTACCTCGGTGATCAGCAAGCCGTCTTGGTCCGACGCTGTGTCATCGTCTTCGGCGTCGATTGCGGAAGATTTCAATAAAAGAGTAGCGAGGGTCTTCGCCCCATCGCCAGGCACAAGGAAAAAACTCTCCTTCACCGGAAGGTCAGTGGGGATCAGCACTCCCGGCGAGGAGAACTGTTCGCGCAGCGCTAGCTCGGTGGTCATCGACAAGGACACGCTGGCCTGAACGTCGACCTCCAGTAGCTCGGTCAACTTTTCACCAAGCCTTGTTGCAAGGCCATCCCATAGCGACTGACTGCTCTTTAGGGCGGGGGGTAGCTCGGACGAGCTGCTTGCGTCCTCATGTTGAGTAGGCTGACGTTTGATCAACGAGGCAATGGAAATTTGTTCGGTCATGTTTACCACCTACAAGCAATAGTTGTTAAAAGGGAGTTTACGGAGACTGACTATTATCAATCTCTGGTGGTATCTTGGGGTTGAAAACATGTCGGAAGAATCGGCGACAACGACGATCATTAAGCGGAAGAAGCTGTTCGCAGGCGACGGACATCATGGCGGGGCGTGGAAAGTCGCTTACGCTGACTTTGTGACGGCCATGATGGCATTCTTCATGTTGATGTGGATCCTCAATGCGACGACGGAGGACCAGCGCCGTGGTCTAGCGGATTACTTTAACCCTAGCGTTCCGCTGGCTGAGAAGTCGGGTGGTGGCACCGATGTTTTGTGGGGCGATAGTCCCAACACGTCGGACATGTTGGCATCGAGCAATCATGGTGGTGCCTATGCTTCCATGGCGCAAAGTGAAGCGCTTCGCGACTTGCTAATGCAGCAATTACGTGAGGAAATAGATGACTCTTTGGCGCGCGTTACGTTGACCCCTGAAGGCGTGATCGTGGACCTGATGGACTCTGCGGACCAGCCCGTCTTTGCCTTGGGGCGGGCTTCGGCGACTGCTCGACTGGAGGGAATTCTCACCGAAATCACGCCTTCGCTGACCGTTAGCGGCCGCGCGATCAAGATCGTCGGCCACACGGATGACCTGAAGTTTGCGCGCCGAGACTATTCCAATTGGGAGCTTTCCGCCGATCGGGCGAACGTGGCTCGTCGTGTTGCGGTTCAACGCGGTTTGCCTGTTGCAAGGATCGTTGAAGTCTCCGGTCAAGCCGACCGTATGCCTATTAGTGAGGATTCCAGTGCGCCTGAAAACCGCCGCATCTCCATTCTTCTTTTCAATGAGGAGGTGTGGCCGTTAGAAGACAATTAACCATGCGGTGGCACAATCCAGAGTAGAGATTCTGGAGTAAGCAGCGCAATGACTATTTCTTCTTCCTTGAATGCTGGCGTGATGGGTCTGTCCGTCAACGCGACACGGCTGGCGACCATCTCGGACAACATCGCCAACTCGGGAACGGTCGGTTATAAGAGGGCGTCCGCGGACTTCCTCAGCATGGTGCTGTCAGACAACCCAGCGGCGTTTTCGGCGGGCGGCGTCCGGGTACAAACCAATCGCTTGGTGTCGGAGGAAGGCGCGCTTTTCTCGACGGGGCGCTCGACAGATCTAGGGCTTGCTGGACCGGGATTTTTGCCGGTCACTCAAGAGATTAACATCGATGACCAGGCTGGTGAGCGGCCCCTTTTGCTCACGTCCACCGGCTCGTTTCGTGCGGATGAACGTGGCTACCTGATCACACCTGGCGGTATGTCGCTACTCGGATGGCCTGCGGAGGCAGACGGATCGATTGGCACGATCTCGCGCCGTTCTGTGGTCGACTTGGAGCCTGTGAACATCAACACGTCGGCGCTCGCTGCGGAGCCTACGACGCAGATCAATCTGGGCGTGAACTTGCCGGCGGAGGCCACCGAAGCTGGCTTACCGGCCACGCCGTTCACCTTGCCGATTGAAGCGTTCGATAATCTGGGCCGGACGGAGAACCTTCGTGCCGTCTTTACACCGACCATCCCACCGAGCGGTTATTCAAACGAGTGGAGCATGGAAATCTTCGATGACAGCCAAGCGCCCGCAGCTTCCATCGGTACACTGGTGCTTGAGTTCAACGACAGCAACCCGGGTGGCGGCACGGTCGCCACGGTGACCCCGGGCGGTGGCGCGACTTATGACTCAGCCACTGGCGAGGTCGGTGTCACCTGGCTTACCGCGGGTAACAGCCTAAACATCAACATTGGACGACCCGGTGAAGCGGGCGGAATTTCCCAGTTCTCTAGCACCTTTACCCCGATCAGTGTGGTGCGTAATGGTGCGCCAGCGGGTGACTTTAGCCGCGTTGAGGTGGATGCTGACGGCCGGATGGAGGCTGTGTATGACACGGGCTTCCGCCGTTTCCTCTACCAGATTCCTGTAGTTGATGTGCCGAACCCTGATGGATTGTCCGCCGTCGATAACCAGAGCTTCCGCGTGACGCAGGCGTCCGGCGACTTCTTCCTCAATGATGCGGGTGACGGGCCTGTCGGGGCGATCGTCGGCTTCGCGCTTGCTGAATCGACGACTGATCTTGGTCAAGAGTTGACGGACCTGATCCGTACGCAGCGAGCCTATGCATCGAACGCGAATGTCATCCGAACCGTCGATGAGATGCTGCAAGAGACCACGAGCATCCTCCGCTAAGCCCATAACAAGGTAGCTTGACCATGACCTTTTCGACCACCATGGCGAATGCCCTATCAGGCATCGCAGCCTCGACGCTGAGAGCGGAGATCCTCTCGTTCAATATCGCTAATGCGCAGACGGACAACTTTGCTAAACGTTCTGTTAGCTTTGAACCTCAGACGCCGGGTGGCGTTCGGGCGCTTGGGGTGGCGCGCGCCGATGCTGGGCGGTCGGAGGAGTTGCTCCTCGATGCGCAAAGCCGTGCGGAGGGGGCGTCGGTTCGCTCCAATGCGCTTACGAGGATTAATAGCGACTTTGGCGAACCTGGCGACGCCGATGGTCTCTATGCGTCTGGTATTCGGTTTCAGCAATCACTCGAGGATCTCCGGCTGACACCTGAAAGCCTGTCGGCGCAGACCAATGCTCTGCGTGCTGCTCAAGACCTGGCGGAGACGTTTAATCGGCTCGATGCCGATGCTCAAGCTATTCGACTTGATGCTGATCGCGAAATTGGTCGTTCTGTCAATCGTTTGAATGGCAGTTTCCGTGAACTTGTTGAGTTGAATAAAGAGGCTCGGGTAGCGCGGGGCATCTCTCTGGACAACATCGCGGAACGGCAGCAGGGGTTGGTTGCAGAGATTTCCCGAGAGCTGGATGTCGATGTCAGTGGCAATTATGGTGAGGCGCTGACCATCCGTACACGAGGCGGGTTTATCCTTGTGGGCGTCGAGGCAGGCGAATTGGCCTTCAACCCCGCGGGCAACATGTCTCAGGCACTGAGCTATGTAGGCGGAACGCTTTCAGGGCTGACGATCAATGGCATTGATATCACGCCGGGTACGGTACAAGGCCTGCAAGATGGAAGTCTAGCTGCGCGGTTCGCGGTGCGCGACACGCTCGCGTTCGATTATGGCGAGCGACTTGATCGCGCGGCTGTCGATCTCGAAGAGCGGGTGACTTCTGCAACCGGAAACGCTGCATCGCCTGGCTTGTTTGTCATCGAAGCGGGGGCAGGTTCTTCGGCTAGCCGGCTGCGGATCAACCCGCTGGTTGATCCGGCTCAAGGTGGTGAGCTCTACCGCATTCGGGACGGCGCTGGCGCGACCGCTCCGGGTCCAGAAGGTGGTGAGGGTGTTATCGGCGATTTGCTGGATGCCTTAGATCGTGTGGCGACAACGACCATCGTCTCAACGGTAGACGGACGATATAACTTCATCGACTCGCTCGGTGCCCTGAGTACAGCACTAGGCACGCAAGCCCTGCGTGGTCAGGAGATTGACCGTAGCGCGACAGATGCCCTGACCACGGCTTCGACGGAAGTGCAGCGCATCATCGGTGTCGATACCGATCGCGAGCTTCAGGACCTTCTCCTGGTTGAGCAAGCCTTCGCCGCCAATGCCCGTGTCATCCAAGCAGCCGATGAGATGCTGCAACAGCTTCTACAGGTCTGATTATGTTTTTTAATTCGCCCGATGCCCTGTTTCAAATTGGTCTCAGCCAACAGATCAGTGCCCTGCGTTCTCGGCTAGACCAAAGCGCCATCGAGATGGTGACAGAGCGCAAGTCCGATACGCTCGCCGCGGTCCGAGGTGACAATGATCTCGTCTTACGCTCGCAAGCCGTGATCGACACGGCCCAAGCCAAAATTGCTAGGCTGAACGTGCTCGAAGGTCGCTATCGCACGGCTGGTCTTGCGCTGGAAACCATTCGTGAGCTGACGGGTGAGACGGCTCGTGCAGCTCAGTCAGCCGGAGACATCGGTACGGGTGTGGAAGCCGATGAGTTTGCAGCAACAGAAGCGCGGTCGGCCCTCGCGGGAATTCTGTCGACGCTAGAGTCGCGGTTCGGCGGCAGGTCGTTGTTCGGCGGCACCTTGGGGTCCGGCACCGTGTTGGAAGACGTCAACACGCTGCTGACGGAGGTGACCGATGCCGTCGCAGGCATGACGTCGGCCAGCGACATCGAAGCGAGGTTGGCCAACGTCTTCGCTGCTGGTGGCTTGT
>JABSRH010000113.1 GCA_013215175.1 Parvularculaceae bacterium | reverse complement strand
GGGCAATGAAGTAGAACCTAAGTGCACTGACGATACCTAGAGCAAAGGCGAGAATGATGCCGAGAATGAAATAGACCGAGAGGCCTCCGCCCGCCGCGGTCGAACGACAAATCTCAAGTTGGCTTTGGTCCGCAAACCCACAATCCACCACAAGGCGAAAGGCGGCGGGCATGGTCAGCGTCAGCAATGACGCCGCGGCGAGGCAAACGATGAACGCTGCCAGCAGACCTGGGTAGCGCAAGACGAAGGGCAACAATTTGCGGAGGGGTTGGGCGGTGCGGGCCTTCTCGCGGTGATCACGGTCCCTGGCCAGTTCAGCGGCGAAAGAGGACCCTCGGTCCACATCCACCTGTTTTTCGGCGCTTTCGGTCATTGACCCCTTGATGCTTGTCGCGATGCTTAGTCGCCCAAATAGGGCGTTGCCGCTGGCATACAATGCGCCGCGTCCGGGCAACACCGCGTGGAATTGTCGTCTTGAGCCGGCGGCGAGCGCGCAGCACGGTTGCTACTTCGAAACTGCGAGGCGCCCATGTTGTCCCGATTGATCCCCTTCACGTTCCTGGCCGCCGCTTGCGGTGATGGCGCGGCTGGCCCGGGCCAGACAAGCGACGACATCGCTACGACGAGCGTCATGGAGGCCATCGCCGAGCAGAGATCAAAACTGGAAGCTGATGTGCAGACCCAAAGCGGGGATGGAGCCTATGCGTTCAGCTTTGCAGGGCTGGTGCACGAGCAGATCAATTTAGCGGCGTTTGAAGGACGCCCGATCCTCGTGGTGAACACTGCTTCGAAATGCGGCTTCACGCCTCAATATGCGGTCCTGCAGGAGACCTACGAGGCGTACAAAGAGCAAGGCTTGGTGCTCATCGGGGTACCTTCCAATGACTTTGGCAGTCAGGAGCCCGGGTCTGCGGACGAGATCGAGACGTTCTGCCGACTGAATTATGGCGTGACCTTTTTGATGGCTGCCAAGTCCGTCGTGCAGGGCGCCGAGTCGCATCCGTTTTATGCCTGGGCGAAGGCCGAGCTGGGCGACGATGCCGTGCCGCGCTGGAATTTCCACAAGATCCTGATCGACGCTGAAGGCCGAGCGATGGCAGCCTTTCCCTCGTCGGTCAGGCCCACGTCGCAACGCCTGACTTCGGCGATTGAAACTGCACTGACGGGCACAGACCTTCCGCCTGAGAACGGATAGTCGGACTGAGGCCCAGCTCTAATATTGGGCAGCGAGCTTGAGGAGCGTGGACTCGATTTGGCCCATAGCCGACGGCGTATCGAGCGGCCTGTCGTTGACGATGATCGAGAAGACGAGGGTTCGGCCGCTCTTCGCTATGAGGTACCCTGATAGGGCATCCACGTGGTTGAGGGTGCCCGTTTTGGCGAAGATCTTACCTTCTAGCGGCGTGCCACGGAACCGATATTTCAGTGTACCGACGGATGAACCGCCTACCGGGAGGCTTTCTCGGTAGGTCTCGCCCCAAGGGGCCGCCGCCGCGTGCCGCAGCAAGGTCGTGATCGTTGCGGGCGTCGCCCGGTTGTAGCTGGAAAGGCCGGAGCCATCGATCAAGTCGTAAGACGTACGCGGCACGCCGACCTCATCGAGAAATAGCTGAACCTGCAAGCGTCCACAAAAGGACGAGCCCCGACCGGCGGCGCGACCGAGCTGGCGCAGCAAGACCTCCGCATACAGATTTTGGCTATCCCGGTTGACCGTCTCCACGATGTCCTCGACGGGCGTGGGAGTGAGTGATGCCAGGGGTCGGCGTGAGTCCTTGGTATCAGGCTGGCGCTGGCAGTGTGCTGCACTGGCGGGATCGTTTGGGTCCGACGGCGTCGGCTCGTCCTGGTATTGCAGGGGCCTTTGCTCGCTCTTCAGATCGCCTGCGACGCGCACGCCCTCAGCTCTAAGCGCTCGCTGAAAATACCAGGCAGCGAGATGGGCGGGATCGTCGACACCGAGGTCGAGCTTTAGTGGCCGACGCCCGACCGGTAGCTCGCCATAAAGCCGCGCGGTCTCCTCGCCCAGCCTCCGCTCTAGCCGGAGCGCCGTGGGCCTGCCCTTCGCGCCGGTCTCAGCTTGGTTGTCGAGCTGGAAATAGGCCGGTCCTGGTTGAACCCAAGAGGCATGGACACTCCGCCCTGCCGCCTTCGACGGTGATACCTTCAGCGGCAGGACATTATCATTGACGGCGAGAGCGGAAATCGATGTTCCGTGTCCGAATTTAAGATCATCCCACGTCCAGCCCAACGGCCGCCGCTCATCAGCGAACCAACGGTCATCGCCGATGATGTCAGCGACTTCTTTGATACCTGAGGCCGCGACCTGTGCTGCCAAGTCCTCGACGCAGCGCTCCTCACAGTCCGGACCGAATCCAACGGCGGGGTCGCCTCGCCCGACGAGCCTGAGCGTGGGCAGGCCCGGCTCTGCCGATGGCTCGACCGCCACACGGAGATTGGGCTGAAGCGCCGTGATGTCGGCCTTGGCTGCGAAGGCTGCTGCAGTGGTGAACAGCTTGACGTTCGAGGCTGGCGCAAAGCGCTCGTCCGCTCGATGCGCGATCAGAACCTCGCCATTAAGGTCTGTCACTGAGATGCCGAACCGGAGCCCTTCGAGCGCGGAGAAGTCGGGTTCTGCGGCCACGGTGTGGGTGCAGGCCGTCCCTACGGCTGCGAGCCCGCATAGCAGCGACAGGCGCCAAGGCGCGCTTGACGACATCGACTTCAAACTCAGCTTGGGTGCCATCTGTTGCCCTTATCCCGCCACAACCGACGTTCATGTTGCTCCTTCTCACGCGAAGGCTCAAGGCCGATGATTGGGATAGGATTCAGAGCTTGCTGGGCCGGCACTCAGCCTTCGGGCTGGCGGTGGCATTTTTCATCCGTACACGATTGTTGATGGCTTATTCAGCTAGCGGCGCAAATCCCTCGTCGACGAGACAATCAGGCGCGAACGATAAACGTTGCAGAGCGTCGGTGGACGGGCTGCAGCTGGCATTGAGTCGTTCGTCCCAAGCCGAACGTCTGGTCTCAGAGGTAAAAATACCAGGCGCTCGGGGCTATGAAATTGCCTCAAGCGCACTAAGCTCGGCGAGCGTCCAACGGCAGATCTTCTGACACCGGGGTGCTGGTCACGATGGATGAGGAAGAGTGATGCCTGTTCAAGAATCCATGTTGCAATCGATCGTCCGCGAGGCACAGCAATGGCGGCGCGATATTCACGCCCACCCCGAAACTGCGTTTGAAGAGTTTCGAACCTCCAAGATCGTGGAGGAAAAGCTGCGATCTTTCGGGCTCGATGTGCATACGGGTCTCGCTGGAACCGGTGTGGTGGCTACGCTCGATCGCGGGGTGGGACCGCATATAGCTTTCCGTGCCGACATGGATGCCTTGCACATCCATGAGAAGAATACTTTCGCACACCGATCAACCGTTGACGGCAAGATGCATGCCTGCGGCCACGATGGTCATACGTCGATGTTGCTCGGCGCAGCGCGCTATCTTTCTCAGTATCATGATGACCTCGCAGGAACCCTGCACTTTATCTTTCAGCCCGCCGAAGAGAACGAAGCAGGCGGCAAGCGCATGGTTGAAGAAGGCTTGTTCGAGAAATTCCCCGCTGAAGAGGTTTACGGGCTGCATAACTGGCCGGGCCTCCCGGCAGGGTCGATCACGGCTCTGAACGGCCCGCAAATGGCGGCCTTTGACCTGTTCGAGATCAAAATCACCGGCAGCGGCACCCATGCCGCCATGCCTCATCAGGGAACGGATAGCATCGTCGCGGGCTCGACACTCGTCAGCATGCTGCAGACTATCGTTAGTCGTAGCGTTGATCCCCTAGACACCGCTGTGGTCAGTGTGACGCAATTCCATGGCGGCGATACCTGGAACATCATCCCGGAAGAGGTGATCCTTCGCGGCTGCACACGGCATTTCAAGATTGAGGTCCAGGAGCAGATCAAAGCGGCGATGCAGCGCCTTTGCGAGCATGTCTCGCAGGCGTTCCAAGTCGAAGCAACCCTCTGGTACGACGAGCGCTATCCGTCGGTCGTCAACAATGCAACGCAGGCGGATTATAGTCGACAAGTTGCGCGTTCGATCGTGTCGGAAGACCTCGTTTTCGATAACTTGCCACCGTCCATGGCATCGGAAGACTTTTCCTTCATGCTGAGGGAGGTGCCGGGTTGCTATGCCTGGATTGGCAATGGCGACGGACACGAGTCGCGGTCGCTGCATAATCCGCATTATGACTTCAACGACGAAATTTTGGAGAGAGGCATCCGCTACTGGGTCGGCCTCGCGCAGCATCGCTTGGGCTAGCGGTTGCCGATAATATCGGCGCGGGTTCTTCGGCAAGAACGGCCCCTTTGCGGGCCGACTTGGCGTGGCGCGCTGGCTCTGTTAGCTGGCACCATGGCCCGCGCCCCACGCCACCATCGCCTCGCGCTTCTAGCGGCGGCTTTCAGCTTTGCGCTGCAAGGCTTATTCGGTGCATGGGCTATGGGGACCACAGGTGCTCACGGATCCATCGGCACGTTCTGTGCGCCCTCCGGCGTCGTTTCGGCTGAGGCGGCCGAGGCCGCGGCTTTGTTCGCCAGCCTGACCGGCGACGCGGGCGACGGCGACCATGAAGGCGAGCACTGCCCCGCCTGTACGTTGGCGGCGATCAACACCCAGCTTGGCGGTTCTTTGCCCGATGCTAGGGTGCGCAGCGCGGATCGACATCACGTCAGCCACCAACTGGGGTTCTGGCAAACGGCTCAAGGACCACCGCTCGGCTCACGCGCGCCGCCCTTAGTCCTGTAAGCTCAGCACCCCGCCTTTTCGGTGGGATCACGTCGCGCTGCTTTCGCGTTCCCGTTAGGCCATGATGACGGGCTCTTCCATGGATGCGCAGCGGTTGCGGCCACGACTCGACGACCCCCTACCCTCATGCTCGAATGAGCGATCCGACAGGACAGACCTATGAACACCGCAAAGAACCGATGGCGACGTCTCGGCGCCACGATTGTTGCCAGCCTTAGCCTCAGCGCTGCCCAAGCCCATGAGTACGACAAGGGCGGCATCAAGGTGGACCACCCCTGGGCACGCCCCACCCTATCGACACCCATACGTTCTAAACCGGGTCTACATAGAAACCCGTAGTTGTTCGACATGTTGATCGAGTTCGGTGAGGACAACAAGGCGATCAGCAACAGCGTAGGGAAGTTGGTTGATGTGGTTTTGGAAGTCGAGAACGGCGTCGATAAGATCTTGGCGGGTGTTGAAGCACACACAAGACGAGACCTGCTGGCGAAGCCATAACCAAAGAGCCTCAACGGGCATCAAGTCGGGGCTATAGCCTGGAAGCTGAACCAATTCCACGCCGAACGTCTCGGCTGCTCGTTTAACCCAATGACTTCGGTGATAAGGGGCTCCGTCCCAAATGACACTCACGGGTACTCCTTGCTTTCTGGCTCTCTTGGCCACGTACCAAAGCACTTCTACTGTGTTGGTCTCGTTCGCTTTTTTATACGGTCTCATCTCGACCATGCCTTCGTTGTAGTAATAGACACCATAGAATGAGACTTTGGCAGCGAGCCCTGGGCTGCTTGAGGGAAGCCAGGTGTTCGAGCCAGTCTTGAACCAACCATATGAATTTTCAACGTCTTGGTGGATGTGAGCCTCATCTATGAACACAAGAACCCGCTCACCACGGGCTGCCTGTTCGAGCCAAACGTTGAGTTTGTCGAGGTAGTGTTGGCGCTTTTGAGGATTGGCTTTGCTCAAGAGCTTCTTGGCTTTTTTCCATGAAAGGCCCATGCCCCTGAGGGCCTTTCGGATGGTCTCTGGGCAAGCATCGACGGCCCAGGTCACCAAAAGCCAGAACTGTAAGCGCTTCAAGGTCCAGCGCACAGGTCTTTGGTGAGGGAGCACGTCGAGCAGGGGCTTAATCAGCCCAGCGACCTGAGTCTTAAAGAGGGGCGCCCTCCAGTTCGTCGATAGACCATGGCGTTGGGACCATCGGCATTGAAACGATGAACCCAGCTTTGAACGGTTTGGTGGTTGCGCTTGCTCTTGGAAGCAACTTGGGTTGCGTTGGAGCCTTGAGCGATGTCGTACAACGCTGCAAACCTCTCTCGGGTGCGCTTGTGTGGCGACTCTATCGCCAGCTGCCGAAGATCATCGATCTCCAGCTCCCACTTCTGATACTCTACCTTCAGCATGACTTCCCTCCCTGGGACGTTTCTATATCCATAGGGAGGGGCTTCATGCCCCATTCTGTCAACCCCTGAGCTCTTTCGCTACGAACTCCTGTTCTCTATCTCGATCCGGTTTAGAACCGAGCTTGCCTCCTGACGCGTCCTCTCACTTGTCCCGCTTAAGCCAAGAACACAGGATGTGGTCCATATGTCTGTCTTTTCCAAGCTGCCACGCTCAGTTTGGGTCGCAAGCAACGCCTTGGCCTTTGCCATCCGCGACCAATATCCTGTGACAGAGGGTCACACCCTCATCATTACCAAACGCGTCGTCGCGACGTGGTTTGACGCGACCCTCGACGAACAACACGCCGTGATGGCTCTCGTGGAGGAGGTCAAAGCAGACCTCGATCAAGACCTGTCACCAGATGGGTACAACGTCGGCTTCAACGCTGGCGCAGAGGCGGGACAAACCGTGCCGCACCTGCACGTCCACGTCATCCCTCGCTACAAGGGCGACATGGATGATCCACGTGGCGGCGTACGCCACGTCGTGCCCCACCGCGGCAACTACAAGATCATAACCGCTGACTGGAGAAGACCACCAGGTCCCCGAACGCGTACTCCTCGCCGCTCCGAGACGCTCATTACAGGCGCACCCGACCGAGACCTGCTCAGTGCCGTCAAAACCCTGGTCGAGCAGGCCGAGCAGGTAGATATCGTGGCGGCCTTCGTACGCAACTCCGGCCTGCGCCTCATCGAACCCATGCTCGCAGACCTCATCAGGCGCGGAGGGCACGTTCGGGTCGTTACCGGGGACTACCTCGCCATTACCGAGCCAGACGCTCTCTACAGGCTCATGACCTTGCCTGAACGCGCCGCCGATTGGAGCAACACGGAGGGCGAACAGACGACGCTGGCCTTCGAACGGCTGCTGGGAACCTGCGAGACCCGGGTGATTGAGACGCTGGTGGAAGGACGGCCACGCTCCTTCCACCCCAAAGCGTGGATCTTCTCATGGGACCGCGATCCGCTTGACGGCGTCGCCTACGTGGGCAGCAGCAACATGTCCGCGTCGGCCCTGAACGGGGGCGTTGAGTGGAATCAACGGGTGGAGCGCAGGCTTGACCCTGTGGCCTTCGACCGCGTCCTCGAAACGTTCGACGGCCTATGGCACGACGCTCGCCCGCTGACACAGCACTGGCTTGAGGTCTACCGCAAGAAGGTCGAGACCGCAGCCCGAAACCCGATCATCGACATCGAAGACTACGCGCCAGGTGAACCGATCGAGCCCCGAGATGTCCAACTCGAGGCGCTTGAAGCGCTCGCCGCCACAAGGGCCGAGGGGCGACGACGTGCTCTGATCGTCCTGGCCACGGGTCTTGGCAAAACGTTCCTGGCTGCCTTTGACATCGAAGCATTCGAACGACGTTGTGGGCGCGCTGTGCGAGTCCTGTTCATCGCTCACCGTCGCGAACTCCTTGTACAAGCCGAGGAGACCCTGTCTCGCGTCTTCCCCACCAAGCGCTTTGGGTGGTTCGCAGGCGACAGTTCAAGCCTTGAAGGAGATATTGTCCTGGCGTCGATTCAGAAGCTATCGCGCAGAGCCAACCTCAAGAAGCTCCACCCAGAGGCCTTCGACTACATCGTCGTCGATGAGGTCCACCACGCCGCGGCTGCGTCCTACCGACGTGTGTTGTCCAGCATCGAACCTCAGTTCCTCCTAGGTCTGACCGCCACTCCTGACCGCGCCGACGAGGCGGACATCCTGGGTCTGTTCGACGACCACATGCCCTACCGAGCTGACCTCGGCGAGGGGATCTCGCGGGGTCTGTTGGTGCCCTTTGCGTACAAGGGGCTCAAGGACACCACCGACTACGCGCCCATACCGTGGCGAAGCGGCCGCTTCAGCCCAGCTGAATTGGCCGCGGCGGTGCAGACCGAGCGGCGTATGGAGATCTTCTGGGAGGCCTGGAAGACCACCCCAGGCACCCGGAGCCTCATCTTCTGCGCTTCCATCGACCACGCAGACTACGTGCGCGACTGGTTGGCTGACCGAGACGTCAAGGTGGAGTCTGTTCACTCACGGCCAGGCTCCTACAATCGCCAAGAAGCCCTTGAACTGCTTGGAGCTGGTGCGCTCGATGCGCTCTGCTCAGTGGACCTGTTCAACGAAGGCATCGACGTCAAATCGGTCGACCGCGTAGTGATGTTGCGGCCTACTGAATCGCCGGTGGTCTTCCTCCAACAGCTTGGCCGTGGTCTCAGGACCATCGAGGGGAAGACATCCCTCCAGGTGATCGACTTCGTAGGTAACCACAGGGTCTTCCTCGACCGCGTCCGCACCCTGCTGTCGTTGTCTGAGCGACCAACGACGCTGCGCGCCTTTCTGGCGGGAGACGCTGAGATCGCACTCCCCGATGGATGCTCCATCGATGTTGAGCTTGAAGCCGTACAGCTGTTGGAGAAGCTCCTCCCCTCCGGTCAGGGGAGCGAACTTGTGCGTATCTACCGTGAGCTGCGCGCGGCCCGTAGCATCCGCCCTCACGCAGGCGAACTCTTTCGAATGGGCCTCAACCCGGCCTCCGTCCGAAAGAGCGCCAGGAGCTGGTTTGGCTTCGTCTCCGAGGAAGGCGACTTGACCGAGGCCGAGACAAGAGCATTCGCACAAGGTGAGCTGTGGCTGTCCCATCTGGAGAAGACAGCCATGTCCAAGAGCTTCAAGATGGTCGTCCTCCAGGTCCTAGCTGAGGCAGATGCCCTACAGGACGGCATGGCCATCCCTGAACTCGCGCGACGAAGTCACGCGCTGATCGCGCGCAACCCGGCGTTGCTCGGCGACTTGCGCGGGGTCAAGGCCCTCAAGGACATACTCACCCCCGACCCAGACCGCTGGGAGCGCTATTGGCGCACCAACCCCATTCAGGCGTGGACCAAGCCCAATCGAAACAGCAGAGCCTGGTTTGCCATCGAGGACAACACCTTCGTCTCCAAGCTACCCTTCCCTATTGGAGATGAAGAGGCCGCCCAAGCGTTGGCAGACATGACGCTTGAGCTCATCGATTGGCGCATGGCCATCTACCGACAACGGCGCACTTCATCCTTAGGGCAGGTCTCCACCTTCGATTTGGAGGGGCGGCTCCACTACACCAACCAGATACTTCGCTTTGGGCCACGCCATAAGCAAGACCGACTGCCTCATGGC
>JABSRH010000112.1 GCA_013215175.1 Parvularculaceae bacterium | reverse complement strand
CACCACTCCCTCGCTTTCTTCATTGCTGGGAGGAAGTACGTCCACATGGCTTCCATGAGAAAGCCCCCCGTACGCTGCGCCGTTTCCATCAAGGTGCGGCAATCATCCGGTGTCGTGACGAGTGGCTTTTCGCAAAGAACAGCCTTTCCAGCATCGAGCGCCTTGATGACCTCGCCGAAGTGCAGCGTGTGAGGCGTGCCGATATAAATGCAGTCGAGCGTGGGGTCGGCGAGCATCTGGTCATAGTCCGTGTAGGTCTTTGGGATATTGAAAGCCTCGGAAAACCGCTGTGCGCTAACCTGTGACCGTGAGCTGACGGCAGCTAGCTCTGCGCCTTCGACCTTATGGAAATCTCCGCAGAACCACTCAGCGATCCGCCCTGTGCTGACGATGCCCCAATTTAGTGTCTTCATTTTGCCGTTCGTCCTGCCAGTTTTTTCTCAAGTTCTTCAAGGGACAACCCTTTGGTCTCCGGCAAGAGCCACGCAACGAGAACCAGACCGATGAGTGCGAAAATCGAGAAGGACAGAAACACGCCCGCCACGCCCACCGTTGCCACCGTCCATGGGAAGAGGAACTGCACGAGCCAGCTTGATGCACTGTTGAACAGCGTGACAAGAGAAATGGCGACACCGCGGATACGAACCGGGAAAATCTCGGAGAGCAGCACCCACATCACGGGGCCTAACGAAATCGCGAACGACGCGACAAATCCGAGTATGCCGAACAAGATGAGGCGCGAATTCGCTGCCATGGCAGCATTGAGGATCGCGGCTTCGTTGTCTCTAAACGTCGAGGCACCAACAGCTTCCTTCGCGGCGTTCTTGAAATCGATGTCGCTACCAAACTCAACGCCCACAAGGCTTTGGAGCGCGCTGAGCTCGGCTGTCTCTTCCAGTTCTGCCATGGCCGCAGCATCAAGCTCGTAGGTGGCTTCATTGAAGCCATACGCCACAACAGCCATGCTAAAGGCGACGCCCACGAGTCCGATAATCAACAAGGGTCGCCGTCCCAGCGAGTCGATCGCTGCCATCGCGATGACGGTGAAAACGATGTTCACCAGTCCGATGGAAATCGCTTGGGCAAAGGCCGCGTCGGTGCCGACACCCGACTGCTCAAAGATCGTTGTCGCATAGAAGAACACGATGTTGATGCCGGTGATCTGCTGCACGATCGCCACGATGATGCCGATCGTGAGAATGAAGATCATCTTCCTCGAGAACAGTTCACGCAGCCGGTCGATGAGTTTGGTGCCGTCATCACCAAGTGTCTCGTGAAGCTCCTTCTCCGCGGAGGCTGATTGGTCGGGAGGAACCACGCGCGACAGCACGGACTTTGCCTCCTGCCACCGACCAGCGGTAGCGAGCCAACGCGGGCTGCGCGGAACGAGGGTCAGCACAAGTAACCAGGTCAGGGCAGGGATCGTCTCGACGCCGAGCATCCAGTTCCAGGTATGCTCATCAATGCGGAGGGCTCCGACCCAAGCTGCATCGCTGGCAGCGATGGACTGAATGAAGAAGTTGACAAAGTACGCTGATGAAAGGCCGATGATGATCATCAGCTGATTGATCGCTACCGCTCGTCCTCTCAATTGCGCGGGCGACAACTCCGCGATGTAGATCGGCGCGAGGACCAACGAACCAAACGCGTAACCGCCGATTGCACGAGCCAGAACGAGACTGAGATAGGAGTCAGAGAGCACTGAGAGCACGGCTGAGATGGTGTATAGGAGCGCTAACAGTTGCAGAACACGCTTGCGCCCAAAAAAATCAGCTAACGGACCAACGGTAAGTGAGGCGAGGATAGCCGTCAGGCTCGGAACGCTGACCACCAAGCCTTGCTGAATGGGGTCGAGATCGAACTCTCTCGTAACGAAACCGACCACACCGGATATGACGGATGCGTCAAAGCCAAACACAAAGCCGCCCAACGCGATGAGCGACGAATAGACTAACGCATTGCGCGTTTGAGGCGCCACGACACTTCCTCCTGTTGCCGACGAGATGCTGTGTCCCGGTCGGTCGATTTTACTCTTTTGCGTCGCGCCAGCTGGAGATGGCCTCGTTCCAGCGGCTTGCGATTTCCGGGTTGGCGCTGACACGCGTATCACCCCAATAGCCGCTCTCGTACGGCGGTCCCCACATCGGCTGGGCTTCCCAATCGCAGCTGATGTAGGCAATGGCGTCGATCACATCGTCATTGGCGTGAACGTAGCGAAAGAACGGGGCGAACCATGCTTCCCAAAGTTCGTGAGCGGACAGCTCCTGTGTGTTGGTGTTCGGATCGCCATCCCAAAGCGGCGAATGGTGGCTCGTTGTGAGTTCGTCGATATCAAAGCCCTGGGGCGCCGCCTCCGCTATCATCACAGGCTTTCCGTGCGCCCGGGCGAACGCGAGAACCTCATCAGCCAGCGTGCGTGCGTTGGGTACAGAATGAGCAAGCTCGACAGCGAGCTCCTCATCGCCGTCTATGAACCAAGACAACGCCATCCAATCGACATAGTCATCGCCGGGGTACCAGTCGCTGATGTCTTCGCGTTTGCCCTCAATCGCGTCATCGATCGGCGCCGAGCTGCTCTGCCAGACGAACTGAACGTTCGTAGCGCCTTGCTGGCGAATGATCCCAACGATGCGCTGCCAAGCAGCCTTATAATTCTCCGTGTTCTCGTAGCCTGTGTTCCAGGCACCGTCGAATTCATAGCCAATTCTCAGGAAGACCTGGCCTCTGACTGATCCGAACAACTTGGCAAGTTGCTCAACTTTGTCGTCATGCTCGCCCCGAACAAGCGCTTCGAGGGCTCCGGGCTCATCATTATTGCCAATGAACAAACCGATAGCCAGATGCTCGAACCCGAACTCTGTCGCCGTTTTGTGGGCATTGACCGGGCCTGAACCCCAGCTACCCTCAAGGTCCGTAGGCGTACCATCGACAGTCAGACCGAGGCCACCAAAGTCACTGTCTGCGGACAGGACATTGTACAGCCCCACATAAGCCGTTCCACCATCCGCCACAGCACAGCAATCCGAACCCACATAATCGCGAATGGCCCCCAGGTCCTGGCCAACAAAGAACAGATTTCGCTGTTCATCTTTCTGCTGAAGACTTTCGTCACCGGTGCAGGCCAAAACGAGCATTGTTGTGCAAGCGGCACTTAGGTGACGCAACCTCGCAGCGAAGCTGTTGGCCCCCCAGCGGGCAGAACGACTCATGAGGTGTTGCTTCTTTGTCTCGGTGTTCAGCATACTGCAGTGGTCTGTGTTGACATCGTCAGGGATTAACAATTATGTTAGCGCTATCATAAAATGGCGACGTCGAAAGTCAATCGATCGCTGGGTTAAGGAAACAGCGCTGTTATCTCAGCGTGCGGGAGAAAATATGACCAAGCAATTCCTACTGGGCTGCTCAGCAATGGTAGCGCTATCATTTGGGCTACCGCTGTCCGCGGCTGCAGCCCAAGATGGCACGAGTGTCGAAGAAGCGGATGTCATTGTCGTTCTGGGCATTCGGCGCTCGCTGACCGACGCAGCGGATGTCAAACGTAATGAGTCTGGTGTGGTTGATGCCATCACGGCTGAGGACATCGGCAAATTCCCCGACGCGAACCTCGCTGAATCGCTTCAGCGCATCACGGGCGTATCAATCGATCGCCGAAACAACGAAGGCAACCAGATCTCTGTTCGCGGCCTCGGCCCGAGCTTCAACTTGGTCACGCTCAACGGGCGGCAGATGCCTGTGGCTTCGGCGCCAGAGCTTGAGACGCTGAACAGCCAGACCCAAAGCCGGGCTTTCAACTTTGCTGAGATCGCTTCTGAGTCAGTGTCCGGCGTGAACGTTTACAAAACGGCGCGTGCTGATCTGCCGACGGGTGGTATCGGTGCAACGGTAGATATCAAGACGGCTCGCCCGTTCGACTCTGACGGTACGCGCGGTGTGATCAGCATTGCAGGCATCTATGACTTCTCTGCAGAGGAGGGGCCAGCAGTAACGCCTGAGATCGGCGGCCTGTTCTCGCATACGTTCAACGACACGTTTGGCCTGTTGTTCACTGGGTCGTATTCCAAGCGGAATTTCAGAGAGTTCGAAGATCACTTGGATGGATGGGATCGTTGGGACCCAGGTTCAGGTGGCCACAACAACTTGATTGCAGCCGGAGCAATCGACGCCAATGAGGGCACGGTTTACGCCCCTAGGACGCACATTACTGAGATTGCTGATAACGAACGTGAGCGGATCAATGCGCAGTTCGTGACACAGTTCCAGCCGGTTGAGACCCTCATGGTCACCGCGGACTACACGCTGTCGCGCTTCACCGTTGAGGAGCAACGCTATCAGACTGGTCTCTTCGGTCTCTATGCGGATGCCGGCGTTACCGGCGCTATCTCCAGCCCTATTGGGCTCACGGAGAACGGCACCCTTGCATCGGTCTCCTATGCCAGCCGAGCAGCTGATGCGCTCGCCTACAACAACGAGCTCCGTACAGAGAACAACTCATTCGGTTTGAACGTTGAGTGGGAAGCAACCGAGCGGCTGACCCTTGAACTCGACGGCCACGTTTCGACATCGGAAAGCCAACCCGACGGCCAAAGCAACGATGCCATTGCCATCTACCAAGGTGCGCTTGGTGTTGACTTCGACATCACCTATGGATCGGGTCGCCCGACAATCACGATCGATGACAGCGGCGCATTCCGTGGTGAAGAGCAGTTCGGTGGAGGCGATCCGCTTCCCGGCATCGACAGCTATCTCGATGTCGACGCTCTGAGCCCCCTTGGCTCATTGGTCCGCACAGTCGCCATCGAAAACCAGGTCTCACAGGCACAGTTCCGCGGCAGCTGGGCTGGCAACGACGGTGATCTCCTGAAGTCGATCGACTTTGGCGCATCGTTTATTGAGTACGACGTTGATACCGGCGCACTGAGTACGAACTTTGTTTTCCAAGGTTTGGATGACTGCGTGAATTGTGATGGGCTCTTCACCGAGGTTTCAAACGTCAGCACGGGTATCTTCGATACGCTGCAATTCTTCGACTCGTCTGCGGCAATCGAAGATTCATTCCCTGTACAGACGGTTATTCCAGCGTTTGACGTAATCAACACGACCGAAGAGTCCTATGCGGCGTTCGTGAACTTCAACTTGGAAGGCGAGTTTGGTGGTATGATCGCCAAACTCTCAGCAGGTCTCCGCTATGAGGAAACGGATGTTACTTCCTCTTCGAGCGCGAACCTTCCACTGGGGCTACGGACTACCACAGGTTCTGAGCAGGAAGTGATCTTTACCAATGAAGTTCAAGAACTTCGCCAAACGGGTAGCTACGACAACTTCCTTCCCGCTTTCGACTTCCAGCTTCAGCCTACAGATGAAACCGTTCTTCGCTTCTCGTACGGTAAAACGCTGGCTCGGCCGGATCTCAACGCGCTGCGGCCATCGCTCAATATCGCTGACACGCGGCCATTTGGTCCGTTCAACGCATTCCAGGGCAATCCGGGTTTGCTTCCCTATCTTGCTGACAACATCGATGTTGCGGCTGAGTGGTACTATGATGAGGGCAGCTATGCCGCTGTGACGGTCTTCCATAAGAGCGTTGAAAACTACATCGGTACGGACACGATCACCGGTGAATTCTTCAACGCGAATGGCGATGCGATCACGGATCCGAGCCCTCGGTTCATGGGAACGCCGGTTGAAAGTCAGCCGACAGACCCCGTGGCGATCTTCAACATCACGCAGAACGTGAACACCGGCGATGCGAAGATCAACGGCATCGAGTTCGCCCTGCAGCACCTCTTTGCCGATACAGGCTTTGGCGTTCAAGCGAACTACACGGTCGTTGATTCCGACGCTGAGTTTGATCCGCAGGCGGTGGACCAGACGGTCAACCTGGTTGGTCTTTCTGACTCAGCGAACCTCGTTGGTTTTTATGAGCAGGACAAGTTCCAGGTTCGGGTTGCTGCCAACTGGAGGGATGAGTTCCTGTTCTCGGAGAACCAGCTCCGCGTGCAGAATGAGCCTGTCTTCTTCGATGAGTTCCTACAAATTGATGCCAGCGCCAGCTATGACTATAGCGAACGCATCTCTGTCTTTGTTGAGGCTCTCAACATCACTGGCGAGGACCAATTGCAACGTGGTCGGTTTACGGATCAATTCTTATTCCAGAATGATCAACGCCCGCGTGTGAGTTTTGGTGTTAGAGGGCGCCTCTAACTGGAACTCTGTTTTAGGCAGTGGCCGAGCCGTCGCTCTCGAGCGGCGGCTTCGTTTGTTTTCGTCGCTGCGGGAACCGAACCTCACCCCAAATTCCACCATATGTACGGCATGGAAATGGCACCCAAATTATGAACTAACGATGCCAAGCCATTCCATTAGAATGTTTCCTTGACCTGCCTAGGCTGGTTGCGGGTTCTTGTTAGGATATCAGCTGGGGAGCTAGTTCGCAGACGCTGGCTCGTCTTTCTGTCCTCTCCGCAGCAATGATCATGGAGCCTGAACCGCCGAAGAGATCGAGGACGATCTCTCCCCGGCCGGACGCATGCCGATCATTCGGGGCATGGTGGGGCCACCCGTCAGCACTAAGTGAGTGGCTCGGCATTCATCAGCTAGCTGATGGTATGGCTGTCAAGACTGTTGCCGCAGATGAGACGTTGGTAACGTCGCTTCCAGATATCACTCCGATAAACGTGCTCGGTCCTCCGATTGGCGATATCATATCGATTCCAGTTAATTGCACGCACCGATGCACGCGCAAGATAACACTTGCTCACCCATTTCCGTGGCGTCATTGCTCGTTCCTGGGGACGGCGCGATAGGACCGAACGCTCGTATCTATCTATCATTAGAATTTCGATTGCGCATCCAATCAACGCGATTGCCTTGTTTCAAGGGTTGAAATCCCTGCAGTGTAGTCCCTCAACGCTGTTTGAAGACCACTGCGCTGCGGGCCGGCGCTGTGAAGATGCCGTCCTTTGTCTGAGCAGCACGAATTCCCACGTCAACGGAGCTTTGTTGGATCGGGTGGAGCTCATAAGTACCATCTGTGTAAAGAGCAAAATCCAATGCTTCGGTACTGGTGTTGAAGAGAACGACTAATTCCGGGCTCGCTTCATCTTCGCCTAAGCTCATCGCGATCAGGCCGATCCGCTGGTCCGTGCCTGTGTTGTGAAACCGAACGTTGTCATGGATATCTTGCGCAGTTCGTAGGCGGAACAGTGGCTCATCTCTGCGGATTGCGATATATTCTCTGGTCAGTGCTGCAGCATGACTGATATGTTCTGAGCCAACGGTGATGCGGGGGTCGCTGAGGAAATCCTGTTGTTCTTCCCAGTTGGCTTCGTTCTCGTGCTGAGGCGGCAAGCCGCGTCCCCAGCCATTGTCTTGGTACGAAAAATCCAACAGGTTGAACCAATCGCCACTGTCGTAGCTATTGCGGTCCAAGGACTTTGATCGAAGCATATCCTGACCGGCGTGGAGAAGCGGGACACCTTGGGCCAACAGAACGAAACTAGATGCCAGAACTTGGCTGCGAACGCGGTCTTCGGGCAAGGTATCACGAGGGAGTTTGTACGCGTTGATATCGTAGAGCGTCTCATTGTCATGTGCCGCGACATAATTGATGCTCTCCTGCGGATCCGACGCATACCCAGCGCCGGGATCGCCGAAATATAGAACATCCGTACCGCGAACGAGTTTCCCATCAGCACCATCAAACTGAAAGTCAGCGAGTTGGCCAGCAAGACCTAGACGAGCGAGGTCGGCATAGGCCAGCCATTCTTGCCGCGCAGCGATATCGGCAGGGCGATGTTCATTGGGATCAGTGTAAAGACCGTTCGCGAGACCCTGATTCTCGACGTGCTGAATACCAGTATCGAAGGGACGGCCACCGCGCACTGCGTCTCGCAAGCGGTCGTTGAACGAACCGATGCCGCTCTCACGCCCCATTTCGGCTTGTGTGGCCTGGATAAATCTTTGATTGTTTGCGGCTTCACCAAAATTCCAGCCTTCGCCATAGATATAGATTTTTGATCCGTCCACACCATCTTCTGTGATTGTCAGGGACTGAAGAGCTTCCTTCACAGCCATCATGTTGTCGCGGCTATGGTGCCCCATGAGGTCAAAACGGAACCCGTCCACCTTGTAGTCGCGAGCCCAGGTGACAAGGCTGTCGAGCATCAGCCGTTCCATCATCGCGTGCTCCGTTGCGGTGTTGGCACAGCATGTCGATGTGGCCACCGTCCCATCGAGCTCAAGCCGGTGATAATAACCTGGCACAATCCTATCGAGTACGGAATTTTCTGCTTGGCCTGACGATGTGGTGTGGTTGTAAACCACATCCATCACGACCCTCAAACCCGCCTTATTCAGCGACTGCACCATCTGGCGGAACTCCAGCGTGCGTGCTGGGCCGTCCGTGTTCACCGCATAGGAGCCTTCGGGGACGGTGTAGTGGAAGGGGTCATAGCACCAATTGAAGCCGTCTTTGCCACGGGTTCGCGCGGACTGTTTTTGTTGTTCGCCGCTCGCAGACGGCAAGTGGCTGTAATCCTCCGAAGACGCTTGCTCAGCGGTTGACTCGGGTATGGTCGCGCAGTCGAAGCTGGGCAACAGGTGGACATGCGTGAGCCCTGCCTCCTGCAAGCGCTGCAGATGCTGCATTCCGTTGCTGTCAGCACTCGAGAAAGCGGCAAACTTCCCTCGTAGCCCCTCAGTCACCGTCTGATCCGCGATCGAGAAATCACGTACGTGAAGCTCATAGATAACGATATCTTCGGGAGCGTCCAAAGGGGGCTTCTGAAGATCCGTCCAACCGTCAGGTGTCAGAGCCTCGTCCGACAAGTCGACAATCAGGCTGCGCTGGCTGTCCGTCGTCAGGGCTAACGAGTAAGGGTCCGTCACCAGGTTGGTCACCATACGGCCTTCCGACGGTGCGTAGACGTCGACTTCGTAGAGGTAAGCCGCTCCGATCCAATCTTTGTTTCCGCGGATCGTCCAATTGCCGGTGCGCCGGTCTCGTTTCATGTTGAAGATTATCGGCTCGCCTTCTTGGAAAAGGTGTAAGCGGACGTTTCGTGCGGTCGGTGCCCAAACCGTCAGTGTGGGCACGCCATTGTTCAATTGAACACCAAGCGGCTGGGCATTGGCGTACAGCTCGTCCACAATACCAGGGATTTGAATTCCGGTGGTGTAGGGCCGTCCATCGTCCCCGGTGCCCTCAAGGCGTAGTGGCCCGCGCAGTAGGTGGCGGAGCTTCGTTCGAGACATGCGCGGTAGCGTGTACACGTTGTAATTGGTGAGGTGTGGGTAAAGCGGCGGTACCTCGCGGTCATCCTCACTTGTGAGGGGGATGGGGCGACCTGCTCCCACCAGCATCGGAGCACTGAGGCTGTTGGGCGGCAACAGAACGGTCTTGGCATCAATCCAAAAGGCTCGCGCGCCGTC
>JABSRH010000111.1 GCA_013215175.1 Parvularculaceae bacterium | reverse complement strand
ATGGACCTCAGCGCACAACGGGTGAGGAGATTGCCGCGAGGGATGTCCCTGCCGGGGCATCTTTGACGCCCTCAACTTGCTGCCCAGGCACAAACCGGAATGGCGATGTCACCACCAATCGGTCGCCATCTTCGAGCGTACCCGAAACAAACGCTCGGTCATCGGCAAGCGAAATGATCTCAACATCTTTCCGCCGGATCTCGTCCTGGCCATCCACTGTTTCCACAACGTAGACGGCCCAAAGGCCGCGATAGCCCTCCTGCAAGGATGAGTACGGCACCCAAACGCCTTTACCCGTGCGCTCTGTAGAGGTGACCAGCCGCACTAGGCTGCCAGGCACCACCGCGCTTGTGTTGGCAATGCGTAGGCGTACCGTCTGGGTACGGGTTAAAACATCTACGTTCTCACCGACGCCAGCAACGGTCGCTTGAACGATCTCATCACCGGCCTGCAGCGTCACTTCGTCGCCAGGCAGATAGGTATCCGCGATACTGGTCGGAATGCCGACCTCCGCCTCGAAGGCAGCGCGCTCATTCAGCCGAAGAATGCGCTGACCGTTCGCAACCGTCGTGCCACCGTCAACATAGCGCTCAACAACATAACCCTCGAAAGGAGCGGTCAGCGTCGCATCGGCGACATCTTCCGATAACCGAGCCAATGACCGCTTCAAAGCCGTTACGCGCTGTGCCGCCGCCTGAGCATCGGCCACCGCGTTGTCCAACTCTTGTGCCGTGGCGAAGCCTTGAGCAACAAGGTCTTCGACCCGCGCTTTGGTCTGGGCAGCCCGTTTCGCGAGAGCCTCAGCTTCCGCTAGCTGCGCCCTCACCTCTTGGCGGCGCAAGGTGATCCGTACAGGATCGAGCTTCGCAAGGGCCTGTCCCTTGGTCACGCGGTCGCCAATGTCGACGAGCACTTCATCGACTTCACCGCCCAGCTGAAAGGCAAGATCCGCGACCTGAGCTGGCGACACCCGCCCGGGGAAGAGGCGTTGCTCTTGGTAGGTGTCTTGATAGCGCACCTCGAGAACAGCGACCGGCGCTGGTTGATTCGTCAGTGGCTGGTCCGCTTTGGCCAGCAAGGTGCGGCCGCCAAAACCCGCTGCAGCCACGATTACGACCGCTGCGCCCAACCAAACCACACCGCGACCCACCGACTTCATCAGCTTCAACATGTTGAAAATCCAAGGTGACGCCACATCTGCGGCTTTCTGATCTTTGATATATGACAAAATACGAATTTTGTCACTAGCAATTTTGACGCATAACCGATATAAGCAGGCTTGTGTTTGGAGGTGTGCGTTGCCGCGTTTGAATTTGACGGAGGAGGAGACCCGGGCTCTCATTTTGGATGAGGCCGACCGGCTCTTCACAGAGATTGGCTACGACAAGACCACGGTGGCCGACATCGCCAAGGCGTGCGGCTTTAGTTCAGCCAACGTCCACCGCGTGTTCGGAACGAAAGCGGCGATCAATCGCGCCGCTGCCCACCGCAAGCTTCAGTACAAGCTCCGAATAGCGCAAGAAGCTATCGACCGTGAAGGGACGGCCAGAGCCAAGCTAGAGACGTTTGTGCGTACAGTGAACTTTCTCACCTACGCGACCTTTTCAGAGAACCAACGTGTTCACCATATGGTCGCTTGTGCCATCGACGAGCGTTGGGAAGAGGTCCGCCAGTATCGGCTGGGGCTGCTGGACCATATGCGCAAGATCATTAGCCACGGCGTCGCATCGGGTGAGTTCAATGTGCCAGATGTCGAGGCTGCCGCTAGGTCCGCGCACATGTCGGTCATGCGCTATTTCCACCCTTTGGCCGTTGCTGAGATGGAGGTGGAGCCAGACGATGCGAGCCTCGACGACTGGCTCGATTTTGCACTCCGCGGCCTTGGAGCGAAGGTTTAGGCACTGCACTTTACTTGAATTCGCTCTCGCGTTTTTTCGTCAGTAGCCAGAGCAATGGCCCGATCGTACGCAGTGCGAGCCCCATCCACATCATGATCTTGCGTGGCCAGTCGTGCTTTCACCAACCAATAGGGCAGGTATCCATCAGCTTGCTCCGCTAGCGCATCAAGAGCCCTCTTCGCCTCGTCAACGCGGCCACCCTCGACTAGAGCCGCCGCATGGCCGCACCGGGCACCCAAGCTCGGCGCCAACGCAATGAGCCGCTCGTAAAGCTGCAGAACCACATCCGTCACATCCTTGCCGGTCCGAAGGCTATGCACATGGGCCGACTGAATAGCGGCCTCCAATTGGTAACGACCCGGCTGCCGGAAATGAGCCGAGCGTTTCAGCATCGCCTCGGCCCTATCCAAACGCTCCTCATCCCAGCTGGCTTGATCCTCAACGCCTTGCCAACCCGTGCGGTATAGACACAGCGCCAGCAAGCCAAGCGCTTCAGGGTGCTCGGGTGATCCGTGCACGACTAGTGCAGCTAAGTACTCAGCTTCACGCGCCAAAGACCCGCCCTCGCCTTCAAGCGTCAGCGCGGCGTAGATGGCCGAGAGGACGGCTTCGATCCGCTGCGGCTTCTCTTCAGCAAGTGGCATGTCGAACGAAGCTTGAGCCACTGATAGCTTCGACTTCGCGCGAACCAGCCGCTGCCCCATGGCAGCGGGTGACAGCAACCAAAGCGGAGCAATCTGCTCAGCCGTCAGCCCCAAGATTGTTTGAAGCATCAAGGGGGCATGAACCGACGCATCGATAGCGGGATGGGCGCACACGAACATAAGCTCGAGCCGCCTGTCCGTAAGCCCCTCTTCGCGCTCGCTCAGCTCTTCGTCCAGTAGCTGCAGTTCTTGCTTCAACTCAGCATGTCGCGCCGTGCGCCGCCAACCGTCGAGATACCGCCTCAGGGCCGCCGACAACAACCAGGCTTCGGGATTGTCGGGCACGCCCTTCTCTGGCCAAGTCTCCAAGGCGGCGGCAAAGGCGTCCGATAGGGAATCCTCTGCCGCCGCAATGTTCCGTGTGCGCCTGGCTAGGATCGCCACAAGCCGGGCACGGTGGTCGCGCGCCACCGCCTCCGCTGTGGTCCAAGCCGAGCTCACGCAGCTTAACCCAAATCAGCAATCGGGCGAACTTCGACAAAGCCTGTCGCAGCCGCCGGGCATTGCTCCGCCCAATGAAGAGCGTCCTCGAGGGTGGGCACATCGATGATGTAATAGCCGCCCAACTGGTCCTTGGTTTCAACGAAGGGACCGTCTTGCACCACGCGCTTATCGTTGCGTCGGCTGACCGTCGTGGCGGTATGAGCGGCTGATAGAGGGTGGCCACCCACCATCACGCCAGCCTTCTCGAGAGCTTCAGTATAAGCAATCCATGGGGCCATATAGGCCTCAAAGGCTGCCTCATCCGTTGCGCGGTTCATGATCTCTTCGTTTTCAAACAGCAGTAGCATGTATTGCATCGTCGTCTCCGTCATGCCTCGAGCCACCAGCGGCTCACAGGGAAGACGAACGGGCCGGCACGATTTCGACATACCTGCGCAATTTTTTTTGGTGAGGGCAAGTTGGATCCACAGCTCGCCGCCTCGGTCGGCTCGCCAACAGCCAGCGGCTTACCTACAAACCACGTCCGTGGGTTGGGGCACCCGGAGCGCCCTCAGCACCGTGCAGCAACATTCGTGCACGCAACGTCTGGCGCTCCACCGAGGCGGCGACAGCCTCCTCAACCTGCTTCAGCAACCCTATCTTTGCGTCGTCCAACGAAAGGCCCAGCTGCTTCTCGACCCGGCCGCGAATGCGGGAATCAAAGAGCGCATCCCGTCCGGGCAAGCGGTCGGGCAGCTTGCGGGCGAAGCTCGGGACATCCAAGCCAGCGATCCAACGCTTGGTCCAGCGGCCACCCAGTGCGACGGCTGCAGTCAAGCCGCCGGTGAAGAACGGAATGCCGCCCATGGCTGCATCGATGGAGATCGTCACAGCATAGGCTAGCGTGATCAGTGTCGCCTGGACGACAGTTTCGAACGGCAAGTCGATTGAACTCGCAGAGAAATTAAACGTGTCAGGATCAATGGCGCTTCCTAGCTGAAGCTGAATATCTTTGGAGATGCCAAACATCGTGTGCAGCCGATCGAGCTCTTGATCGAGTTCGAACTTGACGTCTTGCCGCCACCACTCATTGATCGTCTGAACAAAGAACACTGAGCCAGCATCCGACGTAAGCCACGTCGTGTAGAGTTTCTCGATCTCATCGCGAACATCGTGACCGGTGCGGAAGGCTCCATCCTTCCACAGGTTGACCACCGGCATCACAAATTCGTCAAAGACCACGGACGCCAGGCCCTCAGCCAGGCGTTCTTTGAGCGGAACATATTGCCGCTCAATGAGATCTGGCAATCGCTCCTTTAACAGCCTCCGAGCCTCAAACGAGAAACGCTCAACATTGTCTCGCTTCCTGCCCCACCGAGCAAGACCTCGGCTGACCATATGCGACGGCTCCGGATCACGCAGAACTTCAGCGCCGGCGTCGCCAAAGACTTTTTCCGCGATATCCTTGGTGAACGGCATGCGAGACGCACCGCCCGCCAGCAACACGCGGCCATAGGTGGTGCCGCGCCGCTCGATGGCGTCTCGCAAAGCCCGAAGGCTTGCCTCATAGATCTGCTCCCAACTCATGCCGCGCAGCATAAGCGGATCAAGGTTGAGCTCTGCAGACGGATGAAGGTCCCGGTCCAGCGGCGCCTGCCGAAAAGAGATGAAAGCCTCACCCGTCACATCGAGCGACAGCGTTCGCCGCCGACCACCAGCGAAGTAGGTCTGTAGCGGTGCCCCAGTCACGACATCTTGGTCGTCTGTAGGCGCATCGATAAAGTACTGCTCCTTCGTTCGCCGGGCATGGTAGATCCATAGGTCACGATAGTGCGGATTGTGATGGAGGAATTTTTGTGCTTGTGGCTCACTCGCCAACACGTGATCCAAAAGCTGGCGGTCGAAGAAACTCGCACCCAGGTCAATGCCAGCATCAAGGAGCGGCGCCGCCTTTTGCTCCGGTGCAATGAGCGAAAAATCGAGCGTGGACGAACCAATGTCGATGACGAGGATATTCTCTTGTCGCGCCGCCATGGTCAGCGGCGAGTTGGGATTATCGATTGCCTGGAGAAGCGCAGCGCGGCTTTCAGGTACGACATCGAGCGCGCAATGCTCCATCGCTGTGCCCGATAGTCCGTCTGCTAATAGATCTTTATACTGTACGATGTCGCTGTCGGCGGACCAGCTGGATGGACAACCGACGGCCACGTTGACGGCTGACCATCCCTGCGGTGGGATGGGATCGAAGGCGGCCTCTGCCAGGCACGTGGCGAAGAAGTCACGAATGTCAGCACGCGCATCGCCCAGGTGCTTTGGGCGGGTCTTGAACGCTGCCTTTAACCGTGTTTCCGCACCGTCGCTGGCCTTGGACGCTTCGCGAATGGCACGCCCACCGATCACGAGAGCCTCCTGGCCTTCGGTCTTCACGCGTGCCAGTGCCGTAGGCTGAATGGATTGGCCTTGGATCTCAATATTGGCAGGCGCCGCGTATCGGTCCTGCGTGTTGCCGCCAAGCAGCGCGATAGCCGTGTCAGCATGGCCAAGGTCAAAGCCCAAATAATGGTTTGTCATGCACCGCCACCCCGCACTTTGACGCCAAAGACGGTCTTGGTCGGCTCACTGTTATGCTCGAGCGCAGGTTTCAGCAGAATTTCTCCTGATACGGATGGGTCGCTCATGACCTCGAACAGTTCGGTCGACCCGTCCCAAACCACGGCAAATCCGGCACGCTTGAGTAGGCGTTGGCTATTCTGCGCTGCATAGATTGCATCTTCGTTGGCATCGTCACCGCGACCCAGGGCCAAGATGTCCTGCATCAGGTGTAGGACATCTTCCTGTTGAAAATCCGAACGGCCCTTCGAAGGTGCCTCAAGCGCTCGCGGCGCGGTCATGGAAAGCAACGATCGGTCGGCGGCCGATAGCAAGCCTCGCATCTTGGCTTCGACGACTTTCGGTGGCGGTGGCTTGGGCAAGGCGAGGCCCTTGTCAGCCTGGCGCGCCGCGGCCAGCGACCACACGGCGCCGACCCCCGACGCGATCGCCAACGTGACGCTCGAGTCCGCGACTAGCGGGGCGCAGGCGGCGAGCAACAATCCCACGCCGTACTTGCTGGCCAAACCCGAAATGCGGGACCACCAAGCACCAGCGGGGCTTTTGGCACGATGTGTTTCGGGAACAGGGAAGGCCTCAGAGAGTGCTAGCGCACGTTCAGCCACCTCAAAAACTTCCTGTAGGCGCTCAGCGGAATAGGCATTCGCCTGGCCCTGCGCCGCGAGAAAGACCGATCGCAGCTGATCCTCGGCCTCAGCCAAAGAGGTTGCACGCACCCTCTCCGGGTCGTCGGCCAGCACGTCTTCGAGCGGTTGTCGCATAGATATGAACCCTACTTCTCTAGGTGATATGCGACTTGCGAGCGAGTTCTGCCAGTTCTTCGGCTTAAAGACTGGAAGCAACGGCCAACCGGCCGCCAGGCAGAGGCGTCCGGCCAGCCCTAGTGTTGGTGGTCAACCATCGGTCCACGCTGCGTGAACATTTGGGACTCGCTGCCAGGATCGCGCTCGTCGCGCACATAGTTCGTCCACGAATCGTAAGCCACGGAGAGCACCTCCGCCTTCATGATCGTGGTCGAAGCATCCCCGGTGAAGAAAGCAAACACGGTGTCACCATCGACCTCGACGCCCAAAGGCTCAGGCTGGCCAGCTGACAAAGTCAGATCCGGGCCGACCGCGGCCAACAAGTCTTTCTGAACCGCGGGATCATCGAGGCTAGCGTTCACGCCGTGCTTCTCGGCCACCATGACGAGGGCATCCTCGGCTTCCAAGCGCACCGTGATAGCGGCTACGGGCTGGTCATCAACCTCGAGAGCTTCCACCAAAATATAGACCTCGGGCATGCGGTGCCATGCCGAGGCTGTGAAGTTGGCTGCCAAAACAGCCAACCCCACCAAGGTGCCCGTCAGGGCTCGGATCATTGCTGACCGCCTGCAGGCTCAAGCGGAACGTCAGCACCTTTTTCATCGGTGTCCGTTCCTTTGTCATCGCCATCAAGCTCAACCAGCGCATCGGCCATCTGGTTCGTGCGGCTCGACGAGTTGTTGTAGAGCTCGAACCGGCTCTTCGCCACTTTTTGTGGGAAGTGGTTGTTGGCTTCATCGGCGTCAGCGATCTCGTTGTGAGCGTCGATCTCCACCGCGACAACTTCCTTGTCCGTGACCATCACCTTGCTGAACGACTCAGCATCATAGCGCCAGATTTCAGCAGGCAGGACCATGTCCTCAGTCGAACCATCCGCGTACGTTAGACGCAACGGGATTGGCATGACCAAGCCGCCTTTGTTCTCGAACTCAATGATGTGCACGAACGGGTCGCGCTCCATCATGCGATCGTAGAGAGCCCGTTCTTGCGGATTGAGACCTTCGAGGAACTTCTTGAACGCATTGCGCTGTTTGTTGTTCGGCTCGAACTGATCATTGTCATTGTAGAAATCGTTCAGCAGGTCTGTGCGGCGCTGGTAACGCGTCTTCAGGCCCTCTTCGCGATTGCGGCTTTGGATCAGAGGCTCGGGCTCAGCTTCGGCCAAGGCATCTCGCTTGTAGTCAGCTTCGATGTCAGGGTCCTGCGTCGAGATCTTCATCGTCGACATACCCGTGACCGCAATGTCCACGTGGTCGGTGGTGTAGAACCAACCGCGCCAGAACCAGTCGAGATCCTTGCCAGACACCTCTTCCATGGTGCGGAAGAAATCAGCCGGGGCCGGACGTTTGAATTTCCAGCGGCGAGAATATTCACGGAACGCAGCATCAAACAGCTCACGCCCCAACACCGTCTCCCGCAAGATCACGAGCGCGGCAGCAGGCTTAGAGTAAGCGTTCGGACCGAACTGAACCACTGAGTCAGACTGGGTCATGATCGGCACTTGGTTCGAGGACGTCATATAATCATCGATATAGTCCAGAACGTTCACCTTGCCGCGGAACGCAGGATAGTTCTCTTCCCACTCGACCTCAGCGACATACTCGAGGAAGGTGTTGAGACCCTCGTCCATCCACGTCCACTGACGCTCATCCGAGTTCACCGTCATCGGGAAGTAGATGTGGCCGATCTCGTGGATGATCACACCGATGAGGCCGTACTTCGTACCGCGCGTGTAGGTGATCTCACCGTTCGGGGCATCTTCTGTATTAGGACGATAGCCGTTGAACGTGATCATGGGGTATTCCATGCCACCCCGCTCCCACGAGTTTACCGACTGTGCCGTAGGGTACGGATAGTTGAACGAGAACTTGTTGTAGACGTCCATCGTGTGGATGACGGATTCCGTCGAGTACTGATGCCAAACTGGCATCGCTTCGTTCGGGTAGAAGCTCATCGCCATGACCAGCGGGTTCTCTTCATCGTCCTGACGATAACCCATGGAGTCCCAGATGAACTTGCGAGAGCTCGACCATGCGAAGTCCCGGACATTGTCCGCCTTGAACTTCCAGGTCTTCATTTTGTCCGTACCCTCTTTTTCGTTGTCGAGGGCTTCTTCCGGCGTCACAATAAAGACGGGCTTGTCAGCGGTTTTCGACTCTTCAAGGCGGCGACGCTGCTGAGCGGTCAGCACCTGACCTGGGTTCTGAAGGACACCCGTTGCTGAAACCACGTGGTCAGCAGGCACGGTGATCTCGACATTGTAGTCGCCGAACTCGAGGGTGAATTCACCACGACCAAGGAAAGCTTTGTTGTGCCAACCCTCATAGTCCGTGAACGCCGTCATGCGCGGGAACCACTGAGCCAGGAAGAAGATCGTGTCCTTCGTTGGCTCTTCTGCGTCGACAGGGAAGCTTTCGTAGCCGCCACGACCGCCAACGACGCTCTCGTTGATGATGTTGAACGACCAAGCGATCGCGAACTCCGTCTTGCCGCCTGGGCGTAGAGGCTTCGGCAGGTCAATCCGCATCATCGTATCAACAATCGTGTACGGAAGATCACCGCCATCACCAACAACGCTCTCGATCTTGAAGCCGTAGTCGTTTTGCTCAAACGCTTCGATCCGGGCCAGCGCGCCAAAGCTCAAACGAGCAGACGTGTTCGAGCCAGGGCGACGACCAATATCGGCCAGACGCTGCGACGTGCGCGCAAGACTGCCGTCAGCAAAACGGTTTTGGTCAAGCTGGACCCAAAGGTAACGAAGCTCATGCGGCGAGTTGTTCGTGTACGTGATAACTTCCGACGCATTGATACGCTTGGCATCTTCATCGAGCTCGACGGCAATGTCGTAGTCAGCTGTTTGCTGCCAGTAAGCCGGACCCGGCTCACCCGTCGCAGCGCGGAAGACGTTCGGCGTCGGCAGCTTGTCATCAAGCTGCTCGAAGGCACGAGCGCCCGAACCCACACCGGTAAAGGTAGGCCCGTTCTTCTGCGCCTGCGCCGGCGCAACAATCATAAGAAGAGAGAAAAGGAGTGAGGCTATCCGCACGAGAGGGTTCCCTTGTGTTTGAAGCCGGGAGACTAGCGGTTGACGGGCCGCTGTCCAGTGAC
>JABSRH010000110.1 GCA_013215175.1 Parvularculaceae bacterium | reverse complement strand
CTTCAGAATACGCAATAACGGTCGGGCCGACGAAAAGGTCTTTGACCTCGCCGCCTGGACGATCGCCGATAGCGATCTTAGCGAGACGGTTTTTGACGACTTTGACGCCGCCACCCGCTTCGCGCATTTGATTTCGAAGATCGGAAACCTCAGCAACTGTGAGGCCAGCGTTCTTCATGACCACAACGACTTCGTTGTCGTTGAGGACACCTTCGAACCAGGCAACCTGATCCTTCTTGTCTTCCCTTGTGAGGGGCATGAAAATCTCCGCCTGTTTGCAAGATCACCAAGCCGCGGCGGAGAACGACACCGATCACAAGCTCAGCTTGACGGTGCCCGGAAGGCTGGTTCAGCCGTCTCGGCAGGGCTTACGGGGTGCCTGCGGTCTTCGACGTGGCGCAGCTCACCTGCGCGAGCGCGCCTACTGAAGCAGCATCGCGGTTTCGTCAAGCCCCGCAGCACCAGGAACGGCGCAGGATGTCGGCGCGCCCGGCGCAGGCACAACCTCCATCACTTGAGGTCGCGGCAAAGCATCGAGGCGGGTGTCCTCACCATCAGGAGAAACCCAAGGATCAGGGAAACGATCACGACGTGCCAAAAGTGGGAACGAGGCCCCCTGCTCGGCCAACGCATAACCCAGCTCGTCGAGGATCGCTCTCGCTGTCAAAGGGTCATCCGACAGCGGGAAGACTTGCGTGATCGCCACAGGACGGTCGGCCTCGTCATCGCTATCGTGCTGGGACTGGCCCAAGCTGATCGCGAAGGTTTGGACGTTCGAGCCACAAGTCTCAGCGACCGCGCTCGCCAATTTGTCAGCTCGGGACCGAGAGCGACGACGGTTGCGCTCTGGCGGGCCGTCGGAAGAGGCGGATCCGAACACCAGCAAGGCTGGCGCGTCACAGAGGCCCGTGGTTTCACCCAGACTGGTCATGAAGGCGCCTACCGATATATCACCCTCGCCCGCGCTCACCAAAGCATCCGAGGCGTAGACCCAATGGGCACCGGTACGCAGCGGCACCAAGGACACCGTGGCTGGCGCCGCGACCGTGACTTCACGCGAACAAGGAATGCAGGGATCCGTGCTGCCCTCCGCCCGGAACGTGCCAGCTTCGCAGGCTGGCAGCTGGACCAGAGGTGCGGGCGATAGAGTTTCCTGGACGGGATCCGGCACGTCGACGCTCTCCGGCGCCGGTTCGACCGAAGCTGGAACGGCTGGCTTAAGCGCCATCAAAGCGCCGTCCGCGACCAGCAGCACCATGAAAACGCCAGCAAGCCAACGAACGGGCGGCTTTGGCACCAAACTGATAGCCAAACCGGTCGCCAAAAGCAGTGCGATAAGTTCCAGCGCTGTACCGTTGATCGAAAAGGGCTTTCCGTCACCGCCTAAAGCTTCGGCCAAACCATGTGCAATCTGGCAAGAACCCTCGGCCGAACATAGGACGCCCGCGCCCAGAATGCCGAGCAACAACATCACCAGCCCCAAGAGGACAGCGATCACAACGGCTTTGGCAATATCCACAAGGGTGTCCATGGCACCTTCCCACCAGCTGGGGACATCTTAACGCTTTTGCGCCCTGGAAACGAGTCCCCTGGCCTAGCGGCACTGGCCAGCATCTGCCAAAGGATCGCCATGCGAGTTCATGTCCTTGTGGTGGCGGCCGGTAAAGGCCTGCGGGCCGGTGGCGACCTTCCTAAGCAGTACCAAGACCTGGCGGGTCAGTCGGTGCTGCGCCGTACCTTGACCCGATTTCATCAGCACCCCGAAGTCGATGCAGTGACGGCGGTCATCGCTGACGGCGCCGCAGAGCTGTTCACCCAGTGCGCTGCGGGCCTGGACAAGGTGACCGCGGCCGTACCGGGCGGCGCGGAGCGGCAAGTGTCGGTGCGGCTGGGCCTCGAAGCCATCGCTCGCCACGCGCCAGACATCGTGCTGATCCATGACGGCGCCCGGCCCCTGGTGAGCAACGCTACGATCGCGAAGGTTATTGCTGCTGCCGCCAGGGACCGTGCGGCCCTGGCCGCCCTCCCCGTGGCGGACACGTTGAAGCGAGAGACCGAAGCCCAAACTACACTGGAAACGGTTCCGCGTGCCGGACTGTGGCGCGCGCAGACGCCCCAGGGCTTCGACTTCGCCACCATCCTGGACTTGCACCAGCGGTTCGCTGAGCGGGATGACATGACCGACGATGCTTCGCTTTGCGAAGCAGCAGGCATCCCCGTGACGCTGGTTGAGGATCGTGCGGATAACATCAAAATCACGCGGCCGGATGACTTTGTGATGGCCGAACGCCTTTTGGAGACGAACATGGAAACGCGCGTGGGATCGGGCTTTGACGTGCATGCGTTCGAGGAGGGTTCGTCGGTGACGCTATGCGGCGTAGACATTCCGCACACGGCCAAGCTCAAAGGTCACTCCGATGCCGATGTCGGCATGCATGCGCTGACCGACGCCATCTATGGTGCCCTAGCCGATGGCGACATTGGCCACCATTTTCCGCCTTCGGACAATCAATGGCGCGGCGCTTCTTCCGATGTGTTTCTCAAACACGCGATGGATCGCCTGGCCCAACGCGGTGGGCGCCTCATTCTGGCGGACGTCACCCTGATGTGTGAGGCGCCGAAAGTGGGACCGCACCGTGATGCCATGCGTCAGCAACTGGCGGAGATCATGGGCGTCAGTGTCGACCGCGTGGCAGTCAAAGCGACCACTACCGAAAAGCTTGGATTTACGGGCCGCGGTGAAGGCATCGCCGCGCAAGCGACGGCCACGATTAGTTTGCCGGCAGCCTCATGATTGAGAGCTCGCTCCACCGACTTGCGGCTGACGTTATCGCCGAAGCTGCGGCGCAGAAGGTTACCGTGGCAACGGCTGAATCCTGCACGGGAGGCTTGGTTTCGGCCGCGCTCACAGCGATCCCAGGGTCATCAGCTGTGTTCACGCATGGTTTTGTCACCTACGCGAACGAAGCGAAGCAAGACCTGTTGGGCGTGGACGAAGCCTTGATCCAGCAGCATGGCGCTGTCAGTCGACAGGTAGCGGAACAGATGGCGGCTGGCGCGCGGCTCCGATCGGGGTCAGACCTCGCCATCTCCATCACCGGCGTGGCTGGCCCAGGCGGCGGTACCGCTGAGAAGCCTGTGGGACTGGTGTGGTTCGCGCTGGCAGGCCCCTTCGGCATCAGAGCCGACCGCAAAGTGTTCCCGGAATCCTCGCGCGACGTGGTGCGTCTTCTGGCAGCGCGACATGCCCTCCGGTCGTTGAAACGTGGGATCGCCCTTAGCGTCTAAGCCGCGCCTGGGATCACTTCCACGCCAGCCGTACGCAGAGCATCAAAGAAGCTGTGTCGGTCGAAGGGTTTCAGCAAGAACGATGAAGCACCTGCTGCCTTCGCTAGCGCGAAATTCTTTGGGTCCCGCTCTGCAGCCATGAGCAGCGTCGTCGGACGAGGTAACGCGATGTCGACGGTGCCGGTGAGCACATCCAAGGCACCCAATTTCGGCAAATCCCAATCGAGCAAGATCAGATCTGGTGTGGCCTCGTCCAATCGCTGGAGTGCTTCCACAGGCGAGCTTGCCTCAACAGCATCGATCCCAATCTCTTGAAGTAGCGCAGCAATGATCTGCCGAACGCGACTGGAATCATCGACTATCAAGCCATGGGCCATGGGTGATCCTCCCTGATCGTAGGACAGCCCCGCGGCGCCTTACGTCACGAAAGAATAAGGCCTTAGCGTTGATTTTTAACCAACGCGGACGACGACTTCATCCTCACCCGCCTGGGCCGTAACGCTGAGCCCTGACGCTTTGGCAAGCCTGTAAGCGAGGACAGCAGGCATTCCCTTAGGATCAGCGAGGGCCTCAGCGCCCGAAAAGACTGCGGCCAGATCATCAGGCAGTTTCGCCCGGGGGCCACGAGCGATCATGGAGAAGCCCGTCTCACTGCCCTCAACGGTGACGCTTGAGCCCTTACGTGGCGCTAAACGTTCTGCACACAGAAGGAGATTGAGAAGCGCGCGAGCCAGGCGCTTCGGCATAGCCGGAACGCTGATGGACCAGATGAGTTCAGGCTTCAGGTGCTCATAGAGACGCTGGGCAATAGAACGCATGTCCTCTGTACCCAGCTCGCCTTCAGCACCACCCGACGCACCATAGGCCAACCGGGCATATTCGATGGTCGCCAGCAGGCGCGCGGTGGACGTCTTGATCAGGTCGTCGGCATGCTGACGCATGTCGGGGTCGTCTTCGGTGGCGAGAACGTCGAGGCCCGTGTTCAGGGCACCTGCAGGATTGACCAAGTCGTGGCACAAACGCGACGCGAGAAGCGAAGCAAATTGAGTCTCTGGGTCATCTTGCATGGGGAACCTCCGTCCACCTCAACCAGCGCAGAAATGGTTAAGGAAGTGTTTCGCTTGGCACAGCGAAGGGCTGAAAACGGAGGGCATCGATCTGACCCCGTGCTGTTTGGAAGCTCTCCAAGCGTTTGCCCGTGAGCATGTCGCCTACAGCAACCTTCGCAGCCTGAGGGTCCAGTGCCTCGCCCTCGAAAAGCACTTCGTAATGGAGGTGCGGGCCGGTGGTCCGACCCGTCATGCCGACATAGCCGATCACCTGGCCTTGTTTGACAGGGACACCAGGCTCGATACCATCCGCAAACCGACTAAGGTGCGCGTACGCTGTCTCATACCCGCTTTGATGCTGTAGACGGATATAGTTGCCGAACGTTCCGCGGGGCGAGGCAATACTGACCCGACCATCACCCGCAGCGAGCACAGGCGTACCGATAGCAGCGCCGAAGTCGACGCCCTTGTGGCCGATGGTGTAGCCAAGCACAGGGTGCCTACGTGGCCCAAATCTCGACGTGACCTGAGCGCCGTTGATGGGTGTCTTCATCAACAACGTCCGCGGATTTCGTCCGTTAGCGGCAAAAAATTCGGCCCGGTCTTCTCCTTGTGGCGTGAACCGATAATAGGCCTGCTTGTGCCGTTGTCCCCGCCATGTGAGGCCTGCAAACACAATGTCGCCTGCTGATACCGCCCGCCCCTCCTGATCGTAGAGCATTTCGAACACCACTTCGAAACGGTCACCGCGATAGATCTCACGGACGAAATCAACATCGAAGGCAAAGACATCGGCCAGGCTGGGAACGAGCTCACGAGGCACACCGGCTTCCAGCGCCGCGGAGACAAACGCGCGGCGAATTTCCCCGCTGACGGCCACGTATCGCGGCTCGAGATCGACCTCAGTCACCTTTCCCGAAAACCCATCACCCTTCTGTGCAGTGATCATTTGCGTCGGCGTCGCCAACACCTCGAGCTGTAAGACAGGGCGCGGAATGCCGCCTTCCTGCTGATAGATCGTCAGTGAACGGTTGTCGAAAAGCACTTTCACCGTTGCACCTTCAGCCAGCGCTGGGACCAGTTGGTCAGAAGCGCGTGACGCTTCCGCGATGGCTAAATCAACCGCCTCCATCGCAGCCACAGCATCATTGGGAAGCGCACCGAGGCGCTCCAACAGCGCGGCAAGGCTTTCACCGGGCAACAATCGCGCGACTTCGTACTGCTCTTGCAAGGACTGCTCACGCAGCACATCGAAGAGCGTTGGCTCGTCGACGGCTTCTGCATCAATCCAAGCCGGAAGAGCTTCATCGGCGGGCTGCGAAAGTGCGTGCACTCCCGAACCCAGTAGCATCGGCAGCGCGATGGCGAAACAGAGACCGAGAAGCAACCAAGCGCGGAACGCCTCCCGCGGTCCCCTCTGCAGGCGCGTTCGCCAACCCTCACTTACCAGGAGCAGAAGCTCATTCTTCCGACCCATCTCAACCCACTTCGACATAGCCATTGGGTCCTAACCCATGCGGCTTCGCCGGCAAACTGGGAGCGCAACACGGCAAAATCAGGGCAAACCAGCGGGAATGGGCCGATCAAGTTGGCCCGCGTGGGTCGAGCCGCTCCTCAATCTCGATCGCTTGAATACTTCGAGAGCGAGTGAAGAAGCTGCTGCACCGCGGCGTCACCGTCCAGTTGGGACAAAAGCTGCCGACGCAAATGCGAGGGCAATTGGTCCGCAGACAGCGGGCCCACCGCTTGGATGGTCTCGCGAAGGGCGGTCATCAACTCCGGGTGAATCTTCGGGTCAGCGTCTGCCATACACAACATTTGGGAGCGGATGCTTTGCATTCAAGGGCTGGCCTTCAGAGACCACACTCCATGACCAAGTGCAACTCAGGAGCACCATCAGAGCAGCTAGCTCTCAAAAACCTGGTCGGCCATTCGGGCGAAACCCAAAAAAACGCTGGAGTGACAGCTCCAGCGTTTCTGATCTTTATGGGTCGTAGTCGTCCTTAGTACGGCGGTGCGAAGTTGTTCGCGATGCCCCACTCATACCAATTCTCAACCACAGTGCCGGTGAGTAGGATGCCGATGCCACCGGTAATCGGACAAAGAATAGCGAACCACCATGCCCAGCGGTGAATGGATTCCATCGAAGCGTTGAAGCCCATTGTCCAGCGCCAGAAGAGAGCAGCCCGCTCAGACGCCGAACCGCGATCCACGATCTGTTCAATCTCGCGCTCACCGCCATAGCGGCCAACGGCCAGGATGGTCGCGCCGTGCATAGCGAAGAGAAGCGTCGATCCGTATAGGAACACAATAGAAAGCATGTGGAACGGATTGTAGAACAGGTTCCCCCAGATCAGGGAGAAGTTGTTTGTCCAATCGAGGTGGGAGAAGATTCCGAATGGAACAGCCTCACTCCAACTTCCCATGGCGATAGGCCGGAAGAAACCGAGCACCAGGTATAGCCAGATCGCGGCCGCAAAAGCCCACGTAATGTGGGTACCAAGGCCCAGCGCTCGTGCACGCCGATAGGACCGGATCCACCATAAGAGAATTGACGCCGTCAGAAAGCCGCCCGCGATGAGCCACCAACCGCCTTCAGCGAGCGGGGGGAAGACCTGAAGGCCATATTCTGGCCCCGGAGGATCAAGTGTGAGCCACGGCATCAAGAAAACAAACTTGAGCGGGTTCCAATCAACGCTGGCCAACATATTGAGGCCGATGATGATGATCGCGATCGCGCCACTCAACAACGAGGCTACGCCAGTTGCCCCGAGATAGATCGGCCCAAGCTGGGCATCACCTAGTTTACCGGCAAGATAGTTATGACCGGTAATCAGGTCCCGGTCATCGCCCGGGGTTTGGAGTGGCACACCATAATCAGTATGCCCTCTAACTTGTACCTGAGTGAGGATGTTTTGATAGTCAGCCATTATCTCTTTCCTTCCCTCACGCTACGTCCGGATCAGCCCACATCGGGACATCCTTCAAGAAGTTCCACCACTCGATCCACGAGCCCTCATATAGCGGCCCCGAGATGACGATGCAGATGGCACTCCAAATACCGGCGCTCAGCGCCAAAAGTGTACCCACGCGATGAATACCCAGTGTACCAACGGAATAGCCGATGAAATCACGGAAGAACGCATTTTCGTGCTCAGGTGTCTTCACCTCTTCGCCCTTCTCAGGGTTTGTGGCGGCAAGGACCAATCCACCATGCATTGCAAGAGCGAGAGTTGTGGTGAAGAAGAATGTGATCGCGATCATATGCGCGGGATTATAGTGGAAATTCCCGTACATGTACCCGGTGTTATATACCCAGTCTAAGTGGCTCATGATGCCATAAGGGAAGCCATAGCCCCACGCACCCATCAGTACGGGTCGAATGATTACGAGGGTAATGTAGGCAAAGACCGCCACGCTAAAGGCAAAGGGGACATGATAGCCCATCCCCAACTTGCGGCAGATTTCGACTTCGCGCAGCGCCCATGAAATAAAGGCGCCGGTGGCAAAGAATGTGATGGCTTGCCAAAGCCCACCCTCATTTAATGGCGCAACCGCCAACCCATAAGCCACATCAGGTGGATCAATGCTTATTAGCCACGGGTTCCATGTGTCCCCCATGGAAGCCCCAAGGAAAATCAGCATCGTTCCGAGCACAGCGCAAAAAGCAGCAGTTATCCCGAAGAAGCCGACATAGTAAGGTCCCACCCAAAAATCGAAGAGATCCCCTCCGATCAGTGTACCGCCGCGGACGCGGTACTTACGTTCGAAACTCAGTAGCGCCATGTTCTACGACCTTCCGTTGTCTTGTTCTCAAAATGCCCCACGCAACAGTCTGGCTCGGTTGGGCGGCCCGAACACTTTAGGCGCTAAACGAGCACGCTCGTTATGCCTTATACGGAGCAATGGGGTTGGAGATGCTCCAACCCCACGCTTTGGCTTAACTCTGCCGTGGTTCAGTCGCTGCAAAATCGAGCGACGAAACTTCAATCTCAGCTGCCGGAGCCGTATCGAGCCAATTGTATCGTGGTGAGCTAAGCAGCACGAAATGAATGATGATCGCGAGCGTGAAAGCCCAAACGGCGATCGCCACACAGGCTCGGCGGGGATCGAAAAGCATCCAAAATTTATGCATGATTTCTCTCCTTAACCGACCAGCGTTTGAAGTGGTGTGTTCGCAATCAAGGCTTCCGCAGTGCGCCAGCCTGGTGCATCCGGAATCCAAGGCTTCCAGAGCCAAGTTAGCACGTGCGCTGTGCCAGCGATGATGGCGAAATAGCCCATGTTCTTAATGAACTGGGCATGGAACTCCTGGGCCTCTTTTTCAGTCAAACCTGACTGCGACGAAGCCATGGTGTCACTTGCCATTGGCAATACTCCTTTCTTCTTTGTTACACTCTTCGCCGCCGTTCACCCCGCGACACGGGCCCGACGAAAACAAATTGTTCCCGCCAAAGACGATGAGGCTAACGCCCCATGAATATCCAAGGGACGACATTGTGCGACAACTCCATCACCTCACTGATGAATGGGGTACGGACAGTCGAGATATCGCCCGCTTTGCTCCCGGCAAGCGGAACACGTCGCAAAATGACGCAAATTAGCGCGATCGGCAGCACCAAGACCATATATAGTCGGTATTGTGTGCGATCAGACACAACTTCGCTGTCACGCTTATGACGAAACCAGAACGCGGTCATATACAGTCTCCTCAATCGGGCTCCCAGGAATCCGACGCAACACCCTGTCTAAGCCGCCTCTCCTTCATTTTTATATTCTTTACACGCCAGGACATGGTCGAGCTCGACCACGCTACTCTCGGCCTTTCGTGCCTGTTCTTCGGCTGCTTCACGCAGCGTTTTCGCCGCAGAAATCCGCGTCAACACTGGATGCCTTGCAACGGCTTCATCGAGCACCCGCCGGGCTTCATCCGTCCACGCAATCGAAATTGCCGTTCTGGAGTGGGTTGGTGCAACCTGATCCAGGTCCTTCGCGTGCGGCAGAATGAAGAACAACGCATCGAACAACGCGTTGCAGTATTCTTGCACGATGTAGACAGCTCCCGCGTAACCCATGAAGGGAGTACCGGTATGACGGCGGATGACGGCCCCAGGAAACGAAGCCGGGATGTACATCGACCGTGCACCCACTTCTTGCATGTACATGCGCTCATTGATGCTTCCAAACACAACGAACGCGGGACTTTGCGCGATGGCTGCCTTTACAGCATCGTTATCTGACTTTTGCCCCGCCTTTCG
>JABSRH010000011.1 GCA_013215175.1 Parvularculaceae bacterium | reverse complement strand
TTTCGATTCGGCTATTCGGCCAGCGCGAGCGAGGCGGTGGCGCCCGCCCTCAAGGTCCACGCTACGGGGAAATCGGTCCTGATCATCGGCGGCGGGATCGCCGGGCTCACCACGGCTCACGAGCTTGAGAAGGTCGGGTATAAGACCACCATCGTCGAAGCACGGACCCGGCTTGGTGGCCGGAACTGGACTTGGCGTGATGGCGAAAAGGTGGAACACCGAGACGGTCAGCAGACGGTCCGTTTCGCCGAGGGTGACTATTTCAATGCTGGGCCCGCTCGTATCCCCGGTTTTCACACCAACCTGCTGAATTATTGTCAGAATTTCGGTGTCGCGCTTGAGCCGTTTCTCTACGAAAATCAGAACGCGTTCTTTGTCAGCCCGAGCTGTCAGGGTGGGCAGCGCATGCGCCACCGCCATGTGCGGTATTCGATCCAAAAGGCGATCGAGGATGTCGCGCTGCAAGGGCTTGATCACGGCATCCTGACCGAAGGTTTGGCGGCGGAGGACGCCGCGAAGGTGCGTAAGTTCCTCGAGCAGCGCACGATGTCGGGCAGTGAGGGGCCTTTCAACCGATCCTACCGGGGGGGCATGGTCGGTCACCTCGATGCTAGCCTCAAGATGCCGGATGGGCTCAAGCCCATCCCGTTGGCCGAACTCGCCAACAGTGATGAGCTGGGCGTTGCGCTTTCGACCTACGATTGGATCGAGTGGCAGACGTCGCTGATGCAGCCCGTAGGCGGGATGGATTCCATCGTGAAGGCCTTTGACCGCCATGTGAAAGCCGAGCGCCGCATGGGCACGGAGCTTGTGGGCATCAGCCAAAATGAGGGTGTTGTGAGCTGTCGCGTGCGCGAGCGTCGCAACGGTAAGGAAGAAACGCTAACGGCTGACTTCTGTGTGGTGACGGCGGGTCTACCCATCCTCGCGAAAGCGGACCTTCAGCTTTCGGATGATCACCGAAAAGCTGTGACCGAAGGGGCAAAGCGCTACGAACACACGTCGAAAATTGCCTGGTCGGCCAAGCGCCGGTTTTGGGAGCTCGATGACGGCGTCTACGGCGGCGCCAGCAGCCTTGACGGCCTGCCGATGCAGAATTGGTATCCCTCATCCGGGTACGGCAAAAAGACCGGTGTGATGCTTGGCGCCTATACCGCGGGACCGCGAGCTGCGGCTTGGAACAAGCTCAGCCTTGCAGAGCAACTGGAGACCTCCGCGGGCTTTGGCCGGACCATGCACAAGTCCTTCGATCAGGACGTCGTGGCGGGCTACAACATCGACTGGATGGACCAAACCTATTCGAAGGGTGGCTGGGCCTGGCTGCTGCGCAATGGCGAAGCGGAGGACGGCTCGCCCTACGCGGTGCTGCGGGAACCCGATGGGCGCATTGCCTTTGCCGGGGACTACCTATCTCAGCTATCAGGATGGCAAGAGGGTGCGATTCTCTCGGCCCACCGCGCAGTGAACGCCATCGCCGCGGCGACCTAACGAACGAACACGAGGACCAAACTCATGAGAATGTTCACTCTTCTGACTGTTGCCGCGCTCGCGCTGACCGCCTGCGGTGGCGGCACGGTGGAAGCGCCCGAAGGCACCGTCACCCGCAACCCGATCCCAGGGTCGACTTTCCCGATCTCGCAATCGGTGGAAGTGACCGCCGGATCGGATCTGCTGTTCGCCAGCGGCGCCGTGCCTGCAGCGGTGATCGAGGGCGGTAGCCCCATGGAAGTGGCGACTTACGGCAACACCGAGACCCAAACGGTCAGTGTTCTGAACGCTGTGAAAGCTCGCCTGGAAGCGGCCGGCTACTCCATGAGCGATGTAGTCATGATGCGCGCCTATCTCGTGGCCGATCCCGAGCTCGGCCGCATGGATTTCGACGGCTTCATGGCGGGCTACACGCAGTTCTTCGGCACCGAAGAGCAGCCCAACCTGCCTTCACGGTCGGCCTTTGAAATCGCAGGCCTCGCCGCACCAGGCTGGCTTGTGGAGATCGAGGTAGTCGCGGCGAAGCCGTAGGACGTTTAAACAACGCCCTTGCTCCTCAGGCTCGCGGGGATTAGATCCCCGCTTCAGCCTTAGGAACACCCATGCGCGCAGAAATTTTACATGCTTCAGAGCAGGTGCAGCAATCGCTGGCCCTGCTGAGGAGGTCTCTTTGACTGGGACGTCGCGAACGCCCGGCTCAAGGAGCTAAACGACAAAGCCGAAGACCCGACCCTCTGGGACAATCCTGACGAAGCGCAAAAGCTAATGCAGGAGCGGACTAGGCTTGAGAATGCCATCACGGCACTGACGGAAATTGAGCAGGAGCGCACGGATCTCCTCGAGCTCGCCGAAATGGCGGAGGCCGAGGACGATACCGGTTCGGTCGACGAGGTAGAGGGCTCCATGCAGGAGCTTTCCAAACGTGCTCAGCAGGCGGAACTTGAAGCGCTGCTGTCAGGTGAGGCCGACACCAACGATAGCTATCTCGAAGTGCACGCAGGTGCTGGCGGGACGGAGTCCAACGACTGGGCGGGCATGCTCCTGCGCATGTACACCCGTTGGGCGCAGCAGCATGGCCACAAGGTCGAGATCCTCGAAGAACAGGCCGGCGACGAGGCAGGCATCAAGTCAGCGACGATCCACGTCAAAGGCTCGAATGCCTATGGCTGGCTGAAGACGGAAAGCGGCGTACACCGACTGGTTCGGATTAGCCCCTACGACTCCGCGGCCAAGCGGCATACGTCCTTTGCTTCGGTTTGGGTCTACCCGGTGATCGACGATAAGATCGAGATTGAGATTAACGAAAGCGACTGCCGTATCGATACCTTCCGCGCGTCAGGGGCGGGTGGTCAGCACGTCAACACGACAGACTCCGCGGTCCGCATCACCCACGAGCCCACGGGCATCGTGGTGCAGTGTCAGTCTCAACGCTCACAGCACAAGAACCGGGCGGCAGCCTGGGACATGCTCCGTGCACGCCTCTACGAGCAAGAGCTGCAGCGCCGTGAGGAAGAGGCCAACGCCCAAGCGGCGACGAAGACGGACATCGGTTGGGGTCACCAGATCCGCTCTTACGTCCTCCAACCGTACCAGATGGTGAAGGACCTCCGCACGCAAGTGGAGAGCCCATCGCCCGACGCGGTACTCGACGGCGATTTGGACAAGTTCATGGCCGCTGCGCTGGCACAACGTGTGGCAGGGGACGAGTAGTCTGTTTTCGTCGTTGGGTCGGCATCGATACAAACCCAACTGACAGACAGGTGTCAGTTGGGGCGTGATAGGCGTTCCTCATACCAACGAGTTGAGGAGTATTCCATGTCCCAAACCATTGCTGAAACCGTGACCTTCGAACTGAATGACGGCGTGTCCGCTGACGAATTTGTCAAAGCCTCCACGGCGCTTGAACCGTTCCTCACCAAGGCGGATGGTTTCGTGAGCCGTAGGCTTGTTCAAGGCGCCGATGGCAAGTGGCTAGATTTCGTTGAATGGGCCAGTATGGATGCGGCACAGAAGGCGGCTGAAGCTCTGCCTACCTTGCCCGAAGCGGCACCGTTTATGCAGGCGATCAGGGCGGATTCCGTCAGTATGCGGCATGACACGGTCGTGGCGACGTTTGGTCGATGAGGCGCACTGACCGCTTGTTTGAGCTGATCCAGCTCTTCCGGAGCGGTCGCCTTTGGCGTGGCCAAGACCTCGCCGACGCGCTGGGGGTGTCGCTGCGCACCCTCTATCGCGACATTGACAGCCTCACGGCCTCGGGCTTGCCCATCGAGGGCGAGCGCGGGGTCGGTTATATCCTCCGGGAGCCGATTTTTCTGCCGCCGATGACCATGAGCCATCCTGAGGTCGAGGCGTTGCAGCTGGGTATGCGGATGGTTTCGCGGCTTGGTGATCCCGATCTCGCCAAGGCCGCCCAGTCCTTGCTGGTGAAAATTGAAGCGGTGCTGCCCAGTGATCGGCGCGATCAGGACTTCTCAGACCATATCGCGCTGACCGCGGCCATGCCGGAGGGCGTGCATCAAACCTTGCCCATCCTTCGACAAGCGCTGCGGGAACGCCGGTCACTAGAGCTTCGCTATAGGAACGCCGAGGGTGATGAATCGGCGCGCTTGGTTCATCCTCTCAGCCTGGAATATTGGGGGCAGGTTTGGACGTTGACGAGCTGGTGCACCCTGCGGGACGATTTTCGCGTGTTCCGCGCTGACCGGATTGAGCAAGCGATCTTACGAGAATGCTTTCAATTACGGCCCAAGCAGTCGTACGAGGCCTATATCCAATCGCTCGAAGAGAAGACGCCACAACCGTGAACCAACCTCGCTTTGACCTTTTTGCCTCCTGCCCACCGGGGCTGGAACCTTGGCTGCTCGAGGAAGTGCAGGCGCATGGCTGGTCGCGGGCGCAGGAGACGCGGGGCGGCGTGACTTGGCAGGGCACCTGGGCCGACGTTTGGCGGGCCAACTTGCTGTTGCGCGGGGCGAGCCGCGTGTTGCTCCGCTTAGGGAGTTTCCGGACGACCAGTCTTGCCGATCTGGAGATGAAGCTGGCCGAAGTGCCGCTTGGCCTCGTGATTGGCGGGGACTCCCGCGTGCGGGCCGAGGCAACTTGCAAGAAGTCGAAGATTTATCATTCCGGCGCGGCGGCGGAGCGCTTGCTCAAAGCAGCAGGTAAAGTGGGCGGGATCGCTGCGAAAGAGGGACTGACGCTCTTCCTGCGGCTGGATAACAATCAGTGCACGGTGAGCGTCGATACCTCTGGCGATCTCTTGCACAAGCGCGGCTTCAAGGAAGACGTCGCTGGCGCACCCGTGCGCGAGACCATGGCGGCGCTCTTGTTGAGAGCCTGCGGGTATAGTGGTGATGAGCCTGTGTTCGATCCCATGTGCGGATCAGGAACGTTTGTCACCGAAGCCGCTGAAGTGGCCGCTGGCCTGGCGCCGGGACGGGCTCGATCGTTTGCCTTCGAACAATTCGCCAGCTTTGAGTATGAGATCTACAGTCCGATCCGTGAGCGAGCTTTGGCCAAGGCCAAGAGGGAGACGGGCCTCTCGTTCCTCGGCAGCGACCGCGCCGCGGGTGCCGTGAAAGCGAGCCAAGAGAACGCCGAGCGCGCTGGTCTCAGCGACCTGACGCAGTTCGCGAAGCATGCGGTGAGCGAGGTGACACGGCCGGACGGTCCTGCTGGCTTGGTGATTGTGAACCCGCCCTATGGAACGCGTTTGAGCGACCGGAAGGAGCTGGCTGCGCTCTATAAAGCGTTCGGCGCGGTGATGCGCGAGCGCTTTGCAGGTTGGCGCGTGGGCCTGCTCACCAGCCACGATGATCTCGCGAAGGCCACGGGCCTAAAGTGGGAGCGCCCCGGTCCGTGGATGCCTCACGGCGGTTTGAAGGTGCGCCTCTGGCAAACAGGCGCTCTCTGACGCCTCTGTCACTAGCTTTTCCGGGCCGAACGCCACACCCTCAAGAAAAAAGCCTGGGGAGGCACACATGATCTATCGAAGCCTAGCTGCAGGATTGACCGCGGTGGCACTCGGCGCGCTGGCCGCCTGCCAACAGCCCACCACGAGTGAGGCCACCGGTCCTGATGTCAGCGTTCTGAAGGACGCCATGGCGAGCATCGTTGAGGATCAGCTGGTCATGGGCGCTGCGGTGCTGGTCTACCAGGGCGGTGAGGAAGTGTTCTTCGCGGCTGAGGGCTTTGCGGATCTTGAGGCGGATCGTGCGTGGGATCGGGATACGCTGGTGGCCATCTATTCGATGACCAAGCCGGTCACGGGCGTTGCCCTCATGACGCTCTACGAAGAGGGACTCTTCGCGCTGGATGATCCGCTATCGAAGTACCTCCCGGAATATGCGGACGTGAAGGTATTTGAGGGGCTTGATGAGGCCGGCGAGATGATCTTGGTGGAGCCGAAGCGCCCGCTGCAGGTCATCGATATCCTTCGGCACACGTCATGTTATGGCTATGGCTGGGGTGATGGTCCCGTCGACGAGGCGGCGCGCGCCCTCAACCCACTGGATCCCACGAAACCACTGGCGCAGTTCAGCGAAGAAATGGCGACGCTGCCCCTTGAATGTCACCCTGGCGAGCGCTGGGTTTACGGCGTTTCGGTGGATATCCAAGCGCGCTTGGTGGAGGTCCTCAGTGGCCAGACGTTTGAAGCGTTTCTGCAAAGCCGCATCTTTGATCCGCTAGCACTAGCCGATACGGGTTATGTCGTGGCGCCGGGTGATCGCGACCGTGTCGCCGCTGTTTATCAGCCCACCGAGGAAGGCGGCCTCGAACGCGCTGACCAGTCGGGGGTCTACACGCATTGGGAGACCAAGCCGGTTCAAACGAATGGCGGTCATGGCCTGGTGGCTTCGATCGATGACTATATGCGCTTCGCGCTGATGCTGCAGAACGAGGGATCGCTCGGCGATGCGACGATCATCCAACCGGATACCCTGGAGCTGATGACCACCAATCAGCTGCCGGACACGGTAATTGATGAGGGCTTCTTGCCGGAGAAGGGGGCGTTCGGGTTCGGTATCGACTTCGCGGTTCGTACGGGTCCTTGGCAACCCGATGACCAGGGGTTCGGACACGTTGGCGAATATATGTGGGATGGAGCGGCGAGCACGACGTTCTGGGTTGATCCGGTGCATGACGTGACCGTGGTCTACCTCACCCAGTTGATGCCCTATTCCAACGAATCGCACCGCGTGGTGCGTCGTGCGGTGTACGAGGCGCTCGATCTGCTGGAGCAGCCGTGAGCTTCGTCCGCTAAGGCCAACGAATAAGCGGATGAGACGGCTTGCTGTCTGTTGAGTTGACCCGTTCCTTAAGGGGCCCTTAACCTTGGCTAAGGGAAGGCATATGCACGTATGTCACAAGGGTATCGCGGCATGAAAACGGGTTTCACGCGCCTCGCGGCTCTCGCGCTGCTGGTCTTGGCTGCAGCTTGCTCGTCCACTGGTGGGCGCCAGGCAAGCAAAGGCCTCGGGCAGCCCAATCCGCACGTGAAAGTTGGCAAACCCTACCAAGTCAACGGCGTCTGGTACGTCCCCAAGGCAGAGCCGAGCTATGACAGACTGGGCTTTGCCAGCTGGTACGGACCCGGCTTTCATGGACGCCTGACAGCCAACGGCGAAGTCTTCGACGAGGATCGCCTGACCGCAGCGCATCCAACGCTACCGTTGCCGTCTATCGTCGAAGTGACCAACCCTCAAAATGGCAAACGGCTCAAGCTTCGCGTCAATGACCGCGGGCCGTTCGCCAACAACCGGATCCTGGACCTTTCGAAAGAGGCGGCTCGCCGTTTGGGCACGCAGAAAGCTGGCGTGGCCACGGTTCGGGTCCGCTATATCGGCCCAGCGCGGATCGAAGACGCTATCACGCGGACCGGTGAACGGGAGCGGGGGCAATCCTTGGCGGCGGCGACGCGGCCTCTGCCGACGCTGAAGCCTTTCACTGAGCCAGAGAACTTGCGCGATGAAGCCGATATTATCCTTGCCGATCTCGACCCTTCGATTTTGGATCGAGACCCTGTCTTCGTGACCTTGCCGCCGCCCGAACCAGCGCCCTATGCACAGGCTGTTAGCGGCACGTTTTTTGTCCAAGTGGGTGCCTTTTCGAGCGCTGATAACGCCGCGAGCGCGGTCTCGCGTTTGCCCAATGATCGCCCGGTAGCACTGCATAGTCGTCGGCGCGGCGGAGCATCCTTGACCCTCGTCCGTATGGGTCCTTTTGCTAACGAGGCGGGTGCTGAAGCGGCTCTTTCGCAGGCGAAATCGCTTGGCTTCGCTGACGCGCATGTCGTTCAAGAGGCCTTAAATTGACCGTGCGGGCATCGGCTTTCTGTTGCGTTCTAGCGTTTATATCCCTTCTGGCTGGCGCCCAGGCCCAGCAGGCAGCTGTTCGGACCTCGGCCAAGAACGCCGTGATCATGGACATGGCGACTGGCAAAGTCCTCTTCGGTAAGCGGGCCAACGTGCCCGTGCCGCCTGCATCGATGTCCAAGCTGATGACGGTGGCTGTCGTGCTTGACCTCATCAAGCAGGGTAAGATCAGTACGGAGACACTTTTCACCGTCTCGGAGAAGGCTTGGCGAACCGGCGGCTCGAAAATGTTCGTGCTGGTAGACACCGAGATTGCTGTCGGTGATCTCTTGAAGGGGATTGTTGTTCAATCCGGTAACGACGCTTGTATCGTCGTGGCCGAGAACATCGCCGGTAGCGAGGCTGCCTTTGCTGAGCTGATGAACGCGCGAGCACGGGTTTGGGGGCTTGAGGAGTCGAGCTTTGCCAACCCCACGGGCCTTCCGCATCCGGAGCAGCGGATGTCGATGCGCGATCTCGCGACCCTGACCCGGATCATTTGGAACGAGCATCCTGACTTCCGGTACTTATTCTCGATCCCTGAATTCACCTGGTCGAACATCACGCAAGCCAATCGCAATCCGCTCCTTGGGAACATGGAGGGCGCGATGGGTATGAAAACGGGCCACACGGATGAAGCAGGCTTCGGTGTTGTGGGACTGGCCGAGCGTGACGGCCTGGCCCGTGTGGTGGTGGTGAGTGGCCTCGATAGCGACAAAGCCCGACGGGCCGCTGCTTTGGACTTGATGGATACCGCGTTCGATAGCTTCGAGGATCGCATCTTTTTTAACCAAGATATGGTGGTCGGGGACGCTCTTGTCTTCGCTGGCCAACAAGAAACCGTCCCGCTGCGGATTGATCAGCAAGTCCGGTTCATTTTGCATAAGTCAGCGATTGCTGGCGCGAAGGCGGAGCTGAGCTATGAGGGCCCACTGCGTGCGCCCATTCGCGAGGGTGACCGCGTAGGTGTGCTGAAGCTCTCGATCCCCGGTGAGGGCCCTCGTGAGTACCCGCTCTATACCGCAGCTGAAGTTGAGGGGCTTTCGTTCTTGCAGAAGGTCCAGCTCGGCATGATCAGCCTACTGACACCGCCTGAGGCCGACCAATGACGTTTATCACCTTCGAAGGTCCCGAAGGTGCAGGCAAGTCCACCCAGATCCGTGTGCTAGCCGAGGCGCTAGAGCAGCGAGGCCACGAGGTGGTCTTGACCCGGGAGCCTGGCGGTGCGCCTGAGGCCGAGGCGCTGCGTGCGCTGCTTCTCGACAAGGATCGGGATTGGTCGCCTCTGGCTGAAGCGCTGCTCATGAACGCCGCGCGGGATGCGCATGTCCGCCAGACCATCGAGCCAGCGCTCCGCCGAAGAGCTGTGGTGCTCTGCGATCGATTTTTCGACTCCACCCGTGCCTATCAACACAATGTGGGCGAGCAGACGCTGGGCCCGTTGCACAAGGCGGTGGTCCCAAAGCTGCCGGACCTGACGTTGTTGTTCGACCTGCCGGTTGAAGTTGGTCTGGCGCGAGCCGCCTCCCGCGGCGCTGCTGATCGGTTCGAGGCAAAAGGCGTTGCCTATCACGAGGGCGTTCGTGCGGCGTTTCTCGACATTGCTGACGCGGAGCCGGAGCGTCTTGCGGTGGTGGACGCGGCACAGCCCATAGAGGACGTGACAAAGGCGGTTATGAAATTGGTTCACGATCGGCTACCGACCCTGCTAGACGACGCAGATGGACGAGATTCTGCCTCCTGAACAGGCGCCCCGTTTCGTGGGCGATGCGCGTACAATTGATGAGGTGAACACGCTGCTGGCGCGCGGTGCCTTTGAAGGCGGCTTTTTGCTCCTCGGGCCCGAAGGGCAGGGCAAAGCGACGCTGGCTTATCAACTCGCGGCCGCCATTGTTTCGGGATCGCAAGACCTCAACACGGCCGATAGAACCGCGCGGCAGTTGATTGCGGCTGGCAGTCATCCTGATGTTTTGACGTTGCGTCGCTCAGTCAACGAAAAGACCGGAAAGCTGCGCCAGGAAATCGACGTCGAAGGCGCACGGAGCGTCATTTCCAGGCTGCATCAAACTTCCACCACGGGCCGGCGCGTGGTGATCATTGACCTGGCGGATCACCTCGGCCGTTCGGCGGCGAACAGTCTGTTGAAGATGCTGGAAGAGCCTCCTGCTGGGACCTGTTTCTTGCTGCTGAGCTTATCGACTTCCCGTTTGCTCCCCACACTGATCAGTCGTTGTCGGAGGATTGTTCTGCGTCCGGTGGGCGATGATGCGTTGACAGAATGGTTACGCGAGCACGATGATTTCGCTTCGTCTGATCTTCCGGGCATTGTTGAGGCCGCCCACGGCGCGCCCGGCCGGGCGCTGAAGCTTGCGGCAGGTGAGGGCAGCGACGCCCTCCAACTGGCGGATACATTCTTCGCTGCCGTGCCACCTGGCGGTGATCTCCTGGCTGCAACGAGACCCTTCAGTGCTAAGAACAACGAGCTCGTCGCCGAAGAGGCGCGCGGGTTGATCATGGACCGGCTTCGACGAGGCGTGCTTTCTGCGGCCCCGGAGCAGCGCTCGCAGCGCCTCGATGCCTTTGATGAAACAGACAGACTGTTCCGCGAAGCTGGGACCGCTGACGCCGCACAGACGGCGTTGATGGTCGGCATGGCCTTGCGGCGGCAAAGTCAAAAGGCAGCTCACTGATGTTTGTCGACAGCCACGTCAATCTCCACGGCGAGCTCTACGAAGACGATTTGACGGAAGTGCTAGCCAACGCTGAGGAAGCTGGCGTGCGCGCGATGCTGATGATCTCAGACCGGCTCGATAGCACCGAAGCCATTGCGAAGATTGCAGCGCGGTCTGAGGCTTATACGCGGTCGGTAGGCATTCATCCGCATCACGCCAAGGACTTTCTGAACGTCACCGCGCAAGACCTCATCGCCCTGGCAGATCATGAAGACGTCGTGGGGATCGGCGAGTGCGGCCTTGATTACCACTACGAATATTCGCCGCGCGACGATCAAAAGCGGGTGTTTGCCGCTCATATTGAAGCCAGCCAACAAACTGGATTGCCGTTGATCGTTCACACGCGCGATGCCGATGAAGACATGCAGCGTATGCTGACCGAAGCGCATGCTCGCAAACCGTTTCCGCTGCTGCTTCACTGCTACACGTCCGGGATGGCGCTGATGGAGCAGGGCCTGGCGCTCGGCGGCTATGTGGCGATGTCGGGGATCGTGACGTTCAAGAAAGCCGATGATGTGCGGGCTTTGGCGCGTGCAGTCCCGCTCGACCGGCTCTTGATCGAAACAGATTGTCCCTACCTGAGCCCTGTGCCGCACCGTGGGCGGAGGAATGAGCCGGCTTATGTCACGTTGGTAGCGGAATACCTTGCGGAGCTGTTGGGCGAGCCTCTGGCTGTCGTCGAGGAAGCTACCACCGAGAACTTCTTCCGCCTGTTTGCGAAGGCGCCTCGGCCATGAAGCTGCGCGCGATCATTTTAGGCTGCGGTAGCTCGGGCGGTGTGCCGCGCATTGGCGGTGAGGGCGGCCGTGGCGACTGGGGAGCTTGCGATCCCACGAACCCTAAGAACCGGCGTACACGTTGCTCTCTTGTGGTGCAGCGAGCGAACGAGGAGGGGACCTTTGAGGGACCGCTCACCACCCTGCTCATTGATACGTCTCCAGACATGCGGGAACAGCTCCTGAGCAATCATATTCCTTCCGTGGATGCTGTTTTTCTGACGCACGACCATGCCGATCAGACTCATGGGATTGATGACCTTCGCGTGATCGCGATCCGCAACATGGCTCGTGTGCCGGTCTACTTTTCTGAACAGACGTGCCCAAACCTTTTGAAGCGTTTCGACTATTGTTTCGAGCAGCAGCCAGGCTCGTCCTATCCTGCGGTCTTGGATCACAAACGCCTCCCGCATGAAGGCGACGAGGTTCTGGTCGACGGCCCGACTGGGCCTATCCCCGTGATGCCATTTCTTCAGACGCATGGCCGCGTCCCGTCGCACGGCTTCCGGTTTGGCGGTCTGGTCTATTCGCCCGACCTCGATGGTCTGCATGAAGAGAGTTGGGAGCTGATCGGTCAGCCAGACGTTTGGATCATCGACGCCCTCCAATACAAACCTCATGGCAGCCATTTGCATCTCGACAAGACACTTGAGTACCTCGAACGATCTGGTGCGAAGCGCGGCGTGCTGACGAACCTGCATGTGGTGATGGACTATGAAACGCTGGCGAGTCGGACGCCTGAGCATGTTACACCGGCGTTTGATGGGATGAGCCTTGTGATTGAAGAGCCTGAAGAAGCTGAGGAATTGTAGCACAAAGGCTTTTGTATCCCATTTGCGACAACATTGATTGTGCGCGCAGTCGGTTGTGATTTCGAGGCTGACGCTTTGCGCACTTGATCCCCCGGGCGGCCCTGATCAGGCTGTCAAAGAATACCCGGCAAGTGTAATCCTTGCTCGCGGGCGCAGTCTTTGGCGATGTCGTAGCCCGCATCGGCGTGCCGCATCACGCCGCTGGCGGGGTCATTCCACAGCACGCGCTCTAAACGTCTCGCGGCGTCGTCGGTTCCGTCTGCACACACCACCATGCCGGCATGCTGCGAGAAGCCCATGCCGACACCGCCGCCGTGATGCAGGCTCACCCATGTGGCACCAGACGCCGTGTTCAGCAGCGCGTTGAGCAAGGGCCAATCGGACACAGCGTCAGAGCCGTCCATCATCGCTTCCGTTTCTCGGTTGGGACTGGCCACGGAGCCGCTGTCGAGGTGATCTCTGCCGATGACAACGGGTGCTGACAATTCACCGGATGCCACCATTTCGTTGAAGGCTAGCCCTAAGCGATGACGCTGACCCAAGCCAACCCAGCAAATGCGAGCCGGGAGGCCTTGGAAGGCAATCCGTTCACGGGCCATATCCAGCCAATTGTGCAAATGCAGATCGTCCGGGATCAACTCTTTGACCTTCGCATCGGTCTTGTAGATGTCTTCCGGATCACCCGATAGCGCCGCCCAACGGAACGGGCCGATGCCGCGACAAAACAGGGGGCGGACATAAGCAGGGACGAAACCGGGAAAATCAAAAGCGTCGTCGAGCCCCTCCTCTTTCGCTACTTGACGGATATTGTTACCATAATCGAGGGTAGGAATGCCAGCGCGCCAGAAGTCCAGCATGGCCTGAACATGCTGGCGGATGGAAGCCCGGGAGGCTTTTTCGACCTCTTCACGTGCTGTTTCTCGTTTCTCGCGCCACTCTTCGACACTCCAACCGAGGGGCAGATAGCCGTTGACCACATCGTGGGCGGAAGTTTGGTCCGTCACGATGTCGGGACGAACGCCGCGTTTTACCAGCTCAGGAAAAATCTCAGCGGCATTGCCCAGTAGGCCGACGGATTTTGCTTCACCAGCCTTGGTCCATTCATCGATCAGCGCCAGGGCTTCGTCGAGACTGGTCGCCTTGGCGTCGACATAACGAGTCCGTAGGCGGAAATCGATGCTCTCCTCGTTGCACTCCACGGCAAGGCAACAGGCGCCTGCCAGTACGGCGGCGAGCGGCTGAGCGCCCCCCATGCCGCCAAGCCCACCGGTCAGGATCCATTTGCCCTTGAGATCGCCTCCATAGTGCTGGCGGCCGGCTTCCTTGAAAGTCTCGTAGGTACCCTGAACTATCCCTTGGCTACCGATGTAGATCCATGAGCCTGCGGTCATCTGGCCGTACATCATCAGGCCCTTGCGATCGAGGTCGTTGAAATGATCCCAATTGGCCCAGTGCGGTACCAGATTGGAGTTGGCAATCAGAACCCGCGGAGCATCCTTGTGCGTCCTAAAGACGCCAACGGGCTTGCCGGACTGCACCAGCATGGTCTCATCCTCATCCAGCGTTTTGAGGGTCTCCGCCATGCGGTCGAAATCGGCCCAGGTGCGCGCGGCACGACCAATGCCGCCATAAACAATGAGTTCATCAGGGCTTTCAGCAACTTCCCGATCAAGATTATTGTGAAGCATACGGAAAGGCGCTTCGGTCACCCAGGAACGACAGTTCAATTCAGGTCCGTGAGGGCTCTTGATGTCACGCTTATTGCTACGTGGGTTGTTCATTTCCAGCTCCTTCGCGAGCATGCTCGCGTGCAAATTCGTCGGTGGCCTTCAAGATGGATGCAAGCACGGCCCGAAGGTCGCCCGCTTTCTCAGCGTCGTACGTAAAAGGAGGTTTCTCCGTGGCGAGATAGGCCGATTGGGCAAGCTCCATCTGGATGGCGTGCACCCCGTTCTGAGGTTGTCCATAATGCCGCGTGGTCCATCCGCCGCGGAACCGTCCGTTGGCGACGTAGGTGTAGCGTTCCTGACCCGACGCGATGGCTTTGATGCTGAGCGAGAGCGCGCTTGCGCACGTCTGTCCCCCATTATCGCCGATATTGAAGACGGGAAGCTCGCCCGCGAATAGGTTCGGCACGTACGAGCGAATGGAATGGCAATCGTAGAGAACAGCAATGCCCCACTGGGCCTTGATCCGGGCTATCTGCCGTTGAAGCGCGTTATGATAGGCTTGGTGATAGGACAGACGTTCACGGATGTCCTGGGCCGCTATAGGTTCGCGCCAGATAGGTTGATCATCGAACGTTGTTTCTGGGATTAGACCCGTGGTGGCTTGCCCAGGATAGAGGCTCTGGCCGGACGGATCTCGGTTGGCATCAATCACATAGCGATGAAAGTTAGCGCGGACGACAGTCGCTTGCGGCAGTAGATCCTCATAAAGCTGATCGACGTGCCAATCCGTATCGAGAAGCTCTCGGCCCTGATCATTAAGGTTGGCGTTGATGGCCTTGGGGACAAAGGTGCCGCAATGGGGTTGACCCAGGATCACGGGACCATCGCCAAGGTGGATTGTCACCGGGTTCATGCTGAGGCCTGCAACAGAATGGGTGAGGCCCCTGCTCCGTGCTCCAGGATGTTGTCCTGAGGAGCCGATACCAGTGCCTTGAGGGCATCGATATCGTCGTTCAGCATGCGGTCGTCCTGAAGCGACGGGGAGGCTTGTCGAACGCCTGACATCACGGATGCTAGTGCTCCACTCGTTCTGAGTGGCGCACGCAGCTCGATGCCTTGAACGCCCGCCATCACTTCGATCGCCAGGATACCGGCGAGGTTTTCATTCATCTCTGCCAGGCGCCGTGCCGCGTGACAGGCCATGGAGACATGATCCTCTTGGTTGGCTGAAGTGGGGGTTGAGTCCACGGACCGCGGGTTCGCAAGCGCTTTGTTTTCACTCATTAAGGCAGCAGACGTGACTTCAGCGATCATAAGCCCTGAATTCAATCCGGGTGCGGGCGATAAAAAGGCTGGCAGGCCGAAACTGAGCGCCGGGTCGACCAACAACGCGATGCGCCGTTGAGAGATGGCACCCGTTTCTGCGATGGCGAGCGCAATCTGGTCGGCCGCAAAAGCGACGGGTTCAGCGTGAAAATTACCGCCAGAGACGATGTCACCGTCGGGCATCACCAAGGGGTTGTCCGTGACGGCGTTCGCTTCAATCGTCAGCTTACGGCCAACCTCACGCAGAAGGTCTAAGCAAGCGCCCGTGACTTGCGGCTGGCACCGCAAACAATAGGGGTCTTGTACACGATCATCGCCATCCATGTGACTTGTCAGAATATTTGAGCCATCGAGAAGCTCGCGCAGACGTCGGGCGGCCTCGATCTGGCCAGGATGGCCTCGGAGCGTATGGATTTCCTCACGAAACGGCGCGCTGGTCCCCATGGCGGCATCTACCGAAAGGGCACTTGATGTCAGCGAGACCAGGACCAGCCGCCAGGCCTGGAACAGGCCAGCGAGCGCTAGGGCCGTGGAAGCTTGGGTCCCATTGATCAGCGCAAGGCCCTCTTTGGCGGAGAGAACGAGAGGGTCGATCCCCGCGCTGGCGAGGGCGTCTTTAGCATAGGCCATGGTACTTCGGTGGTAGACTTTCCCTTCGCCCAACAGCGCCGCGGTCATGTGCGCCAACGGTGCAAGATCGCCCGACGCGCCGACCGACCCCTGCCCCGGCACCACGGGGACGATATCGGCGGCGATGAAGCGCTCGATTTGTTCGATGACGCACCACCGAACACCCGAGGCGCCACGGCCTAAGGACAGCAGCTTCAGCGCCATCATCAACCTGACCACGGGGATAGGCAGAGGCTGGCCCGTGCCGGCGCTGTGCGAAAGAATGAGGTTCCGTTGCAGCGTTACCGTATCCGCCTTCCGTATACGAATTGAAGCCAGCTTTCCAAACCCGGTATTGATGCCGTAGACAGCCTCGTCTCCGTCAACTACCGCTTGAACGCGGGCCGCCGAGGCCTCCAGCGACGGTCGACAGGCCGGGTCCAGTGAAAAGCTCTGCCTGCCCTCATAGAGGCGCTCTAAGACATCGAGTGTGGCCTGACCGGGAGTCAACTTCACGTCAGATTTTCTCCCTCCGTGAACAAACGATAGAGTGCGGGTCCGTCGATGCGGTAACTCAACGCCGCGGGATGCTCAGCGTCCCAAACGGCGAGCGATGCTCGGTAACCGACCTCGATCAAGCCATAGTCCTGGTTTATTCCCAATGCCTTCGCCGCCTGCCTCGTTGTCCCCGCCAAGGCCTCCTCTGGCGTGAGGCGAAACAGGTTACAGGCCATGTTCATGGCAAGTGATAGAGAGGTGAGAGGCGACGTGCCCGGATTATAGTCCGTAGCCACCGCCATGGGCACACCGGCCTCACGCAAAGCATCAATCGGCGGACGTCGAGATTCTCGCAGCGTGTAGAAGGCACCAGGCAGCAGGACCGCTGTGGTGCCTGCAGCCGCGAGAATCGGCGCATCCGCCGGATCGAGATATTCGAGATGATCGACGGACAGAGCACCAGATCTCGCCGCCGTAACTGCGCCTCCTTGATTGGACAATTGCTCAGCATGCAGCTTGATCGGGAGGCCTAGAGCTTTTGCTGCGTTGAAAACATGCTGGATTTGCTCCGCTGTGAACGCAATCGTCTCACAAAAGCCATCCACGGCATCGATCAGGCCCTCGCGGGCGCCTATGGCCATGCCAGGAAGCACCACCTCGTCCAGGTAGGCGTCCGGCCGTCCCTTGAAGTCGGGCGGTAGGGTATGCGCGGCGAGCCAGGTGGTGAGCACCTTGACCGGGGTCTCATCTGCCAAGCGTCGGGCCACGCGAAGCTGCCGGAGCTCATCTTCGACGGTGAGGCCGTAGCCCGATTTGATTTCGACGACCGCGACACCCTGCTCTTGCATCCGCTTAAGGCGCGCGAGGGCTTGGGCAAAGAGCTCATCGTCGCTCGCCTCCCGTGTCGCTCTCACGGTTGAGAGGATGCCGCCACCGGCGTTGGCAATCTCCTGGTACGTCGCACCTTGCAGGCGCATTTCATACTCTCGCGAACGCTCGCCGCCATGCACAAGATGGGTATGGCAGTCGATGAGGGCTGGGGTGACCAGGCGCCGTTCGAGATCGATTGATGGAAGGTCTTTGTGGGTCTGCGGGAGGTCGAGATCAGCGCCGACCCAAGCGATCCGTCCGGCTTCGACGGCCACAGCACCGCGGCCCATCAAGCCGTACGCCGTCCCGCCTGGGCGCATCGTGGCGACCGAGGCATTTCTGAGCACGAACGAAGACTGATCAGCGGGCATGGGGCTTTAAATGTCGGATGCTTCGCGATATATGTATAGACATAATGCAAGGGATGACAAGTGGCGCCAGTGCAGACTCTTTTCGCTCGACGGCTGTTAGACCCAGATGGTTGGCAGGACGACATGTCGGTGACCATCAGTCCTGCCGGTCGCATCGAGCGTGTCGAGGCAAGGCAACAGCCCACGCACGGATCCCATGTCGTGGATATCTTGCTCCCCTCTCCCGCCAATATCCACTGCCATAGCTTTCAGCGAGCGATCGCGGGGCAGACGGAATATCGGGGACGTAACACCAGTGATGATTTCTGGAGCTGGCGCGAGTTGCTCTATCGTTTCTTACAGCGCCTTGGACCTGAACAAATCGAGGCCATCGCTGCCCAGGTGCAGATGGAGATGCTCGAAGCTGGTTTCGCCAGCGTCGGCGAGTTCCACTACCTCCACCACCAGCCGGGCGGTCAAGCCTACGATCAGCCTGCCGAGCTTTCGAGCAGCTTGCTACGCGCAGCCGAGCTGACAGGAATTGGGTACACGCATTTGCCGGTCCTTTATAGCCAAGGCGGTTTAGATGGGAGGGCTTTGGAGGGAGGGCAACTGCGCTTTGGATGTGATCTTGAGCAGTTTACTGATCTCTACGAACATATCAGAAAGGCCATGCAGGGTTCGCCAGCGGATGCCTGCTTGGGCGTGGCTGCCCACTCTTTGCGCGCGGTGACGCCCGCGGGCCTCGAGCTTGTGCAGACTTTAGCAACCGATGGGCCGATCCACATCCACATCGCTGAGCAAACGGCAGAGGTCGAGGCGGTTCAAGCGGCTTACGGCAAGCGACCAGTCCGTTGGCTGATGGATCACGTAGGCATTGATGAGCGGTGGTGTCTTGTCCATGCCACCCATCTCACGGACCAGGAAACCGTTGATCTTGCCGAGTCTGGCGCCATTGCCGGGTTATGCCCGATAACGGAAGCCAATTTGGGGGATGGTATCTTTCCGGGCCGCGCTTTCTTAGACGCGGGCGGCAAGATCGCCGTTGGGTCGGATTCGAATGTCTTTATATCCCTCACGGAGGAATTGCGGCTTCTGGAATATTCGCAGCGGTTACAACGCCGGCAGCGGAGTGTTCTGGCAGATGACCAGCGCTCGTGTGGTCGCTTGCTGCTAGAGGAGACGGCAAAACATAGCGCTCAGGCCGTGGGTCGCGATGCCGGAGAGATCCGTCCCGGTGCCCTGGCCGATTTGATAGCGCTGGATCTCGACAGCGCCGCCTTCGATGGTCTGGCGGGCGATCAGATCCTCGACGCGTGGATCTTCGCCTGCCCACGCTCAGCTATCATCGATGTCTGGTCCGCTGGCCGCCATGTGGTTCGAGGCGGACAGCACATCCAGCGTGAAGCTATCGACGCACGTTTCCGCGCCACCATGGCCACGCTAAGGTGCGAGCTATGAACGAACGCAGCCACCTCTTCATCAGCACGGATATACGTACACGGATTACCACAGGCGAGTGGAGCCCTGGCGCTTTGATGCCGCGGGAGATCGAACTTGCAGACGAGTATGGATGCGCCAGAGCAACCATCAACCGAGCTTTGCAAACCCTCGCGGACGAAGGCCTCATCGAGCGCAAACGCCGAGCGGGAACACGCATCTTAGAGCTGCCTAAACAACATGCACGCCTGGAGATCCCAATCATTCGGCACGAGGTCGAGGCGATGGGCCAGCGCTATCATCCAAATCTCCTGCTAAACGAAGAGAGACATGCGCCGGACGTCATCGCCGCGAATCTGAAGCTGCGCACAGAACAACGTGTGCTGCACCTGCAAACCCTCCACATGGCTGACGATCAGCCGTTTGCCTTTGAGGACCGCTGGCTAAACATCGATGCTGTCCCCGAGGTTCGGGTGGCGCCGCTCGACAAGGTCAGCGCCAACGAATGGCTCATCCGGCACATCCCTTACGCCAGTGGCAATGTGAGTTTCGGCGCCATTCAGGCGGATGAACACGTGGCAGGTCTCCTGGAAGCCAAGCCTGGTTCTGCGCTTTTTTCCGTAGAAAGAACGACTTGGCGTGGGGAGCAAATGATCACGACCGTCCAGATCGCCTATCCGCCTGGATACCAGCTGCGATCGGCGCTTTGAGCGCTTCGCTTAAGGGCCGAGCTGGCGAACAGAGGTGCTTGCGGGACACGATTTGACAAGCCGCTACTGACCGGCGCAACAGTCACGCATGCGTGATCTTCTATTCCTTTTGCCGCCAGGTTTCGAAAGCAAAAACCGTCGCGAATATTGTCCGGAGTGCGCGGAGATATGGGGCCTGCTGCACTACTATCCCGCGATCAAGGACAGTGTAGAGATCATTTATCAGCCTCTTGAACACCCTCGCGCCGCTTTGGTTGAGCGCCTTGGGGAAGGCCAGTGGAACTGTCCGACCTTGATCCTGGCGGAAACCTCGCCGCTGTTCCCGAAGATCCAGCCCGAGATCAGCAACGATCATCCCTACTTTGGGTCCGCGGCACAGATCGGTCAGTACTATGCGGCCCGCTTCGGTACAGCGTTGCCGCGCGGTTCGTGACGACGCTTACTGGCCAATGTCGCTCGGGTTAAAAGGCGTGGTCTGATAAATTTCGTTGATCCAGTTGCTGATCAGCAAATGGCCATGAGCTCGCCATGTCGAGACCGGTGCGGCCTCTGGGTTGTTGTCCGGAAAATAGTTGGACGGCGCATTGGCTTCACCTATCGCTAGATCTCGCGTGTACTCCTGGGCGAGAGTGTCGGACTCGTATTCAAGATGATTGATCATGAAGAGCCGTCGCTGCTCGATATCATCGATGAGACCCGCCCCCGCCTCCTCATGGCGGAGCAGCACGCGTAGACCCTTCGCTGCCGCTAAGCCTTGCTCAGAAACACGGGTCCATCGCGAAACGGGCATACGGACGATATCGTCAAAGCCTAAGAGCCAACGGCAGCCAGGGCTGTGGCTCTCATGGGGGAAGACCCCTGAAATCTTTTGCTCGAGCTTGATCTTTGGCACGCCGTAGAAATGATAAAGCGCGGCCATGGCGCCCCAGCAAACGAAGAACGGCGCATGCACATTGGTGCGCGTCCAGTCCATGATCTCCACAAGTTCAGGCCAGTAGCGGACATCCTCAAAAGCCATCATGCCGAGCGGCGCGCCCGTGACGATGAAGCCGTCAAACTTTTGGTCGCGAATGTCCTCCCACGAACTATAGAAGGCATCAAGATGAGAACGAGCTACCGTTTTGGGTTGATGGGTAGTCGGATGAATCAGCGTCAGCTCGATTTGGAGCGGTGTGGCACCGATCAACCGAGCGAACTGAGTTTCCGTTTCGATCTTGTTGGGCATCAGGTTGAGCAAACCGATGCGCAGCGGGCGGATATCCTGACGGACCGCCGTCGCCTCATCCATGACGCGCACGCCTTCCCGCTCCAGCACGGGACGAGCAGGTAGGTCATTGGGAATGCGGATGGGCAAGGCGCTGGCTTTCTCAAACGGAAACGGGGCGAGCACCAGTTAGGCGCTCTGCCCTAGCGTTTCCAGCCTCGTAAGCGCTTCACTTGGACCCGCTCCTTTTCTTATCCGGCGGCGACTGGCCGTCACGCGGCTTGGGGCGCCGTCCGCCAAGGCTGAGAAGGCCGAGCAGACCCAAGACTAGGAAGAGGGAGAGCGGAACCACCTCGGGACGCCCTTAGTCGCCGCGCAAGAGATCGCCGACGCCGCCGAGGACGGAGCTTTCGCCCTGCCCGCTTGGACCAGCGTTGGCGAGGATCCGGCCAGCAAGGCGTGAGAACGGCAAGCTCTGCAGCCAGACTTTGCCGGGCCCGCGGAGTTTCACAAAGAACAGCCCTTCACCACCGAACAGGACACTCTTCACGCCGCCCGCCATGACGATGTCATAGTCGACGGATGGTTCGAGCGCCGCGAGGCAGCCCGTGTCGACATGCAGCTCTTCGCCTGCTGCCAACGTCCGCTCGCGAATGGCGCCACCGAAATGGACAAAGACCATGCCGTCGCCCTCGAGACTCTGCATGATGAAACCTTCGCCGCCGAACAGGCCGACGCCGATCCGCTTACGGAAGTCGATGCCGATCTGGACGCCTTTGGCTGCCGCCAAGAAGCTGTCCTTCTGGCAGACGATTTTGCCGCCATGTTTGGTGAGGTCGATGGGCAGGATCGAGCCCGGAAACGGCCCGCCGAAGGCGACACGTGCTTTGCCTTGGCCACCATGGGTGAAGACCGTGGTGAAGAGGCTCTCGCCCGTAAGGAGGCGCTTACCCGCACCCAGCAGGCCGCCTAGAATGCCGCCTTGTTGGCTGGCCGCTGAGCCGTCGCCGAAGACGGTCGTCATGCCTATCGAGGCGTCTTTGTACATCATGGCGCCAGCTTCAGCGACGGCACTTTCGCCGGGGTCGAGCTCGACCTCCACGTACTGCATCTCGTGGCCGTGGATTTCGTAGTCGACTTCATCCGCTGCGGTCATGGGCGCGCCTTTCATTGCTTTGCCCTAGCGACGTAAGCACGGTCGGCCCCGATCGGAAGGGGTTAGCTCGCCTTCGAAGGGATCAGCCGTTCGTCGGTGGGACGGGCGCCGCCGAAATCGATGCCGAACATATGTTCGAGGGACGTGCGCTCGAGGCTTTGCTTTACCGGGTCATGGGCCGTCACATTCACCGCCTTGAGGATGACCCGAGCCACTTCCAGCCCCTGCCCATGGAGCCGAGGCACGATGTCGAAATCGAGAACGTTGATGCCGCAGAGGTCCTGCTCGAAATGGCTCACAGCCTTGAGGCCACCACCGGTGAGGTGTGCGAGCAGAATGCGGTTGATCCCCTCATGCGCCACCAGCACCGCGCGGCGCCAGCTGCGGCGGAACAAGATCTCATCGAGCGCCGCCACGGAGCGCGCCTCGGCATCGGCGAAGAGCTCGCCGTCGGGGAGGAACGACGCACCAGGCAAATGCGCGTCGTCGAAACTGAAGGCGAGACGGGCGGCGAGTTCTTCAGGCGTTTCGACCTCGACGTGGCCACCGCGCAATTCGGCGAAACCGGCGATTCCCTCTGGCTGCGGATCCGAAGCATTCTCCGCCAGCACCAGCGAAAGCGTCTCTTGGGTGCGGGGAAGGCCTGAAAAAAAAGCAGCGTCGAAGTCGACTGACGCCAGCGCCCTTCCCGCAGACTGCGCCTGCGCACGACCATCGTCGGTCAACGGGACTTGGGTGAAGTCTGTGATGCCAGGGGCAAAATAGTTCACGTGACCATGCCGAAGAAGGTAAAGACGGCGGCGGCCAGTCAAATGTTCGGTCATGGCAGGACGGCCCCTTCAAAATTCAGCGTTAACGCACCGTTACACCGATTGCCCCGGTGGTCACGGTGGCATAGTCTACCCTTGGTGAGGTTCGGCGTGCCGATATTCGGCGTTCGAGCCAACGGGGTATCATGGGAGAAACCCACTCGTGCGCGGACGCAATGTCTTAGCTTGGAGCTTTGGCTTCTTAGCGATCAGCTACTCAGCAGCGTTTACGTTGGTGAGTCGCGTTGATCCCGACGCCTCATGGAGCCGCTTTGATGCGCTCAGCGGCGGGGAGCATTTCTCCCGTGCTGTGGCGTTCGGTGACCGCTCCCTCGCGGCGTGGGACGAGCAGCAGAAAGAGAGTGCACCGGACGATCTCAATGCGCGCCGGTTGGCCGTGGCTGACGCTCACTACACCTCCGACAACGCCGCCAGCGCCGCTTTTCACTACGCAGCGGTCCTGACCGATGCCGCCTCATCGGAACTCACCGATCAACGCCGGGTGGAGATCAACCGCCGCATTGCTGAGCTTGATCTGTCTCTGGGCCGAGCCGACCGCGCCGCGGTCATTGCAGCAGGCTTCCTCGAGCGGGCGGGCGACGCCACGGCGGGTGGTCACGATGACGAAGACCACCTGGCGGAGCACGAAAAGGCCGACGACAGCTTCGCTGAGTTGGTCGACTCGTTCCGGCCGGCGTTCGTGGATGTTCTGCCTGCTGATGGTTCCGGACCGAAGGTGCTGGGCGGCCGTCTAGAGCTTCTCCGCGCCGCTGAGGCTATGACCAAAGTGGGCGGCTATTATGCGCTCGCCAGCGATGGCGCCTACGCTGCTGCAGGCCTCTTGGCGGCCGCTCATGATTTGCGCGAAACGCAGCTGGGTCCGGATCATGAGGACACGGTGCAGACTGCACTTTTGTTGGCCCCGATCTACGAGCGCATCGACCGGTTGTCGGACGCCGAGCACCTCTATGAACAGGTGTTCCAAGCGCAAGAACGCGCCAAGGGATCGAACAATCCCGAACTCAGCCTCTATATTCGCTTGCTTGCCGGTGTTTATGAGAAGCAAGGCCGTCTCACCGAAGCCGAAGCTCTCAACCGGCACATGCGCCAGATCTTCCGCGATGCCTTTGGTGCGCGACGCTACGCTGCCAATCGCTCGCGCGACCGGTCCTTCGAGATCAACCGCCCCGTGTCAGGCCAGTTCCGCCTCGACGGAAAATATGTGCCGAAGGACCTCGTTCCCGCCGTCGATTTCGGCATTCCGCTGTCGAAATCACCGCGCGTTGAAGAAATGCGCATTCGCCGTGCGGCGTTCGACGGAACCTCGCTGCCGGAGCAGCTCTCGCTGCTGATCAAGGCCTGCAACCTGGAAGGCGAGCGCCTCTCACTGCGCTCCGGCTATCGCAGCCATGCCACGCAATCGACGCTACACGATCTCAACAATGGCAAGGGCACCGTGGCTCATCCTGGGACGTCCGAGCACCAGCTCGGTCTCGCCGTGGACATCGATGTGAACCGCCGCTTCATGCGCGCAACGGACCGGAGCTATAGCTGCTTCGAGACGAAGGCTTGGCAGTTCGGGTTCATTCTGAGCTTCCCCCCTGGCAACACCTATCTCGATGCTGAAGACCCTTATGAACCATGGCATTGGCGGTATGTCGGCAAGCGCACCGCGCTGCTGTATCGCGAGATTGGACCTTGGGGTCAGCCGCAAGAATTCCTCGCTGCCCTGCCCTGTTATGAGGAGCGCGCGCTCTCTGGATTGTTCCTCGACCGAGAACGGGGCGATATTTGCATAGAGCAGCTCCAAGCGCAGTTAGAGCAAGGGGGCCGAGACACGTGACGAGAGATGGCGGGCAGCGATCAGTCTTTACCGTGCGTTTGTTGGGTCGTCAGGCGCAGACGGCGTGGCGCCAATCGCTGATTAGCGAAGGCTTTGCCATTCCAAGCTCCGGTGAATGCAGCGTCTGCCTCGCCGATGTGAGCGGTAGCCAAGATCCTGACGCGGAGATTGCGGGCTTGCTTACCCGGGCGGGCACCACACCGTTGGTGGTGCGTCTCGGTTTGAACGATCCGTTGCCGCTGCAGAGCCACGAAGACGTCATCGTCGTACGAGCGCTACCACAGCGCACAGAGGCAGTCACGCGCGCCCTGCGCCGCGCGATCCAGGGGCGGCTTCACGCCTGCGCAGCCGCCATACGCCTGCAAGGCATCGCCAGCCTCGGCCACAACATGCCGGTGAAAGCTACCAAAGGTGATGAGGCGCCCGCCGCGATTCTCACCGAACCGCATCCGGTGGTGCTGTCGATGCTGAGTGAAACGGGGTGGAAGGACCTCGTGGCTCCGCTGACGTCGAGCCAGACGCTCAGACTTCTAGAGAACAACCACGCCTCCGCGCTTGTGGTCCACCTGGGCGCTGGACTTGAGCATCGCTTGCCGATCGTCAAATTGATCCGCCGTCAGACAGATCTCCGCAGCTTGCCAATCGCTGCAATCACCGAAGACTGGGATGACGACGCCGTAGACCAATGGTCCGAGGCCGGTGTCGACTTAATCGCGACGAACGCGGAGCTGCCCAAGGTTCTGACATTCCTCAAGGGCGCAGGTGCCCGTTTCCGCTCGCAACGTGTCCTGACCACAACCTTAGCCACCGGCACCATCAACGACGAGGGCCGACCAGCGCCGTTCTTCGGTACGAAAGTGTTCGATCGTATTGTCGCTGAGCATCAGGCACGCGGGGATGCTCTGGCCTTCGGCGCTATCGAGCTCGGCGATGAAGTCGACCAGACGGATAACGAGCTCTCTGAGGCCGGCGTCTACATGACAATGGCGCTGGCGCCGCTTGACTTCATGTGCCGCCCTCGCCCGAACGTTTACCTGTTCGCCATGCCGTATGCGGACCGCTTCTACGCCAGCAAGGTCATGCGCACTATGCAGACGCTGGTGGAAGACCTGAAGTTCGGCGAGGACCCGTCGCCTGTGCTTATGAATTCTCGCCACAGCTTTATCGACGGCGGCAATTGCAACGCCGCCGAAGCCTTGAACCGCCTCGAAAAAATCCTCGCCAAGCCGCGTAAACCGGCCATCATCGCCTAAGCGGTAGCGACGGCTTCCTCAGCGATTTCGACCAAGACTTTCAGTACACGGCGGCACCCTTTGAGGCGCGCCTTCTCGTCGGGCCACTTCTGCTTGAAGACCAACTTCTGGTCGGGACGAAGTTTCATGTCGTAAGGCGTATCGGAAAGGTAACGGACAAGTCCCACCGGGTTCGGGAAGCGATCGCGGAAGGTGATGACGGCGCCCTTCGGACCAGCGTCGATCTTCGCGACCTCGGCCCGGCGACACATGGCCTTGATCCCGACAATATCGAGCAGCGCATCGACCTCACGCGGCAGCGGACCGAACCGGTCGATGAGCTCGGCGGCGAATGCATCGATTTCCTCTTTAGACGTCGCATCGGACAGGCGACGATAAAGCGACATGCGCACGTCGAGGTCTGCGACGTAGGTCTCAGGGATCAGCACCGCGGTGCCTATATTGATCGACGGCGACCACGTCTCTGAAGCGGCCTCGCCGTCTTTCATCTCGGCCACGGCTTCTTCCAGCATATGCTGATACATCTCGACACCGACTTCTTTCACGGTGCCTGATTGTTCCTCACCCAGAAGGTTACCGGCTCCCCTAATATCAAGGTCGTGGCTCGCCAGGGTGAAGCCGGCCCCAAGCGTGTCGAGGGACTGCAGCACCTTCAGGCGTTTCTGGGCACCGTCGGTCATCTTCTTGCGACCTGATGTGGTCATGTAGGCGTAGGCACGCTGCTTCGAGCGGCCTACTCGACCGCGGATCTGATACAGCTGGGCCAGGCCAAACATGTCCGCACGATGAACAATTAGCGTGTTGGCCGTCGGCACGTCGATGCCGCTTTCCACAATGGTAGTGGCGAGCAGCACGTCGAACTTGCCCTCGTAAAAGCCCGTCATGATGTCTTCGAGCTCTCCTGCAGCCATCTGGCCGTGGGCAGCACGGAACTTCACTTCAGGCACCTGGGCACGCAAGAAATCGGCGATACCTTCCAGGTCGTTGACGCGTGGACACACGTAAAAGCTCTGCCCACCCCGATAATGCTCGCGCAGCAGTGTCTCACGCGCCACCACGGCATCAAAAGGACCAATCGTCGTGCGCACGGCCAAGCGGTCCACGGGCGGCGTTGCGATGATCGACAAGTCGCGAATGCCTGACATGGACATCTGCAGGGTCCGCGGGATCGGCGTCGCAGTCAGGGTGAGAACGTGGGTATCGCCGCGATACTCTTTTAGGCGCTCTTTGTGCTTCACACCAAAACGTTGCTCTTCATCGATGATCAGCAGACCGAGATCGCGAAAGCCAACGGTCTTAGCCAACAGCGCATGCGTGCCGATCACCACATCCACCGAACCGTCACGCAGGCCAGCGCGGGTATCGGCAGCTTCCTTATTGCTGACGAACCGCGAGAGATGTCGAACGTTGAGGGGGAAGCCGGCAAAGCGCTCCTTAAAGCCTTGCGCGTGCTGACGAGCCAGCAACGTGGTTGGGCAGATCAGCGCTACTTGACGCCCGTTCATGGCCGCAACGAAAGCCGCCCGCATGGCTACCTCGGTCTTCCCAAAGCCCACATCACCGCAGACCAGACGATCCATCGGTCGGCCTGCGGACATATCGCTGATCACATCGTCGATGGCGTTCAACTGATCATCGGTCTCCGCATACGGAAAGCGTGCGCAGAACTCATCATAGACGCCGGACGGTGGCGATAGGATCTCAGCTTTCTTCGAAGCGCGCTTCGCCGCGATGGCGATCAGCTGCTCCGCCATCATCTTGATGCGTTCACGCATCTTCGCTTTGCGGATCGACCAAGCGCCTCCACCCAGCTTATCGAGCGGATGGTTGGGATCATCGGAGCCAAAGCGCGACAGAAGCTCAATGTTCTCCACCGGCAGGAACATCTTGCCGCCGTGATAGATCAGCTCGAGACAATCATGCGGTGCACCGCCGATCTCCAGGGTCTTCAGCCCCTCATAGCGGCCGACGCCATGGCTGACGTGGACGATGAGGTCGCCAATGGACAGCGAGCTCGCTTCGGTGAGGAAATTGTCCGCACGCTTTGCACGGGTCTTGCGCACCAAGCGGTCGCCGAGAATGTCTTGCTCGCCTAGAATGCAGATATCGTCCGTCTCGAAACCGTTCTCGAGACCCAGCACCATCACCGGGATCGTGCCCTTGGCGTCGCTGATATCTGACCAACTCTTGAGCAGCGCGAGCCCCGTCACATCGTGGTCGGCTAGGACGGTCTTGAGCCGGTCGGCAGAGCCACCGGTCCAGCCCGCGATGATGACGGTTTTATCGGCACGCTTCTCTTCGATGTGCAGCGCCACGGCGTTGAAGACGTTTTGGTTCGCTACACGCTCAGCCGCAAAGGTCCGGCCTTGCTTGGCGCCGAAGTCAAAGGCCCGTTTGCCAGGCTCGGGACTGAACGGCGAGAACTGACGAAGGGCCACGTTCTGCAACGTTTCCTTCCACTCCTGTTCGCCAAGATAGAGGGCCCCCGGCTTCAAGGGACGGTAGGGCACGCTATCGAGGCTCACCTTCTCGCTCGACCGCATATCCTCCGCACGCGCCTCATAATAGTCGGCGATTTGCTTAGAGCGCTCCTCGGTGGCATCCGTACCGAGGTGGTCGAAGAAGGTGAGCCCCTCGCCCACATAGTCGAACAACGTGCCCAGCGTCGGGTAGAACAGCGGCAACCAATGCTCCATCCCAGCTTGCCGACGCCCCTCGCTGACCGCCTCATAGACAGGATCGTCACCTGGCGCACCAAAGCGCTCGAGATAGCCTTTGCGGAACCGGCTGATGGTTTCATCGCTGAGCAGCACTTCGGAGGCTGCCGTGAGGTTGATCTCCGTGCGCTGATGGGTCGTCATCTGGGTGACCGGGTCGAAGGCGCGGATCGTCTCGAGCGTGTCCCCGAAGAAGTCTAGGCGCAGCGGCTCATCCGTTCCCGGAGGGAACATATCCAACAGGCCACCGCGCACCGCGAACTCGCCAGGCTCCCGTACCGTCGAGCTGCGCGCGTAGCCGTTGGCTAGGAGGTAACGGGTAAGGTCGTCCATCTCGAGGACAGAACCAGGCCGCGCGGAGAAACTCGCCGCCGCGATCACGTCCTTCGAGAGTACCCGCTGGCTAGCGGCTGCGATGGTTGTGACGACAACCAGAGGCGTCCCCTCTTTGTGGCTCACGAGCGTCGCCAACGTCGCTAGCCGCTCCGCCACCACATCGGTGCCGGGCGACATGCGGTCGTAGGGTAAGCAGTCCCAAGCGGGAAAGCGCAGGATGGGCACCTTAGGTGCGAAGAACTTCAGCGCGCTGATCATGGCCGCGCAACGGCCGGCGTCGCGCGTGATCACCGTGATCACACCGCTGCTGGCATTCGCCGCCTCCGCTACGCAGAGAGCATCGGCACCCTCGGGCGCACCGAAGACGGGCACGTGCCCTTTTGGCGCATAAGCCTCGGCTTTCGAGATCACCGGGTTCACCGACTGCATCGCCATCAGGACGTCTCCCACGAAAAGAAGCGCGGATCGTCTGAATGACGCCGCGCGAGTGCGCCAGGGGATAGTCGGATAATGCGCGGAGCGCAACGCGTTAGGAGGTCCGAGGGCGGTCGATAACGGTGTGCAGCCGACTAGGCACCAACTCAGACCCTTGGCAGAGGCAACTGGTCAGCAAAGATGTAGCCCATCACGAGGAGAGCCCCGAAGACTGAGAAAGGGAACAGCCACACCGGGAGTTTTCTCGCCGATTGTTGCTCGCGTACAGATCCTATCCGACCCGACCGCAAGAGGAGGTCTTTGACAAACGCCAACGCTAGTGCCGATGCCGCGGCTGCGATCAAAACGACAATCAAGGCCTGAGAGAGCGACGGCAAACCCACAAGACGTGCCGGTAGGAAGTTCGCTCCAGCCCCCAAAAAAAGTCCTGCAACCAACCGTTCACCTGGCAATAGCGTAACGCCGGATTTGCTACGTCTGATCCACTCAACGAGGAAGCACGCTGACAGAAAATTTAAACTGAGCCAGGTCAGAAACAAACCTGTGTCACGAAGTATCTGAAGGTCTTGACCCAGACCCCATGTGGTCCCGACAAAGCCTAGGGCCAATAACACCAAGAACGCATATGCCCACAGCGGGGTCTTCAGCTCGCTCAAGTCGTCAGTTCTGCCACCCTCACTCACAACCTTCGCAATTCCCCATCGCCGATCCGCAATTCGCTGTCGGATCGTACCACGATGGAGAGCTCG
>JABSRH010000109.1 GCA_013215175.1 Parvularculaceae bacterium | reverse complement strand
CGCTACGGTTATGAACGCTCTTGCGGTCCAGAATTCCCTCGAAGGCGTCGGCGTGGATACCCGCGTCCTATCCGCCATCGAGATGCAGTCGATCTGTGAGCCCTACATCCGCCGCCGCGCCATCCGGCACCTGGAAAAAGGCCGTGTGGTGATCTTTGCGGGCGGCACCGGCAACCCGTTCTTCACCACGGACACGGGCGCCGCGTTGCGCGCCGCGGAGATGGGCTGCGAAGCGCTGTTCAAAGGCACGCAAGTCGACGGCATTTACACCGCCGATCCGAAAAAAGATCCGAATGCGGAGCGCTACGACCGCATCACCTACCGCGATATCCTGACCAAGGACCTCCAAGTCATGGACCAAGCCGCGGTCAGCCTCACCCGAGAAAACGGCATCCCCATCGTCGTCTTCAGCCTAGAAGACGGCATCGTCGGCGCCCTGACGGGGCAGGGAACGTTTACGCTGGTCGAAGCGGACTGAAACACTTGAAGTTTCAGTTTTCTTCCGGCTAACTGCGACGATGATTTTCGCTCTGGCAGACAATAATTGTTCGAAACAGCCCTTTTGGGCTGCTCGGATGAATGTGTTTGCTGGATAAACGACCTCCCAACCAAACCGATTGTCTGAGCCGCCTTCTAAGGCGGCTTTTTTGTTTTCCGGGACATGCCTATGACCGCAGAAATTGAGATCAACACGATCGATGACGTCCTTCCTCACCTGGAAGGTGTCCCTAGCTTGGTGGTCGCGAATAGGGGCGACTACCTCGTGGTGGATTATGCCGTGGTGCGAGATGAGACCTTCGCCACCGCTATGCGCCTTCAGTGCCGCGGGCTGAAGTTTGCGCCCGATGACTCGCTGTTGGCCCGGCCGTTCCACAAGTTCTTCAATTTGGGGGAGCGTCAACAGTTACAGGATGTCGATTGGAGCCAACCGCACGTTGTCTTAGACAAGCTGGACGGCTCAATGATCCACCCTTGTATGCTGTCGGACCGTCTGGTGTTCATGACCAGAGGTGGCATCACCGATCAGGCTAATGCTGCAGCGAAGCACGCGACGGATGGCCATCAGCGTCTGTCCAAAGACTTGCTCGCGGATGGCTTCACCCCGATCTTCGAGTTCACGTCGCCCGACAATCGTATCGTCCTTACGTACCCCGAACCTACACTCACTTTAGTTGGTGTGCGTCATAACCAGTCTGGTCGGTACTTGCTTCAGCCCGAACTCGAGCAATTGGGGCAAGTCTACGATATCGCTGTGGTCAAGGCCTTGGGGCCTATCAAAGATGCCCGGGCCTTCCTGAAAGAGGTCCGGCAAGCGCGGGATGTGGAGGGCTACGTTGTCGCTTTCGACAACGGGCATCGGCTGAAGATCAAGTCCGACAGTTACGCGTTGAAGCACAAGGCCTTGAGCTCTGATCTCAGCGAGAAGACGGTATTGGCTTGGGTGCTGAAAGGTGAGTTAGACGACTTTCTTCCGCTGCTTTCACCAGCCGCGGCCCAACACGCCAAGGCCTATGCAGAGCAAGTCTTGAGGCGGGTCGACGAACTTGCCCATGAAGCGCGTGAGTTTGCTGTGAAGTACGCTGCTCTCTCACGGAAGGAGCTAGCCGCGATGGTGATGACAAGCCAACACAAACAGAAGTCGGCTGCCATCTTTGCAGCTTGTGACGGCAAAGATCCTCGAGCGGTTCTGATGCGAGGTCTCGAAGCAGCATGCACCTCCGACGCAAAGCTAGAACAACTCCGTGAGCTCTACGGGATGGATTGGAAGCACCCACCTGATCGGTAGGCATCAAGACCCGTAGGGCGGCTTGCAAAGCCAGCCGCCACCCCGCTTCATATCTGGACGGCGAAGAGCCAACGCTCCCCACGGCGAAGACCGTGGGGCCCATCTCCCCACCGAACGCGAAGGCCGTTGCGCCGGTGATGGGTGCTACGGTCAAGCTGTGGCGAACGCCTGGGAGATCAAGGTCTCCTTGGGGGCGGGAGGCCCTAGCCCAACCGCCTCAAGCCGTCCCAAGGGTGAGGCCTTTTGTTCAGTAGCAGGCTATGCCGATCGACGACGACGTCGCGCGAACAGCGCGGCCGCTGGCGCAAAGAGCAGGGCGGCCGCTGGCACGGGGACCTGGCTCACCGTTGTGAACGTCAGATCGTCGTAGGACACGCGTGTCGTGGATGAGGCCTCGGCGCGAAGAATACCCGCGATGCTGAACGATAAGCTCGAGTGACCTGAAACCAAGGGGCTCGACGTCAGCGTCCCGAGAAGGTTGCCTCCTACCTGTGCATCGTAGACGTCGAAGGTCCAAGTGTCAGCGTCGCTTGTCGCTGGGCCGTCGCCGCCGAAGAGCTCCACGAAGCTCACGGCATTGTCGAACGTGAAGATCACATCGGAGACGATGTCGCGGGAAGCAATCGAGCGGGCGCCGCTGTTCGAGCCTGCGCTTGATGAGCCATCAAACACAGTGACGCCCACGGCCGGCGAGGTGATGGTTACGCCGCCTAGATCCAGGCCTTCCAGGTCATCGCCAGCAGCAAATTCTTCGAAATCCAGTGTGGTTGTCGAGGCGTGCGACGCCGCAGCCAACGAAAGCAGGCAGCCAGCCGCTGCGCTCAACAGTTTTGTCATCGTAAAAGTCCCCCGGTGTCCAAAAAGGTGCTATCGAACCGGCCCCCACGGCGGCCCGACATAGTAAATCATTGATGAAGACCGTCGGCAATGCCGACACCCAGTCACCCCCCGACACGGCGGTCCCGGTGGAAATGGCCCGCTCTAGTTATCCTCCTCACGCTCCACCCATGCTACAACCCCAAGCATCGGCAGGGCTGGGACGTTCCGGATCGTCAACGAGCGCCTGCCGTGGTGCAATGCTCCGTAGGACGACTGTATCGAGCGTGAGCTTCAAGTTAGGCCGTTCGAGACGTAGTGAGCCTGCATCGCTCTGGCGCGCGGACCCGGTGGGACGGGCTCATGCCGCAGCACACCCTCTCTGTCCTCAAGCAGCGAAGCGATAGGACAGAAGGAAAACCACACCCATTCGCAGCGGCAACGCGCGCCAGGGCCTCCCAGACATGCAAAACCGCCCCGAAGGGCGGTTTTTGGTGCTGCGCGGATCACAACCCGCGCTCAATAGGCCGAAAGGCCGTTAGCGCCAAGAAAGACTCGCTCAAATAGCCGAAGGCGATGGCCCGCTAATCACTGCCCCGTTGGCTTCGGCGTGAAGAGGGCCACCATCGTCCGGGGGTCCGGGAAGCCAGTCGACGGCAAGTTGTTCGCCGTTTGGAAGCCGGAGATCGCGCGCTGCGTACCAGGCCCGAAGTCGCCATCCACACCCACGGCGATCCCGTTGTCTTTCAGCTTTTGCTGCATCGCCTTGACGACCGAAGGATACATCAAGCGCTTGGCTTCGCCCACCGTGATCGTCTCAGGCCGTTCCGCGCTCACCACCCGCTGCGGACCCAGAAGCTTCACAATCTCGCCCGCCATCACGGCCACCGGCTGGTCAGGCGCCTGCGCGCAGGTCGAAGCGAGAATGTTGGGCAGCACGCCGTCTTGCCAGCTGACCAAGTCGTAGGTGTCGTCGATCAGCATGTTGGCGCCAGACACATAACCATCGAGCCACGACACCACGGCGGCGGCTTGGGGCGAGCCCTGCTGGACTTGCTCGATGAACATCTTGCACGGCATCAGGCCGACGCCTTTGACCGCGTAGCGACCTTCGGTGTCACCGGCAGAAGCCGAGGATCCCACCATGGCAGAGGCTGCAGCCAGCGCAGCGAAAGAGGGGGCAGCGAGTTTCAACAGGGACTTCATCAGCTCGTTCCAATCTTGGCAGGAGGGGCGCAGCATCCGACCGCTCAAGACATCGTGCCTTGAGCCATCACAACCCCACCCGAATTCACTCGCTCTTCTGAACACGAAAAGCGCCAAGAATTCCACTACGGCAGTATGGGAAATCGGCAAGGTGCTATGGACCAAAACAAGAACATCGGCCATACCCAGGGCCGGTAGTCCCTGAGGTAGGCCTTGTCTGATCGCCGTTCGTTCTCCCCGACGGAGTTGGCGCAGCTTTCCCGCTGCGAGCAGCAACTGGTGTTCGATCGCAAATACGGCAGCAAGCGAACCCAAGCCTGGGTCAAACGCTCAGCCGAAGGAAACGCTGTCCACGCCCGCATCCATCGCGAGGTGAGCCAGCCTCCACGCCAAGGAAACAAGCGTATGCTGATCATCGCCATCATTGTCGCGGCCCTCGCGGCGCTGCTCTTCTTCGTCTCAGCGCAAGGGCAGAGCAGGGCCGATAATCTTCTCCCCGACGAACTGAAAGGCGCTAAGCTCGTCATGAGCGAAAAGACCGTGGAGCGTCTCAGGCCTGTGCGAGTTCGGGGAAAACCCGACGAGGTTTGGATGAAGGATGGTCAGCGCATCATCGTGGAGACCAAGAGTCGTAAGGGCCGGGTCTTTGAAGGCGACCGAATGCAAATCGCCGCCTACGCCTACATGCTCCGTGGCGATGGCGGGCCGCCGCTGGCGCCCTTCGGGTTCGTCCGGTTTACCGGCGGCGAGGAGCCCAGCTTCGCCAAGGTGAAGCTCAAGCCCGACGAAGCTGTGATCGATGCCCACCGGCGTCTACAGAAGCTCACGAAGGGCAAGGCCAAGCCCGACTTTGCTTCTGCCGTGGCGATGTGCCGGGGTTGTGGCCATGCCCGGCGCTGTCCTGGCAGCAGGGCCTAGTGTCTGAACAACGAACAGCTCGCTTCCCTTCCCAATTGTTGCGGGCGGGCTATAAGCGCGCCGATAACGATTCAAAGGAAGTGTCCCCATGAGTGAAGGTCCTGATTTCAAGAAGCTCGAAAGCCGCATGGATGGTGCTCTTGATTCACTGAAAAATGAATTCGCAGGTCTGCGATCGGGCCGTGCCACGGTGAACCTTCTCGAGCCGGTCGTCGTCAGCGCCTACGGCTCCGACATGCCGATCAACCAAGTGGGCACGGTATCCGTTTCCGATGCCCGCACCCTTGCGGTCAGCGTTTGGGACAAAGGCCTCGTGGGCGCTGTAGAAAAAGGCATCCGCGATTCCGGTCTCGGCTTGAACCCGGTCACCGACGGCCAAACCGTTCGCGTGCCGCTGCCCCCGATGACCGAAGAGCGCCGCAAGGATCTCGCTAAGATGTGCGGCAAGTATAGCGAGCAGGCTAAGGTCGCTATCCGCAACGTCCGCCGCGACGGCATGGAAGAGATCAAGGGCGACAGCGCTATCCCTGAGGACGACGCAAAGCGCTTCCAAGATCAGGTGCAAAAGCTGACCGACGACAAGGTCAAAAAGGTGGACGAGATGCAAGCCGCCAAAGAAGAAGAAATCATGCAGGTCTAGGGAACGAAAAAGTTCCATTCTTAGGCTAAGGTCCGGCCATGTTTGCTGCGCAGAAAACCCAACCACCCGCTCCGACCACCGGCGATGCCGGTCCGTCTGTGGAGCACGTTGCCATCATCATGGACGGCAATGGTCGTTGGGCTGAGCGTAAGGGCCTGTCGCGGATCGAGGGGCACCGCGCGGGCGTCGAAGCGGCGCGCCGTGCTGTTCGCGCAGCGCGCGAAGAGGGGATCAAAGCGGTCACCCTCTATAGTTTCTCCACGGAGAATTGGTCACGACCTGACTGGGAAGTGCGCCATCTGTTGGGCCTGCTGCGGCGCTTCTTTCGCGATGACCTCACCGAGCTAGCGTCCGAAGGCGTTCGCGTGCGTGTTTTAGGGGAGCGGGACAATCTACCGCCCGATTTGCGCAAGCTGGTGCTCGAAGCGGAAGAACGCACGGCGTCTAACGCGGACTTCACCCTGCAGATCGCCTTCAATTATGGTGGTCGCGACGAGCTCGTCCGGGCGGCGGCAAAGCTTGCTCAGCAAGCCGCCAGTGGTGACATCGACCCGGCGGGCGTGACCGAAGCGGCGATCACCGCAGCGCTCGACACGTCGGGTGTGCCCGATCCTGACCTCATCATCCGCACCAGTGGTGAGCGCCGCATCTCGAACTTCCTGCTCTGGCAGGCGGCCTATGCCGAGCTGATTTTCCTCGATTGTCTGTGGCCGGACTTCGGCAAAGCAGAGCTTCACGCGGCCCTCGAAGACTTCCGTCAGCGTGACCGCCGCTATGGCGGCCGTAAGGCTGAGGTCGCCACGGCATCGTGAGCGAACGCCAGGGCGGCTCGGACAGCACCACGGGGCTGCTGCCTCGGCTTCTGACAGCTTTCTTGTTGATACCCCTGGCTTTGGGCTCCGTTTGGGCCGGCGGTCGTCTGTATGCGGCAGTTATTGCTGCGATGACGATTTTTCTACTGTTTGAGTGGACACGGATGGTCGACGGTGCCGAGCTGCGCCGCGGGTTTTACGTGCTCTCCGGCACCGCTGCGGTGGCCAGTTTCGTGGCTGCGAGCGGCTATGCCGGTTGGGCGCTGCTGGTGGCCCTTGGCGGCGGTGCCTTGGCGACGGTGCTCGAGTGGCCCAAGCCAAGTCCGCAGAGCTGGCCCGCTGTGGGGGCTGCGTACATCATCGTCCCTGCCATTGCTGCGCTTTGGCTTCGGCTCGATGCGCCAGAGGGCGGGTTCGTCACGCTTTTGCTTTTCATCGCGGTCTGGGCTGCTGACAGTAGCGCTTACCTGGTCGGTAAAGCCATCGGTGGGCCCAAGCTCGTGCCGAGCATTTCGCCGAACAAGACCTGGGCAGGAGCGGGCGGTGCCGTGATCGGCGCCGGCTTGGCCGCAGGCGCCCTCGCTTTTCTGCTTCGGCCCCACGAGACGGGAGGCTCATGGCTCCTCGGCATGGTGATCGGCGTGGCGGCTGTAGTGGGCGACGTCGTCGAGAGCATGTTCAAACGCCGCTATGGTATCAAAGACACCGGCGCAGTCTTTCCGGGCCATGGCGGCGTGCTGGATCGACTCGATGGTTTCCTGATTGCTGTCTTGGCACTGGCGGCGATCGTTCTTTTGTTGCAAGGCATCGTCTAGTTTTTTGGCAGGAAGGGCTGGGCACATGTTGAAACGCCGCGCCACGATTCTCGGCGCTACGGGCTCTGTGGGCCAAACCACCCTCAATCTGATCGACGCGGCGAAGAAGAGCGGCGACGCCGACATCTCTGTCGTCGCCGTGACCGCGAATTCGAAAGTCAAAGAGCTGGCTGAGGCCGCCAAGGCATGCGGCGCTGAGTTTGCCGCGATCGCGAATCCCCACGCCGGTGAGGAGCTGGCGTCGTTGCTGATCGGCACCGGCATCAAATCAGCGGCGGGCCCGGAAGCGATCATCGAGGCGGCTGAGATGGACGCCGAATGGGTCATGGCGGCGATCATGGGAGCCGCGGGCATCAAACCGCTTATCGCAGCGGCAGAGCGCGGGGCTGATATTGCCTTCGCCAACAAAGAATGCCTGGTTTGCGCAGGCGACGCGGTACTGGCCGCAATGAAGAAGGGCGGCGGTCGCTTGCTGCCAGTGGACAGCGAGCACAACGCGATCTTCCAAGTCTTCGACGTTGAGCGTCCTCATCGAGTTCGCAAACTCATCCTCACAGCCTCAGGCGGTCCGTTCCGTGAGCGCACGCGCGAGAGCCTGCGCGGCGTCTCGCCGGAGGAAGCGGTGAAACATCCCAACTGGTCCATGGGCGCGAAGATCTCCATCGACAGCGCCACCATGATGAACAAGGGACTCGAGCGGATCGAGGCGGCTTATCTCTTCCCGGTGCCGAAGGAAGATATCGACATCGTCGTGCATCCACAGTCGGTGATCCATAGTCTGGTGGACTACGTCGATGGCTCGGTTCTGGCTCAGCTGGGCAGTCCCGATATGACCATCCCGGTGGCTTCGGCCTTGGCATGGCCCGACCGCGTGCCGACCCCAGCCAAGCAGCTCAACCTCGCTGAGATCGGTCGGTTCGATTTCTTCGAAGCGGACGAGGAACAGTTTCCGGCACTCAGGCTGGCACGCGAGAGCCTCGATGAGGGTGGGATCGCCACTTGCATTTTGAACGCCGCTAACGAGGTCGCTGTAGCCGCCTTTCTCAAGGGTCATCTTCCCTTTCTGGACATCACGGACGTGACAGAACATTGTCTCGAAACGGTGCGACCTAATCACGATAGTGCCGACCTTGCTGACGTGCTCGCCGCCGACAAACTGGCCCGAGATGCGGCTTGGGCGCGTGTCGAAGAACTGGCTCAACGGAGTTAAGACCAGGAATGCTCGAATCCCTACTGGGCAACGTGCCCTTTATCCTGGTCAGTATCGCATCCTTCTTGGTCATGCTTCCGCTCATCGTGTTCGTGCACGAGCTGGGGCATTTTCAGACCGCCCGGTTCTGCGGTGTGCGCATTGATGCCTTCTCCATTGGCTTTGGTCCGACGCTGGCCAGCTGGTACGATCGGCACGGCACCGTGTGGAAGATCTGCGCGATCCCGCTCGGCGGCTATGTGAAGTTTTTCGGCGATGCCAATGCAGCATCCGCGGGTGCGAAGGCCCAAGAGAACCGCTCCGGTACCACGCAGTTCGGCTCGGAACGCGAGAAACTCGAAGCGCACCTGACCGACGACGAGAAGAAAGTCTGCTTCCACTTCAAACCCGTGTGGCAGCGCGCTTTGATCGTCGCCGCAGGCCCGGTGGCCAACTTCGTCCTCGCGATCGGCATTCTCGCTGCGCTCTTTGGCTTCTTGGGCCGAGAGGTGACGCCTGCGGTGATCACGCAGGTCGCCGAAGAAAGCGCTGCGGCCGAAGCGGGTTTCGAAGTGGGCGATAAGATCGTTGCGCTCAATGGCCGTGAAGTCATCGACTTCAACCGGATGGGCGCCATCATCAAATTGTCCTCCGGTGAAGAGCTGACCTTCACCGTCGAGCGCGGCAACGACACGATCGAGCTGCGCGCCACGCCGAAGCGAACGAAGCAGCAGGATGCCTTCGGCAACGATGTCGAAGTCGGCACGCTCGGCGTTGGCGCGGATTATCGGGTGTCGGAGCGCGTCCGCTTTGGTCCCATCGGCGCGGTGGGCGAGGGCTTTCGCGAGGTCGGCCGCATCATCGGTATCACCGCACGGTATTTCGGGCGATTGGTGACATTCCGTGAGGATCCGCGCCAAATCGGGGGGCCTATCCGCATCGCAGAATATGCAGGCCAAGCAGCGACATCGGGCTTCGACCCCAATGCCGATGTTGGCATGGGCCGCAGGCTCCTTGTCAGCACGGCCAACTTTTTGCAGGTGGCGGCGTTGATTTCGATCTCTGTCGGATTTCTCAACCTCCTGCCTGTACCCGTCCTGGATGGTGGACATTTGGTGTTCTACGGTTACGAGGCAGTGGCGGGGAAACCGATGCCCGAGGCCGTGCAGGGCGTGCTGTTCAGGATTGGTTTGGCGTTGGTATTTTCGCTGATCGTCTTCGTGTTGATCAATGACGTGCTTCGGCACGTGGGGCCCTAATCGGTGGGGGGCTTGCGGAGCTATATGATGAAATCTTTCGTGTTGTCCGTCTTGGTCACAGGATCGCTCTTGCTGGGAAGCGGCGTGTCCACGATGGCTGCGGCGCAGCAACCTGCGGGTGTGCAAGGGCAGTATTCACCGATCATCCGAACCATTTCGG
>JABSRH010000108.1 GCA_013215175.1 Parvularculaceae bacterium | reverse complement strand
GGGTTACGCCCGAACAGCATAACCCCTTTGCCTTTCCATCTTCTAGCAGGCGACGCGTGAATTCCCAGCCAGTTTGTATCGCTCTGTATCAGTAGAGGAGACCAACAGCGGCGCCCGACGACATCGTGGCCAAAGTGCCGGAAATCAGTGCCTTAGGGGCGAGTTCTACGATTTCCTGACGCCGGCTTTCCTCGAGGGCAGATATTCCGCCGATAATGATGCCGAGGCTGGCCACGTTGGCAAAGCCGCAGAGGGCATAGACCATGATAAGCGCAGAACGGGGGTCCAGGTCGGTGTTGCCGATGGCTGCGAGCTCGGCATAGGCGATAACTTCGTTGAGGATCGTCTTGATTCCCATGAGCTTACCGGCCGCTGGAGCCTGGTCCCATGGTACACCCGCCAACCAAACGAGCGGCGCGAAGACGAAGCCCAGCAATCGTTCGAGGGTGAGGGGCTCGCCTGCGAAATCTGGGAACTTGGCGAGGCCCAAATTCACCAGCGCTGCTAGGGCGATGAAGGCGAGAATGGCGACGACGATGTTGGCCCAGAGCTTGCCGCCTTCTGTGGCGCCCGCGGTGAAGGCGTCCATGGTGCTTTTGTATTCGAAGCCCTCGCCCGCGGCGCTGACCTTGGTGGGCTCATCGCCCGGAGCGGGCGGCACGACGATTTCGGCGAAGAGCAACGCGGCGGGCACGGAGATGACCGAGGCCACGAAGATGTGCCCGAGCATGGACGGGCTGATCGGGGAAAGGATCACGGCGTAAAGCGTCATCACCGTGCCAGCCACCGTGGCGAAACCGCAGGTGATGACCGCGAAGAGTTCCGAGCGTGACAGGTTTCTGAGCAGGGGGCGGATCAGCAGCGGCGCCTCGGTTTGACCAAGCAAAACGTTCGCGGCGGCTGATAGCGAGACCGCTCCGCCGGTACCCAGCAACCGCGTCAGGATCGCGGCGAAAAACCGGATGATGATCTTCAGGATGCCCCAGTACCAAAGCACGGCTGACAGCGCGGCCACAAACACGATCAGCGGTAGGCCTTGGAAAGCGAAGATGAAAAAGCCTGACGTCTGCCCAGGCTGTTCCGCGAAGGGCATGTCGTAGGCACGGCCCACATATCCGAAGAGGAAGCTGGTGGCGGCGCCGGTGGCTTCACTCAACGCCATGACCACCGCGTTGACGCCGGTGAGGGCATCACGCGCCGCGGGAATGCGCAGGAAGATGGCGGCGAGGCCAAGCTGGATCACCAGCACGGCCACAAATCGCCGAAGCGGCGGCAGGCGCTTTTTCCGTTCGGAGAACAGCCACGCGATTGTCCAGAAACAGACAAAGCCGAGGATGCTTTGGTAGCGGGGGTCCGACAGAAGTGACGTCACGTGCTCAAACCCCCAAGCTCTTCAGCCATTATCCATCAGCCCCAAGATGTTCCGCTTACTTACCGAGCGCCCGTTGCCACCAACCACCGCGCCGCGGTTTCGCGGGCTCAGCAGGGGCTTCAGGCTCTGGCGCAGCAGCGACCTCTGTAGAAGCTTCGACTTCTTCTTCCGGGGTTTCAACCTCACTTGAGGCATCTTCCTTGACTTCAGGGGCGGCCTCTAGTTCGGTCTCGACCGGTGTGGCTTCGGCGTCTGCTTCCGATGTCTCGGTTGAAGGCTCGTCGGTTACAGGCTCAGCCACAGCATCCGATGGCTCAGCCTCAGATCCTGCTTCTGCCGTCGCTTCGGTTTCGCCTTCAGCGACAGTTTCTTGCTCGCTGTTCTCGTTGGCGGCAGCCGTTTCGTCATCGCGACGACGGTTGCGACGGCCACCGCGACGACCGCGACGGCGGCGCTTTTTCTGCTCGCCATCAGCCTGCTCGTCCGTGGCGTCAGCGTCCGCTTTCGCTTCGCCGTCACTTTCGGAAGCTTCAGCTACTTCCGCGTCGACGTTGTCGTCAGACGTCTCGCTCGCCTCTTGGGTCTCAGCGCCATCTTCGCCTCGCCCGCGACGGCGGCGGCGGCGGCGTTTTTTCTTCGGCTTATCGTCGCCATCGGCAGCGACTGCGGTTTCTTCCTCGTCGTTGCTCTCTAGCTCAGGCGCCTCGAGATCACTGAGAGGACCATCGTCGCCGATCGCGTCTTTCAACGACATCGATTCCGATGGCGTACCGGATCCCGCGATTTCGTACTGGTCGCCGAACTTGCCGGCGTCGGCGAGCACGCTGCAATTGATCTTGTAGAGCTTCTCCATCCGCTCCAACCAATCGCGCTTGGTGTTGAGGATATAGAGCGCGACGTCGAGCGAAGCCTTGACCGTGATGAGGCCGTGCTTGCCTGTGGTGGCGGCGCCTTCGGCCGCGCGCAGAATGCGAAGCGCAGCCATCTCGTGGCTCCGCACGGCGCCGGCACCCTGACAGACAGGGCAGATTTGGGTCGTGCCGTCGACGATACCGGAGCGCCGGCGCTGCCGCGACATTTCCATGAGGCCAAAGCCGGAGATGGTGCCGATCTGGGTGCGAGCCCGATCGTTCTTCATCGCCTCTTTGAGCTTCTTCTCCACCGCACGGTTGTTGCGGTTCTCCTCCATGTCGATGAAGTCGATGACGATCAGGCCAGCTAAGTCGCGCAGCTTACACTGGCGCGCGACCTCAACGGCAGCTTCGGAGTTGGTCTTGAGCGCCGTCTGTTCGACATTGCGCTCCTTCGTGGCTTTGCCGGAGTTGACGTCGATCGAGACCAGAGCTTCCGTCTGCTGAATAACCAGGTAGCCACCGGATTTCAGCTGCACGACGGGCTGGTACATCTTGTCCAGCTGCTCTTCCACGCGGTGCTTGAGGAAGATCGGTGTCTGGCTCTTGTGCTGTTGCACGTGCTTGGCGTGGCTCGGCATCAGCATTTTCATGAAGTCTTTCGCTTCACGATAGCCTTCTTCGCCGTGCACGATGATGTTTTCCGTGTCCTTATCATAAAGGTCACGGATGGCCCGCTTCATCAGGCTCGCTTCCTCATAGATGAGGGAGGGGGCGACGCTGTCCAATGTCTTGGTACGGATGGTTTCCCATAGACGTGACAGGTAGTCGTAATCGCGCTTGATCTCGGTCTTGGTGCGCTTGGCGCCAGCGGTCCGGATGATCAGGCCCATGTTGGGCGCGATGTCGAGGTCCTTCATCGCCTTTTTCAGACGCTTGCGGTCCCCTTGGCTGGTGATTTTCCGCGAGATGCCGCCACCGCGAGCGGTGTTGGGCATCAGGACGCCGTAGCGACCCGCCAGGCTGAGATAGGTTGTCAGCGCCGCGCCTTTGTTTCCGCGCTCTTCCTTGACGACCTGCACCAGCATGATCTGACGGCGCTTGATGACTTCTTGGATTTTGTAAGCGCGCAGCAGGCGATTGCGATCACGCTTCGCTTCTTCGTAGCGAGCGCGCAGGCGTTGAATCTCTTTTTGCGCTTCCTTCGCAGCAATTTCTTGCTCGGTAGGTTGGGCTTCGGGCTCGTAGATCTTTGCGACCTTCGGCTCGTCTTCTTGGGCGACCGGCTCAGAGACGACGGCTTCGTCCTCAGCTTCAGCTGGCTCGTAGCGGGTGACGACGGTTTCCGCGGCTTCGGCTGTCTCGGCCTCTTCCTCGTCAGTCGTGGCGCTGAGTTCTTCTTCCTCTTCCTCTTCTTCAGAGGAAGACTCTTCGTCATCCGTGGAGGCGGTCTCGTCCGTGATGATGACGACAGGTTCTTTTGTCACCTCGATGAGGTCGGCGTCGGCGCCGTGCCATTCGCCAACGTCCTGCTCAGCCGTGGCTGGGGCATAGTCAGCGGGAACAGCGGATTCTTCCGGCGACGCTTCTGATTCGTCCGATGATGCTTCCGCGGCTGGTTCTTCAGCAGCGGCTTCTGCGCTGGTACCGCTGTCGTCGGCGGCATCGGCGCTTTCGTCTTCAGCGTCGTCCGCCGAGGCTTCATCAGCGGTGGGGGTGTCGCCGGTTTCGGCGGCACTGCGCAGTTCGTCCTCGTCCGGGTCGATGTCGTCGGACCCGTCGTCATCGTTCAGCTCAGCAAGCTTTTGCGCCAGCTCGACCTCGAGGGCCTCCGCTTTGCGCAGGATATCCCGATCGGCCACCGGAATTTGGTAATAGTCCGGGTGGATCTCGCCGAAGGCGAGGAAGCCGTGGCGGTTGCCGCCATATTCTACAAAAGCCGCCTGTAGGCTGGGCTCGACCCTTGTCACTCGGGCCAGATATATGTTTCCGCGTAGAGGTTTACGAGAGGCGTACTCGAAGTCGAAGTCTTCGACCTTGCCACCCTGGAGAAGAGCGACGCGCGTCTCCTCCCGGTGGTAAGCGTCGATAAGCATGGTTTTGGGCATGAAGGTCTCCGGGGCTGCGGCGATACGCCGGACCAGCCTGGTTCTGGGATAGGGTGAGGGCGGTGAGCTCGGCAGACTCGTCCGCGGTGCCTTTCGGGCACATCGCGTATCGAGAACTCAGCCAAGCCATCGCGTGTCTTTCGCTGCGCCGGTCCCGCGGGAGCATTGGCGCGATTAATGGGTAGAGGCCGAAAAAAAGCCTCCGATACGGCTCGAATATCAAGCTGCTAACAGCAGCACCCTCGCAGGCCAGAGCCGCGACCGGAGGGGGCGGGATCGCAGCGAACGGGCGATGGTCGCCTTTGCCGCAATCCTCTGGACAAGTAGTCTTTGCTCCCTTTCCCGAAGAACTTCAAGAACGGTCGCGAGATACCTATCCCGATAGAGTTGCTCTATCACGCTTAACGCAGCCTTAAGCCTGTGTGTGCCAGCCCGAAATGAGGGTTATCTGAGACATGTCCATGCGTCGCCTACTGGTTTTGCCTCCTCTGTTGATTGTGCTGCTCTGCGGTTTCCTCGCGGTGCAGGATGAGGCCGGTGTGCCGGTGGAGGTGCAACGGATTCGCCTTGGCGAAGACACCAAGGGCCAGACCCGCATTGTGCTGGATCTTGATTCTCGCCCGACGTTCCTTCTCGGTCCTGCCGAAGGCGCTGGTCCTGAACTTCTGGTTCAGATCGACCGCGGGCGCTTCATGCTGGCCAACGGCACCGGCTCGCAAGAAGGCAAGGGCCTGGTCAGTGAGGTGACGTTCTCGCCCGGACTGATGCGTCTGTCCTTGAACACAGAAGCGCTGCCCAGCCGCGCGTTCATCCTGCCGCCTGCTGGCGACATTGAACATTTCCGCTTGGTCATCGATATCGATACCGCCAAGCCCTACGAGTTTGCTGAGCAGGTTGCTCTGTTCCGCGCGCCTCTGGAAAAACCGGGCGAACCTGCGGCGGAGACTGCTTCCAGCGATCCCATCGCGGCGGCCTTAGAGGTCGCTGCTTCTGGCCAGGCGCAGCTGCGGCAGGTGCCGCCACCATCGCTCAAACCTTCTCGCTCCGTGGACCCCGTGCTGGCGGAGTTGTCGATCGATGATTTGCCGACGCTGCCCACCGCCACCGGCCCCCGGGTGAAGGCGCGTCCGTTGATCGTGCTTGATCCAGGGCATGGCGGCAAAGACCCTGGCGCTATTGGGCGCAGCGGCACGACCGAGAAATCTATCACGCTGACCTACAGCAAAGCCTTGAAAACAGTGCTCGAGCGCCGTGGCTACGATGTGCTGCTTACCCGTGAAGATGACACCTATGTGGCGCTGGACGAGCGCATTGGCCTGGCTCGTGAAGTGGATGCCGATCTGTTCCTTTCGGTGCATGCTGATGCCATCAAAGACCCCACGGTGCGCGGGGCTTCGGTCTATACGCTCAGCGACAAACGATCGGAGCGGTTGGAGGACGACATCATGCGCGAGGGCAACTTCGTGATCTACGATGTCGAGCTCAACGGCCAAGACGAAGTCGGCGGCATTCTGCTGGATTTGGCGCAGTCGGCGACGATGCAGAACTCTGACCGTCTCGCTACCGCGCTGATCGATGACATGCGCGGGACCATGCCGCTGGTGAAAAATCCTAAGCGCCGCGGCTCGCTTCTCGTGCTTCTGTCGCCTGATGTTCCAGCTGTTCTGGTGGAGCTGGCCTTCATGTCGAACAGTGCGGACGAGAAAAACCTTCGCTCCCCCACCTGGCGTCGCGCGGCCATCGCGTCACTCGCGGATGGGGTGGATTCTTACTTCGACGAGTCCGGCATTGAACAACGCCTTGCCGGCGGTGGGGCTGAATCGGGCTTCCGCTAAAGCCTTTGCTTCACGTTATGATTGAGGCTTGGCCCGCACCATGTCAGAGGGCGGGAATGGATCATCTGCCCATGCATCCCGTCTCTGCGCTTTTCCGCTCACTGCTGGTCCTCGTGGCCCTGGCTGCTTGTGCGTCACAGCCTTTAGGTGAGCATGATGACGGCACCACCACGGTGTCCGGCTCTTACCTGCAAGGCCGTTTTGCGGCGCAGGCCTTCGACCTGACCGAGGCGGATCGTGCCTTTGGCTTTGTAGCCAGCAAGCGTGACGCCCTCGATAGTCAGCGCCTGGCCTTTGCTTACGCGCTGGCGTCTGGCTCCATGGAGGATGCGGAGACTCAAGCTCGCCTAATCGTGGGCCAGGATATGCCGGACCTTGAGGGCTTTCAGCCTGGGCTTCAGGCCGACTTGCCGCGCTTCACCTTGGCTGCCGCTGCCATGCGTGAAGGCGATACCGAGGCGACGCTCGATTGGCTGGAAGAGCCGATGGCTTCGCCCTTGGGCAAGTCGCTGGCGGTGTTGTTGCGCAGTTCCGTCTTGCTGGAGCGTGAAGGGCTTGAGGCCGCCATGGCCGTGCTGGCTGAGCAGGACCCCAACACCTTCCGTGGGCTGATCCCGCTGCACGCTGCGGGCCTTTTGGTCCTGGGTGGTGATGAGCGCAGCGCTGAAGTTGCCTATCGCCAGGCGCTCAGTGCACCGCGTAGCGATGTGGCAGCGCTCGGCTTTGCCCGCTTGATGGAAGCCCAGGGCAACGATGACGAGGCATCCATCATTTACGTCCGGATGCTGCAAGATGCTGGCTTGTATAGCCGAGCCGGGCGCATGGGGCTTGTCCGGATGGGGCGCCTTGAAGGGCAGCCTAAGGTCTTTACGCGCCGCGCTGAGGCTCAGCCGCCCTTGCTCACGGATGCTAAATCGCTCTTTGCCCTTGCCATCGAGAACTTCGCTTGGCTGGGGTTTGAGCAGGCCGTGGGGTTAGAGAGCGACGGCCCCGCGGGTGAGCTTGGCCAACGCCAGGCGCTGGTAGTACCGTTGGCCTTAGCTAACATCTCTCGTGCGATGGATCCCAAACGTGATGCAGCGGATTATGTCGCTACACTGATTTTCAGCTTCTACGGCGACAGCGAAGCTGCTGCTGCAGCGGCAAGCGACATTCGTCCCGAGAGCTGGTTGCATACCTTCGCCGTGCTGGAGACCGCCGCCGCGGTGGGACGGGACACGCTTGATGCAAAGCCGGGCATCAAGATCATTCGCGATGCTGCCAAGGCTGACGGCGGGGTGAACCCCGCCTGGGCGCTTCAGCTTCAGATCCTGTACTCTGCAGACGAACAATATGACGAAGCGGAGCGTTATGCGGCCGAAGCCTTGGCTGTCGCTGACGCCTTCCAAGTGCTACCGTCCTCGCGGTGGCGGTATTATTTTGCTCGCGGAATTTCGCGACAAGAGGCCGGCAACTGGGACGGTGCGAAGAATGACTTGGAACAAGCGCTAGAGCTAGCGCCAGCAGAAGTCCTTGTGCTGAACCATCTGGGCTATTCCTATGTTGAGCGCGGTGAGCAACTCGAACGTGCCTTCGGCATGATTGAGCAAGCGCTGGCCCAAGATCCGGAGAACGGCGCTATCGTCGATAGTCTCGGCTGGGCGCACTTCCAGCAGGGCCGCTATAACGAGGCGGTGGTCTATCTTGAGCAAGCGGTGGGCCTGGAGCCCGAAGACGCGGTGATCACAGATCATCTGGGTGATGCCTATTTCATGCTCGGTCGTGATCGCGAGGCGCAGTACGAATGGAAGCGGGTGCCTGACATGGACGATGCGCAGGATGAGCTGAAAGCCACCATCGCGAGAAAGCTTGCTGGGGATTTTGCCGGGCTGCCCGTTCTCGAGACGAGGTCTGTCCAGCCGTGAACCTGCCAACGATCTTTGCACCGATTAAGATCAATCTGGCGCTCCATGTGGGCCCGCCGAAGCCCGACGGCTATCACCCGGTGGACACGTTGTGCGTGTTCCCCGCGATCGGTGATATTTTGAGCTACGACCCCGAGGGGGATATGGCGCTCGACTTTGGCGGGCGCTATGGCGCTGAGCTGGCGGAGCATGCCCTCGCGTCGAACCTCGTGTTCAAGGCCTTTGCCTTGCTGGATGAGCTGCCACGTGGCCGGTTTTTCCTGATGAAGGAAACGCCCATTGCTTCGGGCGTGGGCGCTGGCACCGCGGATGGTGCTGCGGCCATGCTGCTCCTCAATGACGTCCTTGAGCTTGGTTTCTCCGCCCACGAATTGGTGGAGCGGTCGCTAGGTCTGGGTGCGGATGGTCCTGTCTGCATGGCTTCGCAGATCAGCGGCGGCGGCCTATGGCGCGCTGAACGGATCGGCGAGCGTCTTACGTGGATGGGCCAAGTGGAGCCGCAGGCGATTGTGGTGGCAAACCCTGGCATGGCCGTCAGTACGGGACGCGTCTTCCGTCGCTTTGATGCGGATGCCCCCGCAGTATTGAGCCCCACGGCGGCATCGCGCGGCCAGAAACTGACGGCGATCGTGGCGGAGAGTCGCAATGATCTTGAGGCGTCGGCTTTGGCGGAGGCGCGGGAGATCGCAGCGCTCAAACAGCGTTTGGCTGAGCAGCCTGGCGCGCAGGTGGTGCGCATGTCTGGCTCGGGGGCCACTTGTTATGCGCTTCATACGTCACTGAGCTCGGCTGAGCGGGCCTGCCGAGTGCTTGAAGCTGATGGTCTTTGGGCCCAAGCAGCCCCGCTTTTGTCCGGTCAGGCGACGGGGCTGGGAAGCTGATGGGTGAGGGGGCACCAGTGTGGTTCGTGGTGGTGAGTGTGGCTTTGGCCGCGCTCGCGACTTTCGCCCTATGCCTCGTTGCTGTGCGGGCCAGTTTCGGCCTGGATGAAGTTTCGGCGCGTTCGAACCATACCTTGCCAACCCCGCGCACCGGTGGCCTGATGATCCTGATTGGGTCGGCCCTGGGATTAGGCGTGCTCGGATTTTCCGGGTTCGTTGGTTCGGAGATGGTCACGCTCGTGGGCTTAGCCCTGATGGCGGGTCTTTTAGGGCTCGCGGACGACTTTCTCGATTTACCCGCTGTAGCACGGCTGCTGGTTCAGATCGGCCTGGCTGGCGCGGCTGCCTTTTGGCTTGGGCCCGAAACGCAGATTGCGGTGCCGTTTGTGGGTTGGTTACCGCTCTCCCTGCCCATTGCGCTCGGGCTCTCCACCCTTTGGATCGTCGGCATGATGAATGTCGTCAACTTCATGGACGGCTTGAATGGCTTGGTGGGCAGCGTCGCCATTGTTTTGCTCGGCCTTGCCGCGACACTGACGGCGGATGGCCTCTGGGTGGTGATCGTTGTTCAGGCGGCGGTGCTGTCCTTCCTCGCCGTCAATGTCTTCTGGGGACGGATTTTCCTCGGCGATGCAGGCAGCCTATCGCTCGGCTTCTTTATCGCTGGCCTCGGGCTCTTGCCGGGTGCTGATGGCGGTCAGTTTTGGCTGATGCCGCTAGTCGCGGTGCCGCTGATCGCGGATGCGGCCTTCACCCTCGTGCGACGAGCGTTGCGCGGTGTGGACCTGATGGAGGCCCACCGCGAGCACGCTTATCAGCGCTTGAAG
>JABSRH010000107.1 GCA_013215175.1 Parvularculaceae bacterium | reverse complement strand
TCGACGTGGCTCTGGCCACGATGGGTGGACTCGTCGAGCAGCAGCTGTCCGACGCGTTGACGGCATTCGAACAGCGTGACGCCGAGCTTGCTCAATCCGTTGAGCGCCGCGACGCTGAGACTGATAGCTACGAGCGTAAAATTGAGAGCCTCGTGGCCGATCTCTTCCACGAACGTCGCCGTGAGCCCAATGAGATCCGTCGCATGATGGCGGCTGTCCGAATTGCCGCTGAAATGGAACGCGTCGGTGACCTCGCGAAGAACATCGCTCGCCGCTCGGTGATCATTGCTGACTCCGACGAAGACGGCGAGCACGCAAGCCATAACGGTGTGGTCCGTATGGGTCGCATCGCGCTGCGCCAATTCGCCGAAGCGCTGGACGCCTTGTTCCGCCGCAACGCGGAAGCTGCTCGCGCCGTTCGCAACGCCGACGACCAGGTCGACGACCTCTATAATTCAGTGTTCCGCGAATTGCTCTCGATGATGAACCAGATGCCCGGTCGCGCTTCGGCAGGCACGCATATGATTTTCGTCGCCAAGAACTTCGAACGGATCGGCGACCACGCCACAAATATCGCGGAGCGTGTGCACTTCGCCCTGACTGGCGAGGAATTACCGCCAGAAGAACGGATCAAAACAGACGTCACCAGCACAGTCCTGGCGGCGGAGTAGCGAGAAGAGAGACTCAGTCATGCCAGCGGCCACTGTTCTTGTTGTTGAAGACGATGAATCGCTCCGCACACTGGTCGAATATAACCTGTCTAAGGAATCCTTCGGCGTTGTCGCTGCGCGCGACGGGGAAGAAGCTCTCTTAAAGGTCGAAGAATCGCGACCCGACGTCGTCATCCTCGACTGGATGTTGCCCAACGTCTCCGGCATTGAAGTCTGCCGCCAGCTCCGCGCGCGCCCTGAAACGCGCGGCATTCCCATCATCATGCTGACGGCTCGCGCTGATGAGGCCGATCGCATTCGTGGCCTCGATACCGGTGCGGATGACTACGTGGTGAAGCCCTTCTCCATGGAAGAGCTGACCGCTCGCATCCGGGCCGTCCTCCGCCGCATTCGCCCGTCATTGGTCAGCGACACCGTGACGTGCGGTGACATTGAGATTGATCGCACAGCGCATCGTGTACGTCGCAATGGCCAAGAAGTGCACCTCGGCCCCACTGAATTCCGATTGCTCGACCACCTGATGCAAAACCCGGGTCGGGTGTTCAGCCGCGAACAGCTATTGAACGCCGTTTGGGGTTCAGACGTGTTCGTGGAAGCGCGCACCGTCGATGTCCACATCGGCCGCCTACGGAAAGCTCTGGCAAAGTATGGCGACGGCAACCCTATTCGCACTGTGCGGTCGGCAGGTTATTCGCTGGAACCTACCGCGCCGCGGCAAGCTGAAGCTAGCTGATCAGCGATTCCAAAAGCTCGGCACGAAGAGCACGAGCACGGTGAAAAGCTCTAATCGACCTAGCAGCATGGCCGCGCAAAGCAGCCATTTGGCCCCCTCCGGCAGCGTCGCGTAATTGCCCGCTGGCCCCACGATATCGCCCAAGCCCGGGCCGACATTAGCTATGGCTGAGCCCGCCGCCGACAGCGCCGTGACAGCATCAAGCTGAAACAGCGAAAGCCCTACCGACACAGTGGCGAAGACCGCAAAGTACAGAAAGAAAAAGCTGAGCACGGAGCGAAAAACCGCTTCATCAAGTGGCCGCCCATTATAGCGGGCTACGGTAACTCGGTGCGGATGGCTCAGCTTTTGAGTGTACACGAACAATGCCGATAGAGCGACCTGAAGGCGGAAGATCTTCAAACCGCACGAGGTCGATCCGGCGCAGCCCCCAACGAACATCACGCAGAAGAAAATACCGAGCGCAAAGGGGCCCCACGCGCTGTAGTTGGCGCTTGCATAGCCCGTGCCCGTCATAATCGAGACGACATTGAAGACAGCCAGACGGAAGCCTTCCCATGGCTCGAACCCTAAAGCGGCCACAATCCGGAACGCCACAATCGCCGTGAAAACGATCACCGCCAAAGCAAAGAACCGCACTTGGCCATCTTTGATCAGCGCACCGCCTCGCCCGCGCAGGGCCAGAAGATAGAGACCGAACGGCAGTGACCCTGCGATCATGAAACCAACGGCGACGAGATCCACCGGACCGCTCGTGATGCCCGCTTCCACAAAGTACGCAAACGAACTGTCCTTGGTCGAATACCCGCCAGTGGCAACCGTGGTCATCGCATGGTTTAACGCATCGAACCCACCCATCCCTAAAGCCCAGTAGCAGACAAAGCAGGCAAAGGTCATAACTGCATAGAGCGCAAAGATCTGAAGCGCCAAGTCATCAGCTGACGGCACAATCTTGTCAGACTTGTCCGAACTCTCCAGGCGAAAGAGCTGCATACCGCCCACTGAGAGGAACGGCAGGATGGCGATCGCCATGATGATCACGCCCACGCCGCCAAACCATTGCAACATGGAGCGCCACAGCAGGAAGCCTCGCGGCATGGTGTCGAGGCCGATCACCACGGTGGCGCCAGTGGTCGTCAAACCGGACATGGCCTCAAAAAACGCATCCGTCACCGACAAGCGAGCCCCGCCGAGGGTCAAGGGCAGTGCGGCGGCGCAGACCAAGGCCAGCCAACTTCCAGTGGTCAGCAAGAAGCCCTGCCGGGTGGTGATCGTTTCGATCCGGCCCCAGCACGACGCAGCCAGCCCGCCTCCAAACGCAAGGCAAAGCGCCGCCGACGCGAGAAAAGCCTGCCGGTCAGCTGTCACTGCCTGAGTATTCCGCCCCAAGTCGGCCAACACCGGGAGCAACATCGCCACCCCGAGCGCTGCGACAAAGAGGCCTATCACCATCAGGACGGGGCGGAAATCAGGCATGTGTTTGCATTAGGCCTGTTGGCAGAAGGATCAAACGGCGGCTTATTCGATGACCGTCGACTTGGCGACAATGACGTTAACTTCTTCACAATGACGGGCGCGCTCGTGAAGCTGAAAGTCTTAACCCTCTCCGCGCAACATAAGTTTTGGACCTGCTCTGGCATCAAGCGGATCGGCTAATCTCATGCGTTTCTGCATCAACGCAGTCAAAAACTGGCTTGTGCTCTTGCCGATGCTGCTCGCATCAAGCCTTTCTGCTGCGATCGCCTCAGACGACATTCTCGAGATCATCGAAGACCCATCTTACCAAGCCGCGCCGTTCAATGAGCGCCTGGCTACATTGGATGGTTGGTTGGCCGATCGATCGCCAGACGAGAAAGATCAAGACTGGGCCATCGCCATCACGCAGCGTTTGGTGGTGTTGGTCCAGCAAGGCAACTTCACGGAAGCGGAGGTCACCGTCGACGAGATGCTGCCCGAGGCGCTTCCGCTTCTAGACGGATCGTCTGCCTACTTCGACGCAGCCTACGCGGCCGGTTTTGTGAAGATCTACGCCCAACACGTCGACGAGTCCCTGATGTGGGTGGACAAAATCGAACGGCACCCGAACTTCGAGACGGCGCCCATCTATCAGCAGCACGTCGATAACCTCATGGTGGCGATCCACAACCTCACCGGCAACCCGATCTTGGCCGGTGAGCTTATGGCAAAAAAGTTCGAGGATGGCGTCGCCACGTCGCTCCCGGCTATGGAAGAGCTAAAGCTGCTGGTGAATGCCGGCTACACCTTCATCATGGGCGAGGATTTCGAGCGAGGCCTCTACTATCTTGATCTCGGTAAAGAGCGGTTGGCTGAGGCCGTTGCCGAAGGCGACATCGCGCCTCTGAACATTCGGCGCATGCGGTGGCATATGAACAGCTCCCGAGCGTTGGCCTTTATGCAGCTGGACCAGTTCAACAACTTGCAGGACTTGGTTCCGAGCCTGGTTGACGACGCAAAGGCGATCGGCGCACCTCTTTATGATGCGCATACAGATTTTGTTCAAGCCGGCGCTCTTTTCGGAGAGGGTCGAGCGGCCGAGGCCGATGGTCTCTTGGCCTCCGCCATTGAACAGACGATCGATCTGCAAAGCCCTGATGTGCTCTTGAGCATGTACAGCCTCCAGACCAAGATCAAACAGGCGCTGGGAGACCCACAAGCCGCCCTTGATGCGTTTATGGCTGGACGCGAGGTAGAAGCAGTGCAGAAAGCCGTGCAAAGTCGTGCACGGATCGAGTACCGCGAAACGAAGCAATCTCTGGAACGCCAGAGCGAGCAAATCCTGAAGCTCGAGAGCCAAAACCGTCTAGCCGCTGCACAGCGCCGCCGCGACCAAGCAATCGCGATCGTGGCGCTTGCCGGTCTAATCATTGTCTTTCTCTTCGCCATAGCCCTTTTGCTTTCGCAACGGCGCCTTCGGCTTTATGCTAATGAGTTAGAAAAAAGCGAGAAAGAGGCGCAGATCGCTGCCAAGGCAAAGTCTGCCTTCCTAGCCAACATGAGCCACGAGATCCGTACACCGTTGAATGGCTTGTTAGGGATGGCGCAAGTACTAGCGAAAAAAGAAATCGCGCCAGAGAGCCGCGAGTGCGTCGATGTCATCCTGTCGTCAGGGACCTCGCTCCTGAAAATTGTCAATGATGTTCTCGACTTGTCAAAGATCGAAGCTGGCAAAATGTCGATCTCCCGTGGCCCCACTGAGGTTCAAGAGATTGCTGCGAAGGTCGAAAATCTGTGGCGGGCCAGCGCCGAGACCAAAGGCCTTGGCTTCTCCGTTTCGGTGGCCGAAGAACTGCCCCATGCCGTACTTGTGGATTGGTCACGATTGCATCAGTGCATTTCGAACCTCGTATCCAACGCCATCAAATTCACCGAGCAAGGTGAAATCAGCATCGAGATCATTTCTAACGATGTTCAGGACGAACTGATCGTTGCAGTCAAGGACACTGGCATCGGCATCCAACAGGATTCACAGGAACAGCTCTTCTCGGCGTTCGAACAGGCAGACACCTCCACCACCCGACGTTTCGGCGGCACAGGCCTTGGCCTCGCGATTGTAGAGCGCTTCACCAACTTGATGGGCGGTTATGTGGTTCTCGATAGCGTATACGGACAAGGTTCAACATTTGCCATCCACGTTCCGCTTGAACCCGTGGTCAAGGGCACACAGACTTGCAAGCTAGAACAGGCCAACCTGGCCCCCGTCGTGGAGCACCTCTCCAATATCAACACCATTCTCCTGGTCGATGACAATGCTGTGAACCGCATGGTGGTTCGGGCTTTCCTAAAAGATAGCGGTGTACGGATTATCGAAGCATCGAATGGTCGAGAAGCTGTGGACTACCTTAATGAGGTAGGCGACGCTGACCTCGTCCTTCTCGACATGCACATGCCTGTGATGGACGGCCCCGAAGCCATCGATCGCATTCGAGCGCTGGACAGCAACGTGCGGGACATCCCTATCGTCGTCCTCACCGCGGATGCCATGGAAGGCGACCGCGAGCGTTACCTCAAGCTCTCTGTACAGAGCTATATCGCGAAGCCAGTTGTTCGAAACGAGCTATGGGCTGAGATGAAAACCATCGACGACAATATCCGCGATGGCGAACCCTGGCGCCAGCTGCCTGCTTAGCGCAACGGCACCAAGCCCGCGGGGTTCACGGACTTTCCGTTCATGCGAATTTCAAAATGAAGATGCGGACCTGACGAGCGACCACTCGATCCTACCTTACCAATCAGCTCACCGCGACGAACCTTCCGGCCCTTGCGCGTTTTGAAACCCGACAAATGGGCGTAGTAGGTCTGCACGCCCTGGCCATGGTCGATGATGATGAGACGGCCAAAGCCCCGCTTCTTTCCGCGAAAGACGACCTTCCCGCCCTTCGCTGCCCGAACCGGCGTGCCGCGCTTGGCTGCCCAATCCACGCCATGGTGATGGCCAGCACCGCGGGGCCCGTATCCTGAGGTGAAGGTGCCCTCGACAGGCCGGATGAAGCCGTCCTTCGGATTCGACGCACAACCTGCCACGGCGAGGAGAAAAAACGTGCCGAGCAGTCCTTTTATCAACCTGGATGAAGCAACAATCATGGTTACACACTAACTGCCAACCCGTTTGTGGGCAGTGAAGAGAAGGCGTGGTAGCGGCGATTTTATGGGACTTATCGAACTTCTCATCTTGGCCGTGATCCAAGGCATCACGGAATTCCTGCCGATCTCTTCATCGGCACACCTGATTTTGCCGTCGGCCCTGATTGAGGGGTTCTCAGACCAAGGCACGATGATCGACGTCGCCGCTCATGTGGGAACGCTGGGCGCAGTGATGCTGTATTTCCGCAAGGATGTTGGCCGCTTAGCACTGGGCGGCTTCGACTTTCTCGGGCGTAAAACCACGGACGATCGCCGCTTGTTCGAGGTGATCGCGCTGGGGACGATTCCCTTCCTCTTCGCTGGCACCCTGGTGGCGCTAACAGGTCTCAGCGACCACCTCCGCAACCCTATCATCATTGCCTGGGCCTCCATCGGCTTTGGGATTTTGTTGTGGTGGGCGGACCGACAGCCTCAAACCGAGACGGGTGATGTCTCGACCTTCAAGGCGGCTCTCATCATTGGCGCGGCGCAGTGCTTGGCCCTCATCCCAGGCACGTCGCGATCCGGGATCACCATCACCGCGAGCCGGTTCTTAGGATATCAGCGCCGCGACGCCGCACGGTTTTCTATGCTGCTGGCTATTCCCGCCATCGGTGCGTCAGGTCTCTACGCCACCTATGACCTCTTATCGGAAGGTAATGTTGCAGATTTGTCGGCCGCTGGTCTCATCGCGGGCATGTCGTTCCTGGCAGCGCTTGCAGCTATCGCCTTGTTCTTGAAGGCCTCGGAGAAGTTCTCGTTCACGCCCTTTGTGCTTTACCGCATCGCCTTGGGCATCGTGATCCTATTCCTGGTCCTTTAGGCCTCATTGAAACCGCTCCGAACGGTGTTACCTTAGCACTCGCTCAATCGGTCGATGGTGCACCGCGATCCTAGCGATGCGTTCACCAACCGGGTTGAGAGCTTAAGACAAGGTTTCAGGTCTTCCTGCATCTTGTTGTCTCAAGATGGTGGAGGCAAAAATGATGGACAGTGAATTCGACTATGCCGACGGCAACGTCTGCTACGTCCGTGAGGTCTACGCCAAGGATGTCCGCGATGATATCGAGGGCGAATTCGACTCAGAACATGAGTTCGAAGACGACAGCATCCTCTACGCGCTTTACGATTGCGACGGCGCCCGTATTGCGCTCATGAGCGATCGTGAAATCGCCTTCGCAGCAGCTCGTCAGCACGAACTGACACCGGTCAGCGTCCACTAATTCAGAAAAATTGTCACGAGGAAGCCGTTTAAGCGGCTTCCTGATCGCTTTCGCTTGTGATCGTAGCGAAGGCGGCTTCGGCTGTGTTCGCACCGCGCAGTGCCGAGACCACTTGGGACTGGCGGAACACGCGTGCGATGCGCGACAAAGCCTTGAGGTGGTTGGCGTTATCGGCTTCCGGCGCAAGCAGCAGGAAGATCAAGTCGACTGGCTCACCATCAATCGCTTCGAACGTCACCTTATCGCGAAGGCGGAGCAGGAGACCGGAGAGCTTTGGAATGTCGAGCCGAGCATGCGGGATGGCGATGCCGCCACCCACACCGGTGGAACCTAGCTGTTCGCGGTCATTCAGCTTCTCCAGCACATGGGCACTGTTCAAGCCAAAACGCTCGGCGCTCAGGCCCGCAAGCTGTTCCATAACGGAACGCTTACACGTGGCCGGCACGTCCAAGAGAATGCCGTTCGGCTCGATGAGCCCTCGCAAAGATCGTTTCATGCGTCACTCGACACCCCAACGGGCGCCACCAACTCTGTGTCTTACCTCTAGCCGCGAAACGCGGCTGAGCACTGACCATGCTCAAGGCGTGCCAACGCAAACCTTGAGCGGAGCGGCCCCATAGCGACGTGCTTAGCGCTTGAAAAGGGTGGCTTGGTTAACCTTTTGGTGAAGCCTCGATCCAGCCGATGTTCCCATCTTCGCGGCGATGAACGACCGAAAGCGCGCCGTTCTTAGCGTTGCGAAAGAGGATCACCGGATGCTCGGCAATGTCGAGCTGCATCACAGCGTCGGAAACGCTCATTTCTCGCAACGACGTAGCCGTTTCGGCGATTACGAGCGGTGCATCTTCGGCTTCCGCCTCTGCACTCTGGAGAACATAAGAACTCGCCATCTCCGCGGGGAGAGGATTGCGGTCCTTCGAGTGGTGGTCTTTCAGGCGGCGCTTGTACCGGCGAACCCGCTTTTCGAGCTTCTCCATGGCTTGATCAAAGGCGCCGTAGGCATCAGTCGCGCGCCCATTCGCCGCGAGAAAAACGCCGGACGCCAAGTGAACCGTCGCCTCCGTGGTCATGAACGATCCGTCCTTGCCGAAATTGACACTCGCCTCAGCGCCACGATCAAAGTACTTCCTAACCCCGTTGTTCACGGCGTCCTTGACGTGCTCCTGCAACGCTTCACCCAAATCGATGCCTTTTCCGGTGACTTGTACGTCCATGTGTCCTCCTTTTTGGCGCGAGATGCGCCCGGCAACGCTAACGTAGGCCGGTGCGGGGCAAGGCGCCAGTTTGTTGAGCTGTTGGAGCGCTTTGTGGATAAAATCTCAGAGACTTAGGCAGTTGGCAAAGGTGCAAACTCTGCGCTCAAACAGCCAAAGGCGGCAGCGCCGGAAATTGAGTGCGGCTTCGCCCACACCCATTGCGCTCTGCACCCGAAGCGACCGAACGGTCGCCGGGCGAGCAGCCCGCCCCATCGGAGGCGCCAAGCGCCGCGAGATCAAAAGTGGTGCGGATGGGGAGACTCGAACTCCCACGCCGTAAGACACCAGAACCTAAATCTGGCGCGTCTACCAATTCCGCCACATCCGCACGGGGTAGACGGCGCTCCTAGAGGCGTCGGGGAGCTGCGTCTAGACGGTTTTCATCCTGCGAACTCAGCTTTCTCGGCTGGCCGTCACATCGTCGAAGGCGTGCCCTATTCGCGCAGCCAAATCATCAGCCATCAGGCTGAGCCCGGCACCCTCGCCCGCCTTGCCGTGGAGCCAAGCCGCGATGCTTGCGGCCCGGTGCGGCGGATGTCCTTGTGCCAACGCCGCGGCAATAGCGCCCGCGAGGCTATCGCCTGAACCTGCCGTCGCCAGCGCTGGTGACCCGGTGGTGTCGATCACGGGCAGCTCGCCTGGCGTGGCGATGACCGTGGTCGCCCCCTTGAGGAGCACCGTTGCGCCGCAGCGCTCGGCTGCCGCGGTGGCGCGCATGAGCTTATTGCCCTCAAGGTCCGGAAAGAGGCGGCGGAATTCTCCCTCGTGAGGCGTCAGCACACAGGATGGGTGCAGACGATCGAAGAGATGGGTTGGGGTTTGTTCGTGGAGCGTCAGCGCATCGGCATCTACGACAACGGGAACCTTGGCCGCCAGCACAGCATCGAGGCGCTTCGCTGCAGCCTCGCTGTGACCCATGCCAGGGCCCACGACCACGGAGCTGCGCCGTTCTTGCAGCGCGCCAGCGAGGTGCTCCGTATCCGGCACGGTTCCCACCATCACCGCATCCAATCGGCTCGCCGCGAACGTCGCTGCATTGAGCGGCGAAAGCACGGTTACTGCACCAGCGCCGGTGCTGGCTGCAGCCAGCGCAGCGAGCCGGCCAGCACCGCCCTTGAGGCCGGGTCCGCCGATGATCGTGACATGCCCGCGCTGGTACTTGTGAGTCTCGCGAGGCCACTCGGTGAGGTACTCTCGCCACAGTACAGGATCGTTCCAGAGCGCATCTGCATCGTCCGTATTCGGCTCAATGCCGATGTCGGTCAAATATACAGCACCGCAGAGGTCCCGCCCCTCTCCCATCAGATGAGCGGGTTTCAGCCGATGAAAGGTGA
>JABSRH010000106.1 GCA_013215175.1 Parvularculaceae bacterium | reverse complement strand
GTCGCCATCGAGATAGAGCTCCTCTGCTGCCTTCTCGTCCGTCCGTCGGCAAAAGAGCGGGTACTGACCACCATCACGATAGCGAACGTAGTACTCGTAGGGGCCATCACGCATGGGCACCGACGATTCGTCTTCCTTGATCCGTCCACGCATCTCTTGGAACAAGGCCGTGCGTAGGTCCTCTAGGTGATCGGTCTGTGCCGCGTAATACTTACCCTCGGCCTCGAGATGCTCACGCACATCATCGCGCAAGACCGTCGGGTCGCGCAGCACCTCCTGCCAATTGTCATCCCGCATCCAGTGGTAAGGATCGTCACGCACCTCACCATGTTGGTTAATGGTATGCGGACGTTTTTCGGCGATGGGCGCGTCGGTCATGGGCAGGCTCCGATTGAGGAGCCAACTACCTAGGCGCTTCGGTCTCCGGACCCAAGGGGTCAGTGGGCGTCAGAGGCGGTGCGGGTTCGGCGGGCGCTTGGACCTCGTAAGGCTCTAATACTCCGCTATCCACAATAACCGGCTGACCCATTAAGACCGGAAGCCGAAAGGTTCGCTCTTCTAACAGCAGCCCGTTCTCAGCCAGGGCATCCAACGCTTGCTGAGCCGCAGCGGCCGAACCGAACGAAAGCTCGGCACGTGATCGTGCCGAGAAGGCGCGGCCTTCATTGAAAAGGTGGGTCATCGTCAGAAGGTTCATACCATCGTCTGCGAGAAGGTAGTCAGGTGCCAGAAGCCAAAGGTCGGTCTCAGACGCAACAACCAACACAGCCTCTAGGTCAGGATCTCGCAAAAGACGGTCCAACATCAACAACGAAGCTGGTGGTAGGTCACTGCCTTCGGGATGAACCCGCAATCGTCCCTCTTCCAAAGCTCTATTGGCTGCGCCGACCCTTTCCTCAAACCGCCACCGATCCGTCTGCGGCGTCAGGTTCGCTATTTCCGCAAATCTGGGGTCGTTGCTCAGGGCTTCGAACGCAGCCTCACCGGGCTCGCCCAACTGTGAGCGGATGAACGCCAGATCCGCCGTCGTCGCCCCTTCGGGGTCGGCTTCAATGATCCCCACTTGCGAGGCCACCGACCAATCGTAGGGGCGGAAGGCGGGGGTTTGCACCAGCACCGCGATGATCACGAGCAGTGCAGAAATCGCAATATTGCCCTGGCGCAGGATCACCCATTGCTCCGTCAGGCCCGCCGCGGCGTAAATCGGGGCATAGAGCGCCGTGACGAAGATGGCGACCGCCGCTGCAATGCGGGGCGGCGTCCAGCCCTCGCCCATCACCCGCATGGCTAAGCCATAGACCGCGAGGCTCATCAAGAACAGGAGGACCACGGCCAACAGACGGCCCGTGGCGCCGAACAGCACGCCTTCGGGGCGACCCGCCTCGCCGACAATTGCGTTGATCATGATGAGCGACACAATCCCTGCTGCGGTGAGGGTGCCAACCGGCGAAAGGTCGCCGATGAGCGAGCCGAATCCTCGCAACATCACCGCCACCACAAAGATGGTGACGCAAAGAGCGAAGACGGGCGCGGTCACGCGGAGCAGCGCCATCTTGATGCTGCGCGCGGAAAGCACCGCCGCTTCGCGCTGACGGATTACTCCGATCCCCACGGCAGCCAGCATGCCGCTATAGGGCAACAGGAACCACGCTTCGGTCATCATTTCGCGAACGAAACCAAGCCCGATGAACTGGAACAAAGCTCCCACAAGCAATGCCAACAAGTGGCCTGCCAGGGTAAAGCCACCAGCGATCCCGATGATGGCGGGGATGTTCCAGGCGTCCGCATAGAGAGGCGGGTAATCGGTGGGCGTAAAGCCTCGGAAGGCTGACCGCAGGAACGGCAGCGCGACCACGAGGATGACCATATTGGCAGCCACCGGGATCACCTCTTCGGACATTGCCGCGCCCTGCCCACCCTGGGCTAGCGCGAACATGATGCCGGTAAAGACTGCCAAACCAAGCGCCGCCGTCGTCGCCTTGAGGATTTGTCCGCGCGACACCGACAGGGTGTAAATGGCAGCGCCCACCACGAGGGCCATTGCCAGCCCCAACCAGAGGCGGCTTGGCTCGCTGCCACCCGCCTCGACAGCTTCTACTGCCAGCCAAAAGAGAAAGCCCAGTACCGCCCCGGGTAGGGCGAACACTGTCAGCAGCTTAGCGCCACCTTGCGGAACCCGTTCGTCGATGTCGCCGTGCATGGCCGTCCCCGAATCGCTCAGGTCCTACCTAAGCCCTTCCTGTACCGGCCACAATCGAACCGCTGCACAATGCCGCCGTCAGACCATTGCCCCGGCTGAAGCTGACCGCCATGAGACCGCATGACCACGACCTTTTCCATCGATCGAGCCACCTTGGACGACTGCGATCGCCTAGCAAAAATCGGAGCCGAAACGTTCGTCGAGACCTTCGGGCATCTCTACAACCCGCGCGACCTCTCTGCCTTTCTCGAAACCTCTCACAGCGCGGAAGCCTACCGAAAGGCCCTGCGCGGCGAGTCCGAAGCCTGGCTAGCGACCTCGAGAGATGGTCATACCGTCGGTTTTGCCGTCATCGGCCCTTGCGGCATGCCTGTGGATCCAATGCCGCCCCGAGCCGGCGAGCTGAGCCGACTTTACCTTCTCCGCACGGCTCAAGGCGCCGGCCTGGGGAGCGAGCTGCTGAACGTGGCGCTCGACCGAATGGAGCAGCAATACTCTGAGCACTACCTCAGCGTCTTCTCCGAAAACCTCGGTGCCCAGCGGCTCTACCATCGGTATGGCTTCGAGAAAGTAGGCGAATACAAATACATGGTCGGCAGCCATGCAGACCACGAATTTGTCTATCACCGGACACGCCGGATAAGGCCGATCGGCTAGCGGCTTGGGCCAGTTAGTCAGAGTGGTGATGGGGGAGGGAGCTCTGCAACCAAGCCCCATGCGTGCCATGCCATCGCCGTCATTCGGTCAATGAGATAAACCGCAAGAGAGGGGCCGCCAAAGACTGGCAACGCCGCACGCCCTTCTGAGATGGTCACTTGCCGAGCCTGAATCGAGAGTATGGCCGCACTCCCGGTACGAGCCATACCTCATCAAGTGCCGATCTAATAAGCGTTTATCTGATAGCGCCGGAAGCTAGTCACGCCTCGTCTTCGAGCGGTACGCCGTAAAGCTCCAACCGGTGATCGACGAGCTTATAGCCATGCTCGCGAGCGATCTTCTCCTGGAGCTTCTCGATCTCGTCATTCACAAACTCGATGACCTCGCCGTTTTTCACGTTGATGAGGTGGTCGTGGTGATCGTGGGTGGACTCTTCGTAGCGCGCGCGCCCGTGGCCATCTTGGAAATCGTGGCGGTCCACCACCTTGTACTCTTCCAGAAGACGCATGGTTCGGTAGACCGTGGCGATCGAAATGCGATCGTCGATCTCCGATGCTCGACGGTAGATCTCTTCGACGTCTGGATGGTCGTCCGCTGAGGAAATCACCCGCGTGATGACCCGTCGCTGGTCTGTCATCCGCAAGCCCTTTTCAGCGCAGATTTTCTCGAGGCGATCCATGGTCATGTCCTTATTCTCCAAGTTCCAACCGCAGCGTGAGGGCGTCTGAACCGTCGGCGTAGTACCGCCGTCGTCTACCCGTTTGAACGCAACCAAAGCGGTCATAGAGCTTCCGCGCCGCCTTATTGGCGTCGCTCACCTCAAGAAACAACCGCTTTGCCCTCGCTGCCAAGGCCCGAGCGATGACCCCTTCGAGCAAAACCGCTCCCGCCCCCTCGCCCCGGCGCTCCGTTCCGATGGTGAGGAGTTCGGCTTCGTCGCCCAATAGCCGAAAAAGAGCAAAGGCATGAAGCGGTTGCCCAAGAACGAGCGTCACATCGTGGGGGCTCGCCAGGGCGCCCCGCCAAAACGCGCGATCCCAAGACCCGTCGGGAAACACCGCGGCATGACACCGCGCCAACGCATCGGCGTCGTCGGGCCCCTGGGCCAGCCGGACAGTCAAAATGGTGGCTTCGTCGGTGGCTTGGCGTCAGGCGCCCGCAGATAGAGGGTCCTTAACGGACCCGGTTCACCTGCGGTCGTTAGCTTCATCAAGCCTTCTGGTGATGGGTAGTGGGTAGCGTCCCTTGCCCGGCCAGGCGCCGCGAGATGAACACCCGATCCGGCAGCGGGCCCGGGATGGGCCTCAGCCCACTTCGTCGCCTCGCCGATCGGCAGAAGCGACGGAGGCGCGAGGGGCTCTCCTTTAGGACCGAAGGCTTGAACATAAACCTCGCCGCGACGCGCATCGACGATGACCGCCAGCGGGTAACCCACCGACGCCGCGATCGCGTGCAAGGTGTTCAGGGGCACGGTGGCGGCGCCCGTGCCTAGCGCTATGCCTTTGGCAAAGGCGATGCCCACACGCTGGCCCATAAAAGAGCCGGGCCCCACCGTCACACCCATGCGGGCAACGGACGAGGCACCGACGCCAGCCTCCGCTAGCAAACGATCGAACATTGGCGCCACATGCTCAGCGTGGCCCACGCCCAATTCTTTCGACACGGAAACGATCTCTCCGCCATCGAGCTCAAGGCCGAGCGTGAGAACCGCTAGGCATGTATCGATGACGAGGGTGGTCAGAGCAGCTCGGCCGCTTCATCAAACGCCAGGCGAGGACTGCGCGGAAAGAGTTGCTCATCCGTGCCATAGCCCAAATTGCAGAGCCAGTTGGCTTCCACCGTGGTGCCGCCGAAGAAGGCCTCCGTCACACCAGCCTTGTCGAAACCCGACATCGCGCCGCAATCAAGACCCAACGCCCGCGCCGCGATCATGAGATAAGCGCCCTGAAGCGTGCCGTTGCGCATCGCTGTTTCTGCGATCAGCGCGTCATTGCCCGTGAACCAGGACTTGGCATCGGTGTGCGGGAACAGCCGAGGCAGCTCCTCGTAGAACTTGAGGTCGTTGCCGATGATCACCACGCACGGCGCCGTCATCGTCTTCTCGACGTTCCCCTCCATCAGAAACGGCCGAAGCTTCTCCTTGCCCTCCTGGGTGCGGATGAACTTGAACCGCGCCGGCGAACAGTTCGCCGACGTCGGTCCCCATTTCATGAGGTCATAGATCGCCTGGATCTGGTCATCGCTGACGGGGCGATCGGACCAAGCATTCCGGGTCCGCGCCTCGGTAAAGAGCTGCGCCTGCGCTTCGGCAGAGAGGGGTAGAGTTCTGTCCATAGGCCCCGAGATAGCGCAATTTCAGACCAGCGAAAGCGGCTTGTTTCACCATCGGCGAAGGTCTGGACGAACGCTCACGCCTACATCCCCACCGCTTCGACCGAGGTGACCTCGGGCACGTAGTGTTTCAGCAGGTTCTCGATGCCGGACTTCAGCGTCATCGTTGATGACGGACAGCCCGCGCAGGCGCCCTTCATCGACAAGAACACGATGCCGTCACCTGGCTCGTAGCGATGGAAGACAATGTCGCCGCCGTCTTGGGCCACCGCCGGGCGGACGCGGGTGTCGAGAAGATCGATGATCTGCTCCACCACTTCGCGGTCTTCGCCTTTATAGTCTTCCGCTTTAGTCGTGCCTTCGGTCTCAGCCGCACCAGCGCCTTCATCCATGATGGGAATGCCGGCAGCGAGGAAATCGGCAATGGTACCCAAGACTGCCGGGCGCAGATGCTCCCACTCGGTGGTCTCGTCTTTGCTGACCGTCACGAACGCATCGCCGAGATAGACAGACGTCACCCCGTCCACATCGAACAAAGCCGTCGCCAGGGGCGACATCTTGGCTGAGCCTGGCGAGGGAAAATCCATGCCCATGGCGCCCAGTCCCAACACCGGAATGCCAGGCAGAAACTTCATGGAATGGGGGTTCGGCGTGTCTTCGGTACGAATATGCATGGGAGGGAAATGGCTCGTCTACCCATCGGAAGCAAGCGCCGTGAGACAAAGGTTTCCTCGCGCAGCTGCGTCACTTATGGTCCGGCCCTTGGGGGTGCAGGATGTTCAGGGTTTTCGTCTTCTTCGTGGTCGTCGCCATAGCGGGCGTTGCTGCATTCTATCTGGTGACGGGCGAAGGCTCTGAATCGGAGAGCGACCAGGGCCAAGCCTATGCTAAGGAATGGAAGGTCTCCGACCCCCGTCCTTCTGCGCCGGGCGACGATACGAGCGAAGTCGTTGATCCCACAGCCTACCTCAACAGCACCCAGCGCGGGCGACCGGTGGCGCTGGCGCCCTTACGGGTCGCAAATGATGCCAAGCGACGGCTTTGGGCCACGCTCGAGCCCACCTGCTATCAGGTCAGCGGCGCATTCGCAGACAGCGAGCAAGTTATCCGCGTCTATATCCCTCGCGGCTTCCGAACCGACCTAGCCTCCATCCCAGCGGTCGGGCGCGTGGTCCTCAACCCCGCCGACTATGCCGAAGCCGCCCTCGTGCACGACTTTCTCTACGCCCTCGGCATTGAGGGTCAGCGCGCCCGTGCGGATGCTTGGTTCCTTCGAGCGCTCGATCGTTCGGGGATTGAGGACAGGCCTGCAAGGCTTATGCACCAGGCCGTTCGTTTCGGGGGCGAAAGCGGCTATGGCCGCGATGATGAGATCACCGCCGTCTGGGATTTCGCCACCAGCCAACTGCGCGGCGTCAACGAAGCCACGATCAACGCACCGCGCCGAGCCCAAAACCTGGAACTTACCGAAGCTGAGATCATCCAGCAGACCGTGCTCTGCTCCATCCGCCGTGCCTACGGGCTGAAACAGGGGTCCGGGCGACGAAATCGCCGTCGCGGACCTAGCGACAGTGATATTGTGGCAGACTGCTTCACGGACCAGGAGAACTGGCCAAACCTGCTGGCCGGTACGCTGCAGCAGCTGGACGAGGCGTGCCCCGGCGGGATCAACCTCTTCGACCGGCCCGCCCTAGCGCGGCAATTGGGCCTCGTTGGCGAAGGCCGCTAGCCGCGCTAGCGCCCGGGCATGGATGATCCGAGCCTGCCCACCGACTTGAATGACATTGCGCCCTGGATTGAGCGCTCACTGGCCCGTGGCGCTTCCGACCCACGCTCCGCCTTCCACTGGCTAACGCTGACCAGCGTTGACGGCACCGGACGGCCGCAGGCGCGCACGGTGGTCCTGAGAGAATTCTGTTCGTCTACAAATGAGTTGGTGATCTTCACCGATCGCCGCTCCACCAAGGTTGCGGACGTCGAGCGCGAGCCACGCACCGGCCTTCACGTCTATGACGCTCGCAAACGTGTCCAGCTCCGGCTTGAAGGGTCCTCACAGCTCGAAACCTGTGGCGAACGGTGGGAGCGAGCTTGGGCAAGGGCCAAGCAAGGAACCTTGCTCGACTATGGGCGAGAACCCGGGCCGGGCACCCCCATCGACACCCCGACATCCGGCGAGATGGCAACTATCGATAGTGTTGATACGTTCACGGTTCTGATCTTTACCCTTCAGAAGGCGGATTATCTGCATCTAGGCCGTGAGCAACATCGCCGCGCTCAGGTGAACTTTACTCTTGAAGGATCGTCCGCAACGTGGCTGGTGCCCTAAAACGGTTGGGATAAAGCGAGAACCATGGCCGACGATACAACGACGAAGTTCACCGATCAGGAAGCACTTGATTTTCACGCGCGCGGGAAGCCCGGAAAGTTGGAAGTCACACCAACGAAACCGATGGCAACGCAACGTGATCTGTCGTTGGCCTATTCCCCTGGCGTTGCCATTCCCGTCGAGAAGATCGCGGCAGACCCGGACAGCGCCTATGACCTGACCGCACGCGGTAACATGGTGGGTGTGATCTCGAACGGCACGGCCATCTTGGGCCTCGGCAATCTCGGGGCACTGGCGTCGAAGCCCGTGATGGAAGGCAAGGCGGTTCTCTTCAAGCGTTTTGCTGACATCGACTCCATCGACCTAGAGGTGGACACCGAAGACCCCGATGCGTTCATCGACGCGGTCAAACATTTGGGCCCATCGTTCGGCGGCATCAATCTCGAAGATATTCAGGCTCCGGACAGTTTCTACATCGAGGAACGTCTCAAGGAGCTGATGGACATTCCGGTGTTCCACGACGACCAACACGGCACGGCCATCATCGCCGCTGCGGGCCTGTTGAACGCCGTCGATATCACTGGCCGCCGTATGGATGAGATCAAGGTCGCCGTTTCCGGCGCCGGATCGTCCGCCTTGTCGGTGGTGAGCCTCTTTAAGACCCTCGGCGTGAAGCACGAAAATGTTCTGATGGCCGACCGCGCCGGCATTCTGCGCCCAGGTCGCGAGAAGCCGATGAACCAGTGGCAGTCCGCTCATGCTGTAGAGACTGACAAGGTCACCCTGGCCGATGCCATGGAAGGCGCCGACGTCGCGATCGGCCTCTCGGCTGCGGGCGCGTTTACCCCAGAGATGGTTCGCTCCATGGCGGCCAAGCCCATCATCTTCGCCATGGCCAACCCGACGCCAGAGATCACACCGGAAGAGGTCGCCAAAGTGCGCGGCGATGCGATCATGGCGACAGGGCGTTCGGACTATCCGAACCAAGTGAACAATGTTCTGGGCTTCCCCTATATCTTCCGTGGGGCGCTCGATGTGCGGGCCACCACGATCAACGAAGAGATGAAAGCCGCCTGCGCCCGCGCCTTGGCGCAATTGGCTCGCGAGGACGTGCCGGACGAAGTCGCCAACGCCTACGGCACCCGCCTGCAATATGGCCCAGGCTACATCATCCCGACACCATTCGATCCGCGCTTGATCTCGAAGATCCCTCCCGCCGTTGCCAAGGCAGCTTGCGAGACCGGTGTTGCGCGGCAGCCGATTGAGGACTTCGACGAATACGAACATACTCTGGCAACGCGGCTTGATCCGTCTGCGGCGTTTTTGCAGAAAGTCTATGCATCGGTCCGCTCCAACAAACCAGGCAAGCGCATCGTCTTCGCCGAGGGTGAAGAGGAGTCAGTGATCCGTGCGGCCTACAGCTTCCAAAGCCAAGGCCTTGGACAGGCTGTCTTGATCGGTCGCGATGACCTGGTGCGTCGGTCTATCGAACGCCTCGGGCTGAGCACGAACCACGAAATCGAAATCTGGAACGCGCGCGAGTCTGCACAAACTCAAGCGTATACAGATTACCTTTACAGTCGCCTGCAACGACACGGCTATCTGGAACGCGACTGTCGTCGTTTGGTGAACCAAGACCGGAACACGTTCGGTGCTTGCATGCTCGCCTGCGGCCATGCCGACGGTATGGTGACAGGGGTCACCCGTCACTACAACGTTGCCCTTCGAAACGTTCAGTATGCGCTTGATCCTCGGCCCGGTGAACGCGTCATCGGCATGTCGGTGATCTTGGCCAAAGGCCGAACGGTCTTCATGGCGGATACGTCGATCGCCGAGTTCCCGACCTCTGAAGAGCTGGCTGACATCGCGGTTCAAACGGCGCACGCCGTCCGTCAGCTCGGCTTTGAGCCACGCGTTGCCTTCGTATCGCACTCGAACTTCGGCAATCCGAACACAGAGCACATGCGACGAATCTCTCATGCCGTGTCGATCCTGGATGATCGCAACGACATCGACTTCGAATATGAAGGCGAGATGACGCCGCGGATGGCGCTGAACTCCAACCTTCGGAAGATGTACCCGTTCAGTCGTCTGACGAGTGACGCCAATGTACTCATCACGCCAGGTCTTCACTCAGGCGGCATCGCCTCCAAGCTGGTGTCTGAGATCGGCGGCGCGACCGTGATTGGCCCTGTCCTCATCGGCCTGCAAAAGTCCGTACAGATCGTCCAAACTGGCGTGCAGGTGAACGATATCCTGCAACTCGCCGCCATGGCCGCCTACGAACTCGACACCGAGCACCGAGAATGGGCCGCTGGCGGGCGTGGCGAGTAAACGCCTCGCAGCAGTCGCGACGAGCCTGTGCCTTCTGCTGGCGGCTTGCATTCCGTTTCCGGTGGGTGA
>JABSRH010000105.1 GCA_013215175.1 Parvularculaceae bacterium | reverse complement strand
AGATCGAAAATCGCTTCGTGACGATGATCAGCACCACCGCCATCGTCGAGCGTGAAATGGGCCCGGGCTGGTCGATCGCGATCCCTGAAGAAGCGCGCCTGCAAATGACAGCTGATCAAGAAGAGGCTGCGTCACTCTTCCAACAGCTGCCCGAGAGCCTGCGTCGTCAGTGGGCCGAATTTGGTCCTGATACGGTGATCAACCTTCCTGATACGGATGAGCGGGAGTTCATTCCGGATAATGAGGAAGCCTTCCCACCACTGTTTGATCAGAGCCGAAGCGGTGTACCTCTGCGCGAGCTGGACGTTGAACCTTCCACGGCTCTTGGAACGGTGTTTCTAGAACCAGGTGCGATCAATGAAGCGGTGGAGCGCATGAAGGCGCACCGCTTCACGCCCCGCCAAAAGGTCCGTCGCGACAAGAACGGCGAGATTGTCACGGAAAGGCAACCGAGTGAGGTTGCCGGCATGGGCATCGGCCGTTGGGGCGACCTCGGCCACCTAAATGCAGTGTACGAGGACGGTGAGGAGTTCAAAGTCTTCGGCGAGGCTTGCCGGAACTCGCTTGAACTGCGCATGCGCCAAGAGGGGGCCAAGTTCGTTCGGGAACTGGGCTTGCGCTATCGCGTCCCGGGCCATTTTTCGTTTTACTACAATATCTGTCCTGGCCAACCGACGCCGATTCCTGAAGATATCTGGGAAAACCAAGACTTCCTCTACGGTATGCCAGATGGCACGGCGGTGCCTATTCGTAGCTGTCGTGAGTATACGGAGAGCTGTGCGCCGACCCTTATACAAATGATGGCGGCCGACTTTATGTTTGCCCGCCGGCAACTCACCGCTGCTGGTTTCAAGACACCCACCGGGACCTATGATGTCGGCATCACCAAGGGCGATATCCCTATTTTTGTGACGATGCAGGTGGATCGGAGTGCGGCGCTCCTAGCCAGGATTTGGATGAACTCGGCGTGGGCCTATACGCGGTACCTGGCGCTCCACGAGTATTTCCATTTGGTCCAAGAAGCGTATGCCTCAAACCGGGCTCTTGCGCTTCTACGTACCGACGACTGGCGTGCGCCCCAGGTACCCGGTTTCAAAGAAAGCTTCTTCTGGAGCCACAAAGAAAGCGGGGCCGACTGGGCCGCCTCGGTGCTAGTTGATCGGTATCCGCCTTATCCAGAGCAATTGAGCTTCGACAATTCGTACGGCTACCCCTTCGAGCAAGCCTATCACGCCTTGCCCTTTGGCTACGTGATGGAACAGGCCACCAAGGATCGAAAGCCGCGCCTGTGTTATGGCTGTGATGCCATGAAAGAGTATCTTGAGATGCTCGAAAGCAGCCTTTGGTCCTCATCCAGCTGGGCCCAATTCCTGGATCGGCACCAGCTCCTCGATCCGCGTACGAAGGACACCGAAACGCTGATTGAGAACTATCACCGCGATCTCATGCTTAGCCTATTCAAAAAAGGGCCGCGTGCCCCCAAACATCGCTTCAAGGCCACTAAAACAGTGCGCGAAGCGGACTGGGACTTCCCCACAGCGATGCAGACGCTGCCTGACAACGCGCCGAGCTGGATCAAGTGTGGGGATAAGGTCAACGGTACCGCAAAGCCCTTCCAACGCGGCAATGCCGGATTCTACCAACGCGGAAACCGGACACGTTTGCAAGACATCGAGTGCACCTACACGATCACTTCCGCAGGAGCTGCGATCTTCCGGGTACCTCTCAAGGCTGGCGATATGCCGACGCGTTTGGTGGTCTCAGCGAACGCAGTGACAACCGACGCTCAGTCAAACGGCCGACGGCAGACCGTCGGACCGATCAAGATCATCGGCGCCACAGCGGCCAACCGCGGGAATGGCGCCCGGGACATTCGCCAACTCGACGGCCTCGAATACTTCGCCGAGGATCGATCGCAGACTTTCGTCTTCGACCAGAAGCTGCAGAACGATGGCGTCACCGATGCCTTCCTCGTGGTTCGGAACCCCAGCTACCACGCCTATAACGTGACCAGCCGCGGCGCGCCTCCGTTCGAGGGCATGATCGACGTTACACTCAGCATGAAGGCTTACTACGACTGATCCTGTACACAGGGGACGGACTAACTAGGTGAGCGGGTAGGGCGCCGAGAAGCAATCGGAAACTCACGGCGCGGGAAGCCAGAGCTTCGGCGGTTCCGATCCTCGATCGTTGACATTGGAGCTAGGGACGGGCGCCAGCTGAGCTTCGCTCGATCAGCTCATGCCTTGCCACCTCGATCTTCCACGCTCGTTCTCCTGCCGTCATCGTTAGGTCCTGGAACGCCGTGTTGATCGCCATCGATCCCATGGCGCTCACCGGTTGCCGAACTGTCGTCAGTGCTGGCCAAACGAGGGAGGCGATAGGGGAATCGTCAAACCCGACGACGGATAATTGTTCGGGCACCGATAAACCATGAGCGGCGGCTGTGGCGAGTGCCCCTGCGGCCATGTCATCGTTCGAAGCAAAGATGGCTGTGGGCGGTGCCTTAAGCCTGAGCAAACCGTCTGATGCTTCGGCACCGGATTTATAGGTAAAGAGACCAGGCTGCGTCAGCTCAGGGTCAAGGCTGATGCCTTGCTGCTCTATGGCCTGGCAATATCCCGCATAGCGCTGGGCACTGACAGATTGATTGGGGTTCCCTTTGATGAAGCCAATGCGCTGATGACCCTTCGATATCAGGTATTGGGTCAGTTCGTACGCGGCCTGTCGATCATCGATACGAATTTCCTGCGTATCGTCGGATGGCTTGGCGCTACCGATGAACACCGACGGAAACCAATGCTCACGGATGATTTTTCGTATGCCGGGGATGTCACTCATGGGCGGCGGCACGATGACCGCGTCCCACTCGTTTCCAAACCGAGCCGCGAGGGTCTCCGGTTTCAAGTCTGCGTCGGCTTGCTCGACGATGAGCTGCACGCCGAGCCGGCTCGCCTCCTCGAGCGCACCGAACAGGAGCTCACTAACATAGGCGTGGGAAGGGTTACCGCGGAGGATCGCGATGCGCGGCGCGACCCCCGTCGCCAGGTTCCGGGCAACAACGTTCGGCGTGTAGTTGAGCTGCTTAATCACCTCTTCGACGAGCCGTCGGGTTTGATCCTTCACTTTGGGATCGCGGTTGACCACGCGAGACACCGTCATCGCGGAAACGTTCGCCGCCTTTGCGACATCGGCGATGGTGATGCGTTTCGGGTGAGCCTTGGTTGCCATAGCGTAGACCTAGCGGATTCGCGGAGTTGCTGTCTTGATGTAAAAATGGTAGCGGTAACACAGCGCCTGTGAAAAGGGTGACCTTGGAGGAAGTGCCCGTGTTTCTCGGGATCGATATCGGAACATCCGGCGTCAAAACCGTTGTGGTGGACGCCGAAGGCCAGCTGGTTGCATCAGCCACGGCAGCGCTCGACGTCTCGCGACCCCAGCCGAACTGGTCAGAACAAGACCCTCAGGCTTGGTGGAGCGCGGTGAACGCCGCTGTGTTGGACTTGCCGGCAGAGCATAGGCGGGCGGTGCGTGCTATTGGCCTTAGCGGCCAGATGCACGGCGCGACGCTGCTTAATCAGCGCGACGACGTGCTGCGCCCTGCAATCCTGTGGAACGACGGGCGCAGTCAGCTTGAGTGCCAAGAGCTTGTCGAGCGGTGCCCTTATTATGTTGAGCGTGCTGGCAATCTCATCATGCCGGGTTTCACAGCACCCAAGCTCGAATGGGTGCGGAAGAACGAGCCGGACACTTTTGCAGCCGTCTCGAAGGTTCTGCTGCCCAAAGACTTCGTCCGCCTCAAGATGACAGGCACTTACGCGTCGGACATGTCCGATGCTGCCGGAACGCTGTGGTTAGGTGTTGCGAAGCGCCAGTGGGACGACACGCTGCTAGAGGCCTGCGGTCTCCAGTCTTCCCATATGCCCGAAGTCTTCGAAGGACCCGAGGCCACCGGCGAACTGCTGAGCCCACTGGCTACGGTCTGGGGCATGGACGTCGTTCCTGTGGTGGCAGGTGGCGGCGACAACGCAGCAGGGGCTTTGGCGGTCGGCGTCATTGCCCAGGGTGACACGATGATGTCACTAGGGACTTCCGGAGTCGTCTTCGCGGCCGGTAATACCTACCAAGCTGATCCTTCGACGGCGGTGCATGCTTTCTGCCATGCGTTGCCTAACCGGTGGCATACCATGTCCGTGATGCTCAGTGCAGCGAGCTGTTTGGATTGGGCGTGCCGCTTACTGAGCGTCGCGTCGGTGCAGGCTTTGATTGCCCTTGCTGAACCTGTCGGCGTCAGGGAAGGCGGTGAGCTATTCCTGCCGTACCTTTCGGGCGAACGGACACCTCACAACAATGCCGAAGCGCGCGGTGTTTTCTTTGGGCTGAGCCACGACACCGGCAGCGCTGAGCTCGCGCAAGCCGTCTTGGAGGGCGTAGCCTTTGGCTTAGCAGAGGGCCTGCAGAGCCTGACGGGGGCCGGAGCAGAGATCGACGAGATCTCCGTGCTCGGCGGCGGAGCGCGTTCTGCCTATTGGGGTCAGATCCTTGCCGCTGCGTTGAACAAGACCCTTCTGTACCGAGACGGTGCAGCGGTAGGTCCGGCAGTGGGGGCCGCCAAGTTGGCAGCCCACGCATACCTTCAAACCGACCTCAGCGAAGCCTTCGCACCGCCGATGCTGCTTGAGCGCGTAACGCCCGATTCCGACGGGGTCGATGCGCTGTCGGCAAAGCGCCAGCGCTTTCACTCACTCTATCAATCTCTTCGTTCCGAATTCTAAGGAGAGCTTCATGCCTCATCCGTCGTCATCCTATGATGATGTGTCGTTCTTTCCCGAGGTGGATCCCATCATCTTCAAGGGACCTGGCTCAGACGACCCGTTAAGCTATCAGTACTATGATAAAGGGCGTACCGTGTTGGGCCGCCGCATGGAGGACCATCTGCGCATGGCCGTGTGCTATTGGCACACGTTCTGTTGGGACGGCTTCGATATATTCGGCGCAGGGACCTTTTCCCGGGCTTGGCACCAGCCAACTGACCTGGTTGAAGCGGCGGACCAAAAAATGGCCGCGGCCTTCGAGTTTTTCGAGAAGCTCGGGCTTCCCTATTATTGCTTCCATGACGTGGACATCACCCCGCCTTCGCCGAACCCGGATGACCTAGCGAGAAATCTGGTTCGAGCTGCCGACCATCTGGCCGGCTATCAAGAGCGCAGCGGCAAGAAGCTCCTGTGGGGCACGGCCAACCTCTTCAGTCATCCTCGATACGCAGCGGGTGGCCTCACCAATCCGGACCCGGAGGTCGTGGCCTGCGCGCTTCGCCAGGTGAGGGACTGCTTGAATGCCACGCATCAGCTGGGCGGTGCCAACTATGTCCTATGGGGCGGTCGCGAGGGCTACGACACGCTGCTCAACACTGACTTGCGCCGCGAACGAGAGCATCTTGGCCGCTTCTTAAGCCTCGTGGTCGAGCACAAGCACAAGATTGGCTTTAAGGGCAAAATTCTGATCGAGCCCAAGCCCCACGAGCCCATGTATCATCAGTATGACTTTGATACGGCTACGATCTATGGCCTGCTCAAACAGTTTGATCTGTGTGGAGAGGTTCATGTCAATATCGAGCCCAACCACGCCACCCTTTCGGGGCACAGCTTCGCCCATGAAATCGCGACCGCGGTGTCGTTGGACATGATGGGGTCGATCGATATCAATTGCGGCAACGCGCAGAATGGCTGGGATACGGACCAGTTCAATCTCGATGTGCGTGATATCACGCTCGCGCTCGTCGAGCTTCTGCCATCCGGGGGGCTAGATACAGGCGGATTCAACTTCGACGCCAAAGTTCGCCGACAAAGCTCTCACCCGACGGATCTGTTCTACGGCCATATCGGCGGCGTTGATGCCTTGGCTCGGGCACTTCTCAGTGCAGAGAAGATCATCGAAGCGGGCGTGCTGGAGAGTTTCAAGGCAGACCGGTATAGCGGCTGGTCCCAAGACCTAGGGGCGAAGCTTCTGCATGAAGCCGCTGACCTCGATCACCTTGCGGACCACGCTTCAGCGAACGGCGTGAACGGCTCGCATCATTCTGGCCGCCAAGAATACCTCGAAGCCTTCGTCAATCGAAATTTGGTGTGAGTTTGCGATGAAATGGAAAGTCTGTGCGCTGTTGCTCGGCGCTGCTTCAATGGGACTCGTTGCGTGTACGGATCACGCCGCTGAGGCTCAACAATCGGTTCCGACAAGCTCGGAAGACCTCCGGGCCATCATTGCTGACATGACGCTGGACGAGAAGCTCGCCCAAATCAGTTGCATCTGGATGGAGAAGGCAAAGATCCTCGATGAGAACGGTGATTTCTCACCGGAGAAAATGAAGGCTGAATTTCCTCACGGGGTAGGGTGCTTTGCCCGACCCCAGGATACGATCGGCCTTGAGGTACAGACGGAGCGGAAGGATCTCAACGACTCGACAGTCATCCGTCGTTTGTCCGCACGGACGCCCAGCGAAACCGTCAAACTGACCAACGCCGTTCAAAAGTGGATGATCGAAGAAACGCGCCTTGGCATTCCCACGCTGTTCCACGAAGAAGGGCTGCACGGGTTCCAGGCGCGCTACGCCACCTCGTTTCCTCAATCCATTGCCCTCGCCAGCACCTTCGACACCGAATTGATCGAAGAAGTCTATAGCGTCACGGCGCGAGAAATCCGTGTGCGTGGTGTTCATCACGTCTTGTCGCCCGTGGTCGATGTAGCGCGTGACCCTCGGTGGGGACGGATCGAGGAAACCTTCGGTGAGGATCCCTATCTCGTCTCCCGCATGGGTGTTGCTGCGATCCGAGGCTTCCAAGGGTCAGGGGATACAATTCCAGACGATCGTGTGCTGACAACACTGAAGCACATGACCGGACATGGGCAGCCAGAATCCGGCATGAATGTGGCCCCCGCTCAGCTTCCTGAGCGTGTCCTACGCGAGGTTTTCTTTCCGCCTTTTGAGGCCGCGGTGAAGGAGGCGGGGGCCGCAAGCGTCATGGCCAGCTACAATGAAATCGATGGTGTCCCCTCGCATGCGAACGCCTGGCTCCTCGACGATATCTTACGGGATGAATGGGGCTTTGATGGTGTGGTGGTCGCCGATTATTTTGCGATCAATGAGCTTGAAAGGCGTCATCACCTCGTGGGTTCGGTGGCTGAGGCGGGGGCACTTGCACTGCGGTCCGGCGTGGACATGGAGCTGCCCGACGGCGTGGCCTTCTACCGCATGAAAGACATGATCGAGGACGGCGACCTTGATATGGCTGTGGTGGATCAGGCCGTCGAGCGCGTGCTTGCCATGAAGCTTCGCGGCGGCGTCTTCACAGACCCCTTCGCCAATGGCGAAGAAGCCGATTCGCTCACCGGCAACGATGAAGCTCGAGCTCTCGCCCTGGAGGCCGCGCACAAGGCCCCTGTGCTGCTCAAGAACGTTGAGGGTGCGCTGCCGCTAGACGCTCAAGGCTTGTCGAAGATCGCAGTCATTGGCCCCAATAGCGACGTGACTGTCTTAGGCGGCTATTCCGATGAGCCCCGCCAAACCGTCAGCATCCTCGAGGGTATTCGAGCCGCTGTGGGTGACCATTTGGACGTCGCGCATGCAAAGGGCGTCACACTGACCAACAACCGATCCTGGTGGGACGACGAAGTCGAACTCACCGACCCGGCCTCAAACCAAGCTTCAATTGCTGAGGCCGTTGAGGTTGCTGGCGGTGTTGACGTCATTATCGTCGCCTTTGGCGGAGACGAATCCACGTCTCGCGAGGCTTGGTCAGAGACCCATATGGGTGACCGAGACGATGTTGTCCCTGTCGGCGAGCAACGTGAACTGATCGAAGCGTTAAGCCAGACGGGTATACCGATGATCGGTGTGGTGATTTCGGGCCGGCCGCTAGCTCTCACCGACGTGCAGGATCACTTTGATGCCATTCTCTACGGCTGGCTGCTCGGTCAAGAGACGGGAACCGCGGTTGCTGATCTTCTGTTCGGTAAGGTTTCGCCGAGCGGGAAGCTGCCGGTGACGCTCCCGCGAAACGTTGGACAGCTGCCAGTTTTCTATAATTACAAGCCCACGGCTCGGCGGGGCTATGCCTTTGCTGACCAACGACCGCTTTACCCATTCGGCTACGGATTGAGCTACACGACCTTCGGCATCTCACCACCAGAATTGTCCGAGGGCACGATCAGCATTGGCGGCGAAACGGAGGTCTCCGTGGTGGTGACCAATACCGGCGAGTTCGAGGCGACCGAGGTGGTTCAGCTCTACATCCGCGACAAGGTGAGTAGCGTGACGCGTCCCGTCCGTGAGCTGAAGGGCTTCCAACGGGTATCGCTCGCGCCGGGAGAGCAACAAACGGTCACCTTCCGCGTTGGCCCTGAGCACCTGCGCTTCTACGACATCAACATGAACCGCCTAGTGGAGCCGGGAGCATTTGATATCATGGTGGGATCAAGCTCAGAAGATCATCAAACGGCGACACTGATCGTCGAGTAAACAGTAGAAGAGGGAGGGGCTGCGATGCCATCCGGTCAGGGGCAGCCCAACACCACGGGCTTCATCATCACCATCACGTTCGTCGCGACGCTGGGCGGATTTTTATTCGGCTATGATAGCGGCGTCATCAACGGGACTGTGAAGGGCCTGCAAACGGCCTTCGATTCCACGTCAGCCGGTACCGGGTTCAGCGTAGCGTCGATGCTGCTGGGCTGCGCCGTAGGGGCGTTCCTTGCGGGGCGGCTTGCCGATCAATTCGGTCGTCGGGCCTTGCTGATTGTCTCAGCGGTGTTCTTCCTTGTCAGCGCGTTCGGCTCCGGCATCGCCACGTCGACGCTGGAATTTGTCCTCTATCGCGTTCTCGGGGGGCTCGCCGTCGGCGCAGCCAGCGTCATGGCGCCGGCCTATATAAGCGAGATTGCGCCCGCAGGATCACGAGGACGGCTGTCGTCGATACAGCAGGTCGCCATCATCACCGGTCTGACGGCGGCTTTCCTCAGCAATTACGTCATTGCAGGTGCCGCGGGAGAATCGACCCGCACGTTCTGGCTGGGGTTTGAAGCTTGGCGCTGGATGTTCTGGATGGAAATCATTCCGGCAGGGATCTTCTTTGCCGTCCTGTTTTTGATCCCGGAGAGCCCACGTTACCTCGTCGCCGCGGGCAAGACGGAAAAGGCGCGCGCGGTGCTGACCAGGCTCTACGGAGCAGCCGATGTCGAGACGACCCTTGCGGAGATCGAGGCTTCGGTCTCATCCGAGCGAGCCCCGCGCTTGGCGGATATCTTCGAAGGAGGGCGTCTCTTACCGATCGTCTGGGTCGGCATCGGCCTGGCTGTGTTCCAGCAATTGGTCGGCATCAACGTCATCTTCTATTACGGCTCGGTCCTTTGGGAATTTGTCGGCTTTACCGAGGAAGACAGTCTACTGACCAATGTGATCATGGGATCCATCAGCATTCTGTCCTGTTTAGCGGCCATCGCGTTGATCGACCGTATAGGGCGCAAGCCGCTATTGCTGGTGGGGTCCGTTGGCATGGCGCTGTCGCTCACGACCATGGCGGCCGTGTTCTCGCAGGCTAGTCTTACAGACAACGGGCTGAGCTTGCCCGCCGAACTTGGTGCCGTCGCCTTGGTCGCCGCCGTGGTCTATGTGGCGTTCTTCAACTTCAGTTGGGGGCCAGTCATGTGGGTGCTGTTGGGCGAAATGTTCCCCAATCAGATCCGCGGCTCAGGCCTAGCGGTCAGCGGCTTCGCCCAGTGGGTCGCCAACTTCGGCATCACGATGACGTTTCCGGTCTTGCTAGCCACCACAGGCCTGACCAGTGCCTACGGCTTCTACGCATTGTCAGCATTCGTCTCGATCGCCTTCGTGGTAAAAGGCGTCCGCGAGACGAAAGGCATGCAACTCGAAGCGAGGAAGTCCTAGTTCAA
>JABSRH010000104.1 GCA_013215175.1 Parvularculaceae bacterium | reverse complement strand
TTGTGAAGACCAGGCTGGGTCCCCATTTGTTCCCTGTAGGAGGCGGAAACGTCTCAGGAAATCAAAGGAGGCCCGAGTGACAAGCTCTACCAAAACTTGCGACAAGATGTTCGACGAAAAGACCTTCCAAAGTCAGCTTCGCCCAGCATGGACCCCTGAGAATATTGGTCTGATGGTCCTGTTCTTTGTCGTCGGTCTTTGGCCACTCGGTTTGGCTGCCATTGCTTACATGATGTACGGCAAGGAAATGGGTATCGACCTCTCGAACTGGGGTAATGCAAAGTCCAGCGCCAAGCGTGCCTCGAAAGGCTTTAGCTGGTCGTCCAGCCGCACCGCACCAAGCTCGGGCAACGCTGCCTTCGACGAATGGCGCGAAGCGGAGATCGACCGCCTGAAAGAAGAGAAGCGCAAGCTGGACGAAGCCCGCGACGCCTTTGAGGCCCACATGAAAGAGCTTCGCATGGCTCGCGACCGCCAGGAGTTCGATGCCTTCAAACGCGCTTGGGAAGAAAAGCGCTCCGGCAACAGCGACACCACTGAGCATTCATAGAGCTCGGGAAGCGCAAGCCAGAAACAAGAAAGCGGGCCATTCGGCCCGCTTTTTCTATGCTCGAAAGGCGTCGGCGTTCGCGCTTACTGCTGCGGACCGCCACCCGTTGCGGCGGTAGAGACCGGACCACCGGCCGCTTGACCCACGCCGCCGAGCAGCTGCTGCAGCAGCGAGAGCTCGCGACCGCGCGTCGCCGTCGTCCGGCCGATAATGTCGATATTGGTGCCGTCTGCGAGGTCGAGGCGGGCCACTTCAGCCACCATGCCATCGCCATCAAACTGGAACGCCACCACGTCGCGTTCGTAAACTTGCGTCTGGAAGAACGCGCGCGCGTTGGTCCGCTGGGTAATATAATACCACGTGTCGTCGTTCATGGGCGGACGAACTGAAGGCTCACCAAACCGGGCGAGGATCGATTCCTTGCTGTCGATGCCAGGCAGAGCGTCGAGCCCTGTCTCACCAAATTCAACCACATAGCCGTGCTGCGAACGGGTCGAGACACAGCCGGAAAGGATCAGGGCCGCCATGGCCGATGTGACGATAACACGGAGCATGCGCTTTGATCGCCTGAAGCTCCCTCAAGGTCAACGGCGAACGTGAGAATGGTCAATGAGATCGCGGAAAGGATGCGCCCGGATGCCCCTTTGCGCGAGGCCTTTGCGCGCCTAGATGCGTCGCTACACTCAAGGAGGCTCGCGTCATGTTCGAACGCGCCAAGGAAATTGCTGCCAAACTGCTCGGTCACGATGCCGGTCGTCGGCGCGCGCATGAGCTTTACGTTGCGACAGCTGAGGCCTCGCGGCGCCCCCAGTTCTATCGTGAGCTCCAAGTCCCCGACACTATCGAAGGCCGCTACGACCTCTTAAGCCTCCACGTGATCTTGGTCTTACGTCGGTTGAAGGACGAGAAGGAAGCCACGTCAAAATTTGCTCAGCTGCTTTTCGACGCGATGTTCCGCAATGTGGACGACGTGTTGCGCGAGCAAGGGGTGGGCGACCTCAAGGTTGGTAAGAAAGTCCGCGAATATGCTGAGGCCTTTTTCGGTAGGGCCCTGGCTTACGAACAAGCCTTGGCGGGTGAAGCTGACTTGATCGATGCGCTCAGTCGCAATGTGTACACAGAGGAAGCTGCCACTTACGCACCCGAACTAGCTGAATACGTTCGTCGCGCCGATACGCATCTGAAGACTCAAGATATAGCAACGCTCCAGAGTGGCGCGGTGACCTTTCCTTCGGTCATTGGCCAACCCGTGCCGGAGGAGGGGACCGCCGCATGAACCTACAAGATTTGAAAACCCTTTCTCGCCCTTTCATCACCGACAAGCTCGACGCCGAGCCGACAGCTGTTTCGATTGATGTCAGCGAGGCCGATCGCGCTGAGTTGGCGAAAGCCTATGATGTCACGGATATCAGCATGCTGAAGGCCGACGTTGACCTTAATCGCAATGGTGATCTCGTCCGCGTCGCGGGCACGTTGGAGGCGGAGCTAGGCCGCACCTGCGTGGTCAGCCTCGAGCCGTTGCGTGAAGTCATCAACGAGAACTTTGCCTTGGTCTATACAACGGCCGAACTCGATGAGGTTGTGGGCGAACACGAAGCCGACCTCGACGCGCCGGAGCCCATCGAAGGGGATATCTTCGACGCTGGGCAAGCTGTCCTGGAGCAACTGGTCCTCGCGATGTCAGCGCACCCGCGCAAAGAAGACGCTCAGCCCCCAGAGGACCCTGGACAAGGCAAAGAGAGCAGTCCCTTTGATGTGCTAAAGAGCCTCAAGAGCTAATCCGTGTTCGTCGTCTTCGATCTCGATGGCACCTTGGCGGATGTGGAACATCGGCGGCATTACGTTGCCGATGGGCGCCGTGATTGGCTCGCCTTCTTCGACGCCTGCGATGTCGACCCGCCCATGGTGCCGGTAGTCGAGACCTTCAAGGCGTTAAAGGCTGCTGGGCACCGCATCGAGATTTGGTCGGGTCGTTCCGATCGTGTGCGGAGCAAGACGGAAGTCTGGCTAGCCTCGCATGGTCTTGAGCCTGAACGCCTTAGAATGCGCGCGCACGACGATTTTCAGCCCGACGATGACCTGAAAGAATCCTGGCTTGATGCCGGCGACATGCCCGACCTCATCTTCGACGATCGCCAAAAGGTCGTGGATATGTGGCGGCGTCGAGGTATCCCCTGCGCCCAAGTCGCTCCCGGTGACTTTTAGTCGGCCTCAGACGAGCTGATCTCGGCCTCCGTCAGCACCGCGATCGCTTCTTGCAAGCGTTCGATGGCGTCGGGTTCGCTGATGATGGCTCTGTTGGCGTAATAGATGAACCCGGACAAATATTGTTCGCCATCGTCATAACGGATCTGGGCGTTGCGGCGGTCGAGGAAATCGGCGTTCGCTTCGACATCGGCGAGGGCATCGTACGCTCTAGCGATGACCAGCACGCCATCGGTGGAAAGCTGCGTAACGGCACCGCTGTCGGTGGCCAATTCGTAGGCGATGTTGGTGATCTCCGGGATGGCGAACTCGGGGAACGGTGTTGGGAAGGTGTTGTCTTTCTGCAAGGTCGCCATGGCGGCCACGAAGTCCTGCAACATTTGCTCTCGACTGGGAGCCACGTCTCGGAGCTCTGCCAGGTTGAGTTCCAATTCGGCCCGGACCAATTCCAAGGTCGCCGTGGCTCGCCTCTTCTCGTTGATGTCGTCCCGCCATTGTTCGGCAGCAAAGGCCAATAGAACACTGACGAAAATCGCCAACGAGTCCGCTAGGATACGCCCAATTCCTCAAGATTGCTGCACTTCACCCACCTCTACAGAGCAATCCAAGAGACATGTGTCGTTGCGATCGTTCGTCAACCGGCTTTCCCTTGGGGTTTGATCAAACACAGTTCGGCGGTTGCTGTCGTAGGCAGACCATCCGATAGTTTGCCGGATGACTAGAGGGTAAGCAGATGATCCATCCCATTAACAGAGGAATAGTTGCCGGTGTGCTAGCCAGCTTGCTGGCCGGGTGTGCTGTCATCGATGCGCAAGAGGCCAAAGACCTCACGACCGAGTGGCGCACAGCAACCTACTACCCCATGGGCCGTGCCTATCCCGTCAAGGCCGAATGGCGTAGCGAAGGGGTCGTTGATCGCGAATGCCTTGTCGATGCCATTATCGATCTGTGCGGCGGCAGTGACCGCACGAACAACACGTACATCGACACTTATTATCGCTTCAGCGGTGAGATACCCTACGGTGCTGTGATCAAGGTCGATATCACCAACAAGTATTACGACAACAAAAGAACGTCGACGGATAGTTTTACTCTATCGCACAATGACTTGACCACGGGCGGTGTGAGGCAGGGCCGACGTTTTCGATCGTTGGGTGCGACGACCCGATGGGCCAAGTTTGCCGTGGCTGCGCCCTCGCGCCAGGTCATGGTGGTGCCGACCACCACAGGTGGGCTGATGGCGGGTACGTTCCAAGACAGCAAGTTGCGGAATGGACTGACCCTGTCCGCTGACGGTGATTGGACCTTTGGCAATTACGGTGATGAGGGCCTGATCAATGGCGTCTACGTGACAGATGGCTCTGATCATACTTATTGGGGCTTTCAGAAGTACAATGACCGAGATGAGATCGTCTCGGAATATTCTGCACTGGTCGATGCGCTGGTAGAAGCGCGCGGCTGGTCCTACCCGGAGACTACAGTTCGTGATCTCGTCAGTGAGCGGATAGGTCGTTATCTGGATGGCTTGGAAGAGCGTGAAAACAACTTCACTGAAAATGTATCCAACTGCCTCACAAACAAGCTAGGTGATCCTTTCAGTCGTGAGGAGGAGGTCGTCTTTGACGCGGCGAACACTTGCTACAATGAAGCTAAGCAGGAACTGCTAGAGCTTGCCAATCTCGCTGAGGTGCCGCCTTTGGTCCCGGAGGAGTCTGAGGCGTTCAAGGCCGTAGCTGAGCTCAACGGCGTTGATCTTGAAGCGGAGAAAATTGCGGAGCAGCAGCGGCTGGCCGAACAGCGTCGCCAGGAACGCTTGCGACAGGAGGAAGCCCGGCGCGAGGAAGAGCGTCGAAATGCTCAACTGCGGGGTCGCTATGTCAACGGCGGTGACTGGTGGATCTTTGGGGAGAGCACTGGCGAGTTCTGGCAGACGCAGTCTATCAATGGCCAGCCGGGTAAAATCGTTATCTATTTCGACTACGAGCTGAATGGTAGCACGTTGCGGTACACCCAGACCCGCATTGAGCTGCGCGATCACCCCTCTGCGCGATCACAGAGCTTGAACAAGCCCTTCACCGAACAGGTCCGCTATGGACCCGGGTTCTTTGAAATCGGGGGAAAGACGTTCCGCAAATAGGGCGCAGCTGCTTCTAAAGCTGATCGTGTGCCGACTAAGACGATTTCCGGAAGCGACGCCGATAAGCGCTTGGCGTGCTGCCTAGCGCCTTTTTGAAGTGATGGGTCATGGTGGCTGCTGAGCCAAAGCCTGAAGCGGTCGCCACATGGTCGAGGTTGGCAGTGGTGTCTTCCAGCGCATCTCGGGCGGCGGATAGCCTCACATCCGTGACGAAGGCGGCGGGAGACTGCCCCGTTGCCTCTCGAAACCGCCGGATGAAGGTCCGACGGCTCATGAATGCCTCTTCGGCCAACCGATCAATGGACCAGTCTTCGCACGGGGCAGACCGTACACGATCGAGAATAGGACGTAGGCGGTCAGTCCGCGAGGTCGCTACGGGTGCTGCAACGAATTGGCGCTGATCACCATCGCGATGAGCAGGCATGACAAGCCGCCGCGCCACAATGTTGGCACGCTCGGCGCCGAAATCCTTCCGTACCATGTGGAGCAACAGATCCACGCCCGCGGCTGATCCTGCGGAGGTCAGGATGGCGCCCTCATCCACAAACAGGACGTCGGGATCGACCTCGATCTGAGGGTATCGCGCCGCCAATTTTTCAGCATACAGCCAGTGCGTCGTCGCGCGCCTTTCATCGAGTAGGCCCAGCGCAGCAAGCAAAAAAGCCCCCGAGCAAATCGAGACAATGCGTGCACCGCGGTCATGGGCCTGTAACAGTGTCTGGCGAACGCGGGCGGAAGGCTGCTCGTTTTCGGTGCGCCATCCCGGTAGCAGGATCGTACCCGCACGCTCTAGGGCTTCCCACTTGGCGTTGGGCTCAATGCTAATGCCCACATTGGCTTGAACCGAACCGCCATCCTCGGAAACCGTCGAGAAGCGATACCAGTCGTCACCGAAATCCGGTCGCGGAAGGCCGAAAATCTCTGCAGCAATGGAAAATTCAAACGTGCACAAACCATCATAAACGAGGGCGCATACGTCGCGTGGGTCGGGCGTTCGGCCAGTTGGCCTGATATTCATGTTTGTTGGCATTCAGGCCAGTATATCCTGCAGCTTCCCTATGTGAAGAGGGGGCGCGAACAGAAGGATCATCGCCATGACCAACGCCGTCACTGTTGTACCCGCCGCGCCCAGCGTTGAAGCGCTAGCTCGGTTCTCAGAAGTTTTGGCCTTCGAAACAGACTGTTGGGATGTCCACGATGCGCTCAGCCGTGCTGAAGTGCCGGGGTTCGTTCTGCTCGACGTTCGTAGTCCTGAGGCTTACGCCGCTGGTCACGTGGCCGGGGCGATTAACCTTCCCCACGGCAAGATCATTGGCTCTAAGCTGCAAGACTATCCCGACGATACGCTCTTCGTGACCTATTGTGCCGGGCCTCACTGCAATGGGGCGATGCGGGGCGCAGCACGCCTGGCGGCACTGGGCAGGCCTGTGAAGACGATGCCGGGTGGCATCACCGGCTGGATCGATGAGGGCTTCTCCCTCGTTCAAGGCGCGGAGGATGCAGCATGACCCAAGCCATCAACACAATTTGTCCGTGGTCGGGCGGTGAAGTGTCCGACACGTCGCTCACCACCTATGAAGGCTACACAGTTGGTTTTTGTAACACGGGGTGCCGTGATAAATTTGAAAAGGCGTCAGCGGCCTTTGATGAGGCCATCCGTACACACGAGAAATCGATAAGCCAGTCCTTCGACGGGTACCCCGTTGAGCCTTACCGACCTCGCCAATACCGCTCGGGTGGTTTGCTCGAGGTGGGTACGGCGCGGTTCAAGACATATCTCATTGACCGCGCTGAAGCTCCGCTAGCGGAGGAGGATGCTTTAGCGGCGATGGCAGCGTTCTTTGATCAACCGAACGCGCCCGTGGTGCCCGACCATGCTCTTGGCCATATCATGGTGCATCGCGGGGAGGGGGGTGATTGGCTGTTGGTGCATTGGTGGACACCCGGCGGCATCATGGCCGGTCATCTTCTCCAATCCGCATGCGGTGCATTGACGTTTCACCTTGTCGCTGGACCGGTTATTGCGTGCGTCTGGGAGCAGATTGTCGTAGAGCATGAACGCCGCGCATGGGTACGCCACATGATGGCAGCTAAGCCTGATCCTGAGGGCTTTCTTGCCGACCAACTGACGAAAGGCTCCTATTGAGATGGTGACAATTGGCCCCATGGCTGCTGACGACGTGCCTGCGGTGTACGAACTGATGCGTCAGTTGGCAGCATTCGAGAATTACCTCGATGACTTTGTCGTCCGCGAGCAAGATGTCCGACAATTTGGCCTCGGCGAAGACCGACGTTTCACATGCTACGTCGCCAAAATGACGGGAGCGGATGAACCCATCGGCTACGCCGTGATGTTCGAAGAGCCCTGGAACTACCAGATGGCGCCGACGTTCGTTCTGAAGGAATTCTACGTCGCTGCGTCACACCGTTCTGGTGGTGTGGGCGCCGCCTTGTTCGACTTCATTGAGAAGGATCTTCGCGAACAGGGCGCCGTGCGATTGCGTTGGCTCGTCATAGCGGACAACCAGCCTGCGTCGGCCTTCTATAGCACTAGAGGTGGGCAGGCCTCTACAACATGGAACATTTGGGAATTGCCTGGCCTCGCGAAGGCAACTGGGTGACCGCCAGCGACCAAAGCACTGACAAATGTCTAGTCACTGCATTGAGGGAGCACGTTATTTCGAAAAATGGTCGGAGTGGCCGGATTCGAACCGACGACCCCTTCACCCCCAGTAAATAGGGCCGGGTCCAACCCATTGATATTTAAGGGCCCGATCCTTCGTTTATTGCCCCATTTTCCCGTTTTGTCGCCAATCTGTTCACGTCCAACCGGTTCACTGAACCGGGGCGCACTTTACTGACAGGCCGCTTGACATTCGCTACCCGGAGAAATATCGCTCCCCCATGAACTGGCGATCAGTATACCTCAGTCGATATTCTAACGCGTCCTAACGGGCGCGCTTAGGGCAGGTATGCAAGCGGTCAACGCAGCCTGACTGTAAATCAGGCACCTTTGGTTTCGAAAGTTCGAATCTTTCCCTGCCCACCAATGCGGATGATGAACCGAGCAGGTGCTCGGGCGTGGTTTGAAACCAATGCGGGCCTTCTGGTCTGGGGATCGAGACCTCCATCATCCTCCGGAGAGTGAATCAGTCGGGTGACTGACGCGGATTGCTAATCCGTTGGTGCCTTCTCGGTATCTGGATCGAGACCAGCGCTCTCCGCCATGGAAGGTGAACCTCGCGGGTGCGGGGCGCTGTTTCGAAAGCAGTTGGAGCTTAGCGGCTTGGGGATCGATACCTCCGCCTTCCGCCACAGACAGTGAACCGGGTGAGTGCTCGGCGCCGCTTGGAAAGCGGTTGGGGCCCTTGGGTCTGCGGGGCGGGACCGCCGCTGTCTGCCATCATACCTTCAACGTCTCCAGCGCACTCTTCATCCCGCTCGGCGAGAAGCGCGCGTAAATCTTCTCCGTCACTTTCTCTGACGAGTGGCCCATGATCTGGCTGACCAGGGACATCCGTGTTCCATTCTCGACCAGAATTCTGCCTGCCGTCTTCCGGATGATGTGCCCCGGCTGCTTGATGTCTTCGATCCCGGCTCGGTCATAGGCGTTGCGCAGGCCCTTCCGGACGGATCGAGACTGGGAGCGATACCGAAAGTATCAGCTGGCCATTTCTCGTCTGCTCAAAGCGCAGCGCGACGAAATTGAGGCACGCTGATGACTGAAGAAGACAGATCACAATGCGTTGGGGTGATCGGAGCCTTTGGCGCGGTCGCCATCGTTGAGGCATTCATTTCACCGCCTTGGTGGGTGTTCGCCATTCTCTCTTTTGGTGTGTTTGCGTGGGCTCTTCTGCGCATCACCGCCGCGGCTTTTGCGAAAAGAAAGGCACGCTGATGGCCGACGTTCGTTTTACGTACCTAGTGGGTGAGCATGAATTAGGTCCTCTGGTCTGCCGTCGTGGCGGTAGGGGGCGCGTGTTGACAACCCGGGTCCCTTCGTGGGTTGATCACCCCACCGCTGGCGCTGTGGTGCGCCGAGAATTTTTGTCCGATGCCGGAATGGAGGAACCAAAGTCATGACAACACGGATGCTATTGGCTGCTCTATGTCTGACGCTGGCCGCCTGCGCATCGCGCGGCGTCACCACACTAAGCGCCATAAGCGCCGTCGAGCCGAACATGTCGCGCCAACAGGTTATTAGCCTCCTGGGTCAACCTGGGCGTCGTGATCTGAACGGCCCCTATGAAGCCTTACTCTATTGCCGGACGGGGTGGGTGTCCGACGAATACATCGCGATTATCCTGCACGACGGCGTGGTTACTGGAACCCAGCGCTACAACGATGGCGTCGCCTGGGGCAGTTGTGCCGGATGGTTTCCGGGCGTCGATTGGTCTCCGCCCACAGAGGAACGCTAACCCACCCCCTTCGCCTGCTGCCCGCCAGGCGATGAGAGGTCGATCCGCGAGACCTTCCCCTTGCAGCCGTTCGGACATTTCAGCCGCTTCTGGAACACCGGAATCGGCATGTCACCGAACACCTCAAGGATGGCGACAAGGTCGCTTTGGCTTCTCCCAAACCACGTGTCACACCCCTCGCAGTAGATGTTCACACCGTTTGAATGGGTGGTGAGATAGGCGAGGGTGAGGGGGGAACGGGGCATGAACAAAGGTTAGCAGAACTGGTGCGAACTGCTACCGAACCGGAAAATGAACCGGGGAGCACTTTATCTCGACTACCTAAGTTATTGATTTAATGGTCGGAGTGGCCGGATTCGAACCGACGACCCCTTCACCCCCAGTAAAGTGCGCTACCAGGCTGCGCTACACTCCGACCGACCGCAGCGAACTGCGGAGGTCGGGGCCTATCACCGCCGTCATTGGGCTTCAAGCGGTGATCTGCGCTGCGATGAAGAATGCTGTTGAGCTCAACGTTGGCGTGGAGCTCAAGTCGCGTGTCAGCGCTGGCGTCGGCGCTTCGCGGCAAACGCCGCTAGGGCAGGCGCCATCAAGAACGCTGCAGCAGGAACCGGGACCGGCGCTGCGCCCACGGTTAGGGTCACTGTGTCGTTGGGCAAGGTGTAGATGTAAACGCCAGCGATGATGCCTAGCGACAGGAAGCTCTCACCGAACATGGTGAAAGAGCCTGAGATCGCTTCTCCCGCGTACCCAACGCCGAC
>JABSRH010000103.1 GCA_013215175.1 Parvularculaceae bacterium | reverse complement strand
TGCACAGCATGAAGCGCTTGGAGCATGAGCGCTTTCATCCTACGTTGCGGCCATGCTCCGTTTTGTTGCCGCCCTCGCCCTTGGTCTCACCGCAGCCGCCTGCACCACCACAGACGTCTATCGTGCCGCCGACGGCAATGGGTTTGGCTATACAGATCAAGCTATTGAGAACAATCGCTACCGGGTTAGCTATCGCAGCAACGAGGCCTCTCTGGCCGAAGACGGCGCCCTTCGCCGAGCCGCAGAGATCACCGTGCGGCAGGGCTATGACTACTTCACCGTCGTGGCACGAGACCTCGAACGTGAGCGCACCGGTGCGCGCTCGTCGGTGGGCGTCGGCGGCGGCAGCTTTGGTCGGCGCTCTGGCATCGGCGTCGGCGTTAACGTTCCGCTGGGCGGGCAATCAGAACGCGTGACGGCGCGCTTGGAAATTGTTATGGCCAACGGAGAACGGCCCGACGACCCGCGGGCTTACGACGCTCAATCCATTCTCCGTAACCTTCGCGGCTCGTAAACAGGGCCGCCTCCAGCTCTAGGGATCCATCCCACCATGTCCATGGCTGATACGTTCGTCCTGTTCGGTGCGACCGGCGATTTGGCTCGCCGCATGCTGTTTCCATCGCTTTATTTTCTGCATGCGGAGGGCTTTCTTGCCGATAATGTCAGGATTTTTGCCACCGCGCGCTCGCCTCGTACGGATGAGGAGTTTAGGGCCGCGGTAGCCGACTGGGTTTGCGAGCGGGCTGATGGCGCGGAAAGCAACGTGGTGGCCTCCTTCGTTGCGAGGATTTCCTACCTGTCTATCGATGTAACGACCCCGGAAGGTTATGACGAACTGGCAGCAGCCATTCGTGCCGACGGCGGTGGTCAGGAAGTTGTCTTCTACCTGTCCACGTCACCTTCGATCTTTGGCGCGGTTTGCAAAGGACTGAAGGATCATGGCCTGTCCGATGCACCTCACCGGATCGTCGTTGAGAAACCCATCGGCTACGACCTGAAGACCAACATCGAAATCAACGATACGGTGGCGCAGTCGTTCTCCGAAGAGCGGACGTTCCGTATTGATCACTATCTCGGCAAAGAAACGGTCCAGAACCTTATCGCTCTGCGTTTTGGCAACCGGATTTTCGAGCCGCTTTGGAACGCTGAAACCATCAAGAGCGTGCAGATTACCATCGGTGAGACACTAGGCGTCGGCGATCGCGGCGGTTATTACGACGAATACGGCGCCATGCGGGACATGATGCAGAACCACCTTCTGCAGCTCTTGTGTTTGGTAGCCATGGAACCGCCTTCGAGCCTGTCCGCCGATGCCATCCGCAATGAAAAAGTCAAGGTGCTACGCAGCTTGGCGCCAATCACCGGACAGAACGTTGAGTCCAAAACTATTCGTGGGCAGTACACGGAAGGCTTTGCGCCAGACGGTGAGAAGGCCAAGTCCTATAAAGGAGACACCGGTTTGGAAGATAGCCAAACCGAGACGTATGTCGCCGTCGCCGCTGAGGTGATGAATTGGCGCTGGGCTGGCGTGCCGTTCTACCTTGAGACCGGCAAACGCATGGCGGAGCGTAAGACGCATATCGTCATTGCCTTCCGCCCTGTGCCGCATTCGATCTTCGGCTCTGAAGCTGATGAGAATGAGCTGCACATTGTTCTGCAGCCTGAGGAACGGATCACGTTGCAGATCATGAATAAGCGCCCTGGGATTTCGGCGCAGGGTATGCCGCTCGAAGAGCTACCTTTGAACCTGTCGTTGGTGGAGCGTAACAAGGGCACGCGGCGCCGGATCGCCTATGAGCAGCTGATCCTCGACGCCCTCACCAACAATCCTTCGCTCTTTGTACAGAGGGATGAACAAGAGGCCGCATGGCGCTGGATTGACGGCATCGCTGCGGCTTGGGGTGAGCGGAACGTTCAGCCTAAGGCCTATAAGTCTGGCGCACCTGGCCCATCGGCCAAACATGTGCTGACGGAACGGAATGGGCATAGCTGGTATGAGTAATCTCATCACGTTCGACAGTCGCGACGCGCTCTATGCCGCTGCGGCGGACGCCATGGCCTTGGCGCTGAAGGAAGGCTTGCTAGCTCGCGGTACTGGACATGTCGCGCTGTCCGGCGGTAGCACGCCTGCGCCGATTTACGAACGTCTCTCCACGGACGGCTCCGTTGATTGGACGAAAGTCACCGTGACCCTTGCTGATGAGCGAATGACCGAGCCTGGCGACCCGGCGAGCAATGAAGTGCTGGTGCGGAACACGCTTCTGCAGAACGAAGCCAAGGACGCCACCTTCGCACCGCTGGTCGAAGGTCAAGCTAAGCTTGCCGACCAAGATGTGATCCTGCTCGGGATGGGCGGCGATGGCCACTTTGCGTCGCTGTTCCCCACAGCGAAGGAGCTCAACCAAGGCATGGACGCCCACGCCGGCTCGGTGTTGCGCATGACGCCTGATCCGTTACCGGCGAATGCACCCTTCCCGCGCCTGACACTGTCGCTTGCCGCGATCTTGCGGGCCAAGAAACTGATCCTCGCCATCACCGGTGAGGAAAAACGCTCCGTTCTCGAACAAGCCAACACACCTGGCGACGTCCGTGAACTGCCTATCCGCGCACTTCTCGCAGCGGATCACCCTGACTTCACCATTGTTTGGGCATCGTAAGCCCAGGAGAGACCCATGGCCCCGACCGTTGCAAGCATTGTCCGCCGGATCGAAGAGCGGAGCGCTGACTCCCGCGCAGCCTACCTCGAGAAAATAGCCTCCATGAGCGGCAAGCCTCGCCGCGAAGGCTTGGCTTGCGGCAACCTAGCCCACGGCTTTGCGGCGGCGAATGCTGGTGATAAGCTCCGCATTCGAACAGGTGGCAAGAACATTGGCATTGTTACGTCGTACAATGACATGCTGTCGGCCCACGCCCCCTTCAAAGACTACCCGGACCTCCTGAAGGACGCGGCAAGGAAGGCAGGCGGCACAGCGCAAGTCGCTGGCGGCACGCCGGCCATGTGCGACGGCGTCACCCAGGGCCAGGACGGTATGGAGCTGTCGCTGTTCAGCCGCGACGTGATTGCCATGGCCACCGCGGTGGCACTGACCCACGACATGTTCGACGCGGCTCTGTGCCTGGGCGTTTGCGACAAGATCATCCCTGGCCTTTTGATTGGTGCTCTGAGCTTTGGACACTTGCCGACGCTGATGGTGCCCGCGGGACCGATGACGTCGGGTCTTCCCAACAAAGAGAAGGCGCGCATTCGTGGCCTCTTTGCCCAAGGCAAGATCGGCCGGGATGAGCTGCTGCAAGGCGAGATGGATTCCTACCACAGCCAGGGCACCTGCACGTTCTTTGGCACGGCAAACTCTAACCAAATGATGATGGAGATGATGGGCCTGCACCTACCAGGTGCAGCGTTCATCAATCCGGGCACACCCCTCCGCGATGCGCTGACACGCCAGGCTGCGGCCCAGGTGCTGGAGATGGGCGAAGACCGGTCACTGGCGCAGATCGTCAGTGCGGGAGCGATCGTTAACGCGATTGTTGGCCTTCATGCGACGGGTGGGTCGACCAACCACACGCTCCACCTTGTGGCGATGGCCCGCGCAGCCGGCATCATCATCACGTGGGAGGACTTTGCTGACCTCTCAACGATCACGCCGCTCATCGCTCGGGTGTATCCGAATGGCTCGGCTGACGTGAACCACTTCCACGCCGCTGGCGGTATGGCCTTTGTCATCCGTGAACTTCATAAGCACAACCTGTTGGCCAAGGACGTGATGACCGCCGCGGGCAAAGGCATGGAGCACTACACCAAGGAGCCGTTCCTGCAGGATGGCGAGTTGGTGTGGCGCGACGGCATCGCGAAAAGCCTCAACGAAGACATCCTCCGCCCCGTGGATGATCCGTTTGCCGCGCAAGGTGGCCTCAAGCTGCTCACCGGCAATATGGGCCAGAGCGTCATCAAGACCTCAGCCGTGGCGCCGGAGCATCGGAACGTCCGTGCACCGGCGATTGTTTTTGAAGACCAAAACGAGTTCATCGAGATGTTCAAAGCCGGTGAGCTTGAACGCGACTTCGTCGCCGTAGTTCGCTTCCAAGGGCCTGCCGCGAACGGCATGCCTGAGCTGCACAAGCTCTCGCCGCCTCTCGGCGTGCTGCAAGACAAGGGCTTCAAGGTCGCGCTCGTCACCGATGGCCGGATGTCCGGCGCAAGCGGCAAGACGCCTGCGGCGATCCACGTGACACCGGAAGCGCTGCGAGATGGTCCCATCGCCCGGATAAAGACGGGCGACATCATCCACCTCGATGCCGAAGCTGGCAAACTTGAGGTGGAGGCTGACGATCTCATGGAGCGTGACGCCGCTCGCCACCAACGCAACAGCCATGATGGCCTGGGTCGTGAGATGTTTGGCGGCTTCCGCGGCACGGTCAGCGCGGCCAATGAAGGCGCGTCGGTTCTCTTCGGCTAGTCCGTCGCCTGTGGGCCGTCCCGCGTGAGGCGGAAGGCCAACCAAGCCACGATGGCACCGGCAAGAACGTTGGTGCCAGCGATGGACAGGAAGACGAGCCACGGCGGGCCGTTCATCAGCGCTAGCGCACCAAGCGGAATGTAGAGGACGAAACTTCTCAGCACCGTGACGAGAAGACCGACAATGGCTCGGTCTATCGCATTGAAAGCAGCACTCGCGGTGATGACAATGCCGTAGCCGCCAAGGCTGATGCCCACCAGCGTCAAGTAACTCACCGACAGGTTGAGCACCGTGCTATCGTCCGTGAACACCCGTGCGGCTGGCTCTGCCAGGAAGAAGAAGCTGGCACCCAAGCCAAGGCCGCAAAGCACCACGAACCAGAAGCTATCGCGTAAAGCGCGGCGCGTGCGCTCAGGAATGCCTGCGCCCCAGTTTTGCCCGGCCACGGGCCCAATGGCGCTCGACAGGGCGAGCATCGGGATGGTCACCAAGGTTTCGATCCGTGTGGCGACGCCAAAGCCCGCCACCGCCTCGTTGCCGTAGCTGGCTAAGAAAGCCGTCATGATGCTGATCGAAATCGGATTGATCATGTTGCTGATGGCGGCGGGGATACCGACCTTGGCCACCTTTCGGGCGGACACGGCGAACTCCTGAATAGAAGGCAGGTCCGTTGTGAGCAGGCGCTCACGGAAGACCACCAGCAGCATCACGGCCACGCACGTGACAGCGCGTGAGATGAACGCAGCCCAGGCTGCACCCTCCACGGCCATGGCCGGAATGGACCCCGCGCCGAAGATAAAGATCGGGTCGAGAGCAATATTCACGATGGCGCCGACGACCATGATGAGGCTGGGCGCTACGGCGTCGCCATTGGCGCGGATCAAGCCGACAGCCACCATGGGCACCACCTGGAACGGTAAGCCTAAGAACCAGACGCGCATGTAAGCGGTAATCAGCTCAAGGACGACACCCTCAGCGCCCAAGGCTCGGAATAGAGGCTCACTGAGGAACCAACCGCCGACGCTGAGCACGATCACCAGCAGCGTCGACAGAAGGAGGCTGTCGGTCGCGAGGCGCTGCACCCCATCGCGGTCGCCCCGCCCGATGGCGCGACTGGCCACCGACGCGGCGCCAGCGGACATGCCGATCCCGAGGCTGACGAGGCTGAAGAGGACGGGGAAGACGAAGCTGATGGCTGCCAACGCTTCGGTGCCCAGCTGCCCCAAGAAATAGGTGTCCGCCAAGCTGACCGACATCACGGCGGCAACGCCCAAACACATGGGAAGGCAAAGCCTCACAAGGTGGCCAGAGACAGGCCCCTGGGTCAGATCGCGTTTGTTGCTCACGGAGATGTGGCGTCCCAGCCGTTTCGAAGTTCGGGGAATGTAGGGACTGCCCCTGCCAAACCCAAGCCCAGACTTAGGCGGCCTCTTCGCTCAGCCATTGGCGGATCTTCTCGAGGATAGCGTCCTGGCGGAGGGGCTTGGCGATATAGTCGTCCATGCCCGCGGCGCGGCAACGCTTGCGGTCCTCTTCCATGGCGTGGGCGGTTGCGGCGATGATCGGCACGCGACCAAACTCGTGCTCACGCTCATAGGCCCGGATGGCTTTGGTCGCTTCGAGGCCGTCCATCTCCGGCATCGAGACGTCCATGATGATGAGGTCAGGTTTGCTCTCACGGAACTTCTCAACAGCGATGCGACCGTTTTCGGCGATGTCGATCTCAAACCCGAGACCGGCGATCATGTTGGTAACCACGAGCTGGTTCACGCGGTTGTCCTCCGCGATCAAGATGCGGCCGCCAGTGGTCTGCGGCGCTTCTTGTGCATCGTCCTCGGCATCGCGCTTGGTGACCAGTTGACCGTTCTCGTCGATACGGCCCGCGTCGGCCAGGTTCTGTGTCTGCTCAACACCGGCGGAAACCATAGCCTCACTGACGGCGCGAACGAGCGGCTCAATCCGGTACGGCTTGGAGACGAAGGCTGTTCGGCCGTTGTCGCGGACCTGCTCGCCAATTTGTGACGGCGACGCCATGACCACGAGAGGCTTATCCGCCAAGGCACCCCTTGCACGCATACGCTCACACAGCTCGTCGCCGTTCATGTCAGCAAGGTCGAAATCAGCAATGATAATGTCAGGGGCCGGATCACGGTCCATCGCGCGCAATGCACGTTCACCGTCGGTCTCCGACTGTACGCGCGCACCCCACGAACCGACGAGCTCTTCTAGGACCTCACGCGTTTGGTCTTTGCCATCGACGAGCAGAACGTTGAGACCTGCCATCGCATCTCGCGGCATATTGATGTCGAGCTCAGCTTGCGCCACGGGCATCCGCAACTCGAAGAAGAAAGTCGAACCTTCGCCCTCGGTCGATTTGGCGTTCAGTGTACCGCCTGCGAGTTCAACAATCGAGCGTGAGATGGATAGACCCAGGCCCGTGCCCTCATAGCGGCGTGCGGATGAGCCATCAGCTTGCTCGAACTTTTCAAAGATCCGCGCGAGCTTGTCCTTCGAAATGCCGATGCCTGTGTCGGTCACAGCAATGTGGACTCGTGCTTTGTCGGGGCGGACTTGGCCGGTGACGTCGATCCGGATCGTACCTTCATCCGTGAACTTAGCAGCGTTGCCCACCAGGTTGGTGATCACCTGACGGATACGGCCACCATCGCCGATGAAGGCTTCGGGCATATCCGGAGCATAACGGACGATCAGCTCAAGGCCCTTTTCTTCCGTTGTGCCGGACACGAGCGAAACCACATCGTCGATGGCCTCACGCAGGTTGAACGGCGCATCGATGAGCTTGAACTTGCCGGCCTCGATCTTCGAGAAGTCGAGGATATCGTTGATGATCGTCACGAGGCTTGCGCCCGAAGACATGATGATGTTGGCTAAGTCCCTCTGACGGGACGACAATTCCGTCTTGAGCAGCAACTCGGTCATACCGAGCATGCCGTTCATGGGTGTCCGAATCTCGTGGCTCATGTTGGCAAGAAATTCCGACTTCGCCCGGCTAGCAGCCTTGGCCTTCTCCGTCGAAAGGAAGAGCTGTTCCGTCCGCTCTCGGACGGTTTCTTCCATCGTTGAGTCGCGCTGGGCGATCTCGGTCAACATGGCGTTGAAGTTCTCAGCCAGCTGTCCGAGCTCATCCTGAGCATCGGTATCAACGCGACGGCCATAGTCGCGCTCGCCGCGCACATGGGTCATGGCGTCGTTCAAGTTAGCGATCGGTACAGAGATGATCGATGCAACAAGGCGCGCCAAGATCCAGCTGATTGCCAATGCGAAGAGAACCACAATAGCCGCAAGCTGACGATAGCGAGAAATCCGCTGCTGCAAACGATCGCTGGACACGCGGACTTGCAGGGCACCGATGACCTGGCCGTCCGATATGATGGGCGTCTGGATAGCGAATGCACCGGGCAGCGATGCACCCAAGGCGCGATCGATCGGTAGATCCACCGGGTGCCGATCAACATCCAGCGGCAGCGTGTTGCTCACATACTGTCCCTGAACCTCGCCGTCAGCGTTCACGACGTAGGCAGCTTGAATGTCAGAGACGCCCTGCAAGCTCGAAAGATTGTTGGTGATGGTCTGATCGTCATTGAAAACCAGTGCCGCGGCCACGTTTTGCGCGGTGACTTCGGCAAAACCTTGGCGATCAGCCAGCAGTTCTTGTCGGAAGGTCTGCGTCTCAAGAACGACGAAGCCTGCATACGAACCCATCAACACAACGACGGTGGTGGCGATGATCGCGCAGGTGATTTTCCAATAAAGAGGGAGGCGACCGAGGAGACCTGACATCACTCACCTGCCGGATGGGATATGGCGAGCAATTGGGCGCTCACGTGCAAGGGGTGATTAGCGGCCGTCGCGCGATCGATGATCAGCGACAAACGGCCGGTGTCACGAGACAGTTCGACCATGCCGCCACGATTGGCAAAGCCACGCTGTGGTGAGACGGTCAGCGTGGGCTGGTTACGGAGGCGGCCAATAATGACAGGGCTCGCCAAACCTTCGGAGAAGTAGGCCAGATGGCAAGGTCGTTTGCCGAATTCGTCAGGCGATAAAGCGTGGACGGTCATCGGCTTACCGCCGACGGTTAGCCCGCGCTTGTTGATGAATTCTCCGACCATCGGATCGTCGTCACGGATGCAGAGCCGGAAGCTGAGCCCCAGTTCTTCATCGTTGGGCCACCGGACAAAGCCAGCGAGACGCGTCACGGCTTCCACCCGGCACTGTGGGTCCGCCCATGCGCCAGCGTTCAGCGGCCAGCCAGCGGCTAGCGCAAAAAACGCGGTGCAAACGAGGCGTAAGCCCCGCGTGCGCGGTGAGACCCTTGGGCTCGGCATGGCTCTCTCATCCCCTTCCCGACGGACACAGTAACGGACAGGCGATGAAGTTCCTCCTAAGGACCAGAGCCTTTAGGTTAATGCGAGCTTAACCTAAACGGAGGTTTTTCTTTAAATTCCAGCGACTTGCTAAGGCTACAATTGTTGAGTGTTCACCGTATCGCAGGCTCGCATATCACGGGAGCGGTAGCCCGTAGAAAACCAGTTGGCACGCTGCTCACTGGTGCCGTGGGTGAAGCTATCGGGGACCACGCGGCCCTTTGCCCGGCGCTGAATGGTGTCATCGCCCACCGCGCGCGCAGCGGCGAGTGCTTCTTCGACATCACCCCGGTCTAGGGGGATCGCGGTACGTCCAGCCCAGACGCCTGCCAAGCAATCAGCCATCAGCTCAAGCCTGACGAGATAGCTGTTCTTCTCTGCCTCCGTGGTGGCGCGTGCTTGCATAGCGCGAATGCGATCGCTGACCCCTGTCACGGTTTGGACGTGATGCCCCACCTCGTGAGCGACAACGTAAGCCTGGGCAAAATCGCCGGGCGCACCAAAACGCTCAGCCAACTGATCGAAGAAAACGGTGTCGATATAGATCTGGCGGTCCGCGGGGCAGTAGAACGGGCCGATGGCGGAATCAGCGAAGCCGCAGCCCTGCGTCTGCACCCCTCCGCTAAAAAAATTGAGGATCGGCTCGGGATAGGTGCCGAGGCCGTTCTCCTCGAAGATTTGCGCGAAGACCTCTTCGGTGGACTTCAAGGTCGCGCCCACCAGGCGGTCATACTTGGTGTCATACGGCCCGCTGGAAACAGGCGCCGAACCTAACGTGAGAGGATTGATGCCCATGCTGGAGAGCAAAAAGAAACCGCCGCCCAAGACCACCAAACCGCCGATACCAAAGCGGCCCATGACAAAGCGGGCCAGACAGACGAGCAGCATCGCTCCGCCGCCGCCCATTTGCGGGCGGCCGCCCTCTCCTCGCCGGTTCCGAATGTTGTCGGACTGACCGTAGTCGTCGAACCGCATGATGCCTCCTACCCCTGCGGGCAGTTTAACTCACAGGGGGGTCGCGCAACAGGTCGGTGCGGACTTTTAGTGAACGCGTCGCCACGGTGATCTCGCGCAGAAAGAAGGCGAGCCCGACAATCAAGAACGTCATGGTGGTGACGAATAGGACAGCCACGAAGATATCGGCCTTCAAACCAACGAGCTTCTCGACAAACAGGAGCGCAACCACGAGGCAAATCAATAGCGCCGACACTGTGGTCGTGAGAATGGAGTAGTTCACCGCATCGATGCGGGTGCTGAGCGACCGCAGCTCACCTTG
>JABSRH010000102.1 GCA_013215175.1 Parvularculaceae bacterium | reverse complement strand
ATAAGCTTGCGTGGAAAGAGCTCGCCAAGATCAAGGCCCTCGAGGCGTGCGCGCAGTCCCAATAGCGTTTCAGGAGGTTGCTCGACTGGCAGAAGACCGGTGGTCACCTCGAACGGCAACCCCTCCTCTGCTGCCTTCTTGAGGAATGGTCCGAACATGGCTTCTTGGCGTGCAGCGAGGGTCTCGTCCTCGGCGCGGTAGCAGAGGAGATCACTGCCCGCATACTGAACAATGGTGTCAATGAACTGCGCTTTGCCCTCCTCGCCGGCATCCAGGACAAATCCGTGGAGGCGCGTGAGCGGCATGGCGGTGAGGTCGATCGTCTCCTCTTGCGCACGCCACTCCTGGGCCAAAGCCTCGGCCAAGGTCTTGTTCGCAGCGAGCACATGCCGACCCACGGTTCTCGCAGGGCGGCCATCGAGCGCCACGGCGAAGCGATGGCCTTCTGGGATCAGCGTAACTTCTTTGTAGAAACGTTTGGGCCCGTCCGTCATTGGAGATCCTCCGGCCATTCAATGTAGGCGTTCTGGTCGAAGGCGAAAAGTTTCCAAGTCTGCAGCATGTGCCCTGTCAAAGGGGCCTCCAGCGCCAACGGACGACGGCCGGGCCTAGGGATAAGCAGACGCCGGCAGAACAGGTGCATTTTGGCGGGGAGGCCCTCGACCTTGGCGAGCGCTCCGCCATACTTACCATCGCCAACAATCGGTGTACCGAGCATTTCCATGTGAGCCCGCAGCTGGTGCGTCCGCCCCGTGACGGGGCGCAAAGCGACGAAGCTAGCCTTCAGCGCTGCGCTCTCCACCACTTGAAAGTCGGTAATCGCGATTTGACCCTTCTCGCTGAACCGAGCCTTCTCGCGTCCAGCAGGACCGGATTTTTCGAGCTTGCGGTCGATGCGGCCTTCAGCAGGTTCGGGCAGTCCGGCCACGACAGCCCAATACTCTTTGGTCATCTCCCGCGTACGGAACGCTTCGGTGAGCCATTGCGCACTCTTGCGCGCTTTGGCCGTGACCAGAAGGCCGCCTGTATCGCGGTCGAGGCGGTGCACGAGCCGCGGGGCATTCTCTTTGCCGAAAGCTTGCACGAGGAGGCCGTCGAGATGTTCTACGGTCTTCGCACCGCCCTGGACAGCCAGACCAAAGGGTTTGTTGAGAACCAGCATGTCGCCATCTTCGTAGACGATCCAAGGCGCGATGCGCTCTTTGGCTTCAGCTCGCGAGCCCGTGGAGGCTACGGGTTTCGGCTTCGGTGTACTGTCGTCCATCGGCGGTACGCGAACGGTCTCACCAGCCTCAAGACGTCGATTGGCCTGCACCCGCCCCCCTTCGACGCGGATCTGGCCTTTGCGCAGCATTTTCTGAAGCGCGCCATGGCCCAACGTCGGATACCGCTCCTTGAACCAACGATCGAGGCGTAGGCCGTCCTCATCCGTCTTCACACGCACCATCTGAGGACCGGTCATGAAAGCACCTTTGCGGCTTGAACGCCGATAACGAAGGCCAAAACGGCAAGGCTGACGGACCCCACGACGTACAAGCCCGCGCTCCATGGTTGAGCCGTGGCCAACCGCACAGCGTCGCCAGCAAATGTGCTAAAAGTCGTCAGTGCACCTAGCACACCGCCGCCTAAGAAAACGGTGAGCAGCGCCCCTCGTCCCTCAAACCAGGTGAGCACAAAGCCGAGAAGCAGCGCGCCGAGCACATTCAGCATCGCGATGCCCCATGGGCCTGGCACGAGGAAAGTGACCACGCCCACGCGCAAGGCCGCGCCGATAGCGCCGCCCGCAGCAGCGGTGAGGATTGTGGGAAGAACTTGAGCCATGGGGCGCGAGCCTTAGACGGATCAGCCCAAAAGAAAAAGGGACGGCTGGGCCCCGCTTTCAGCCCACCCGCGCCGTCACCACGGTCATGGGGAGGACAATCCGCCGAGACCCCTCGCCCAGCAGCTTTAGGGCATTGCTTTCGATGGCATCGAGAGCTTCGGCGTGGCCATCATCACGCGCCTTCATGCTGGCCGACCAGGAATGGACAAGCGCCAACAGCCGCGTCGGTGTCCAGTCGAGCACCAATTCCATGTCCGGAGTCTTTATTCGTTCGAAGGGACAGTGGATGTCGTCGTCGAGGTAGCCCCTCATGCTCAGGCGATTGCCCTCCGCCCAATAGGGATCAATCCGGTCCCAAACGGGCCGCAGCAAATGCTCGGTGACCTCGGGGTCGGCTTGAGGCAGCTTGACGGTGAAGCCGCAGAACACTGCCCCTGGCTTGCCCACGCGACGGACCTCGGGCCAAAAGCGTTCGAAATCAAACCAATGCAGTGCTGTGGCCACCGTAATCGCACTGGCCAACCCGTCGGGCAGGCCCGATGTCTCTGCTGGCGCCACGCGATACTCCACCCCATCGGCAGCCTGGGCCGCCGCGATCTGGCCCTCGCTGAGATCCGTCGCGACGACGCGCTCGAAGCGCTGAGCCAACGGGACAGCCGCCTGCCCTGACCCTGTGGCGACATCCCACGCGCAAGTGCGATCAGGAGCTTGGTTGGCAATCCATTCGAACAACTCGTCGGGGTAGCCGTGGCGCCCCTGGCGATAGCGATCAGGCTGGGTTCCGAAAATTTGACTATTGTCCGTCATGAGCGCGCCTTTCACGTGGGATTAGGTTAGCCGCGATCGTCTTTTAGCCGACAAACCGACGCTGGCGCATCGCTGCGCGACAGCTTATGTGGGAACCATCATGAATACCCGCCGCTTTCCGTTTCAGCGCCTGTCAATCAAGTTGACCCGACCCGTGGTCCTTGTGGGTTTGATGGGTGCGGGCAAATCCACCACCGGCCGCCGCCTCGCCTCGCGGGTAAAGGTGCCGTTCGAGGATGCCGACGATGCGATCGAAGAAGCCGCTGGCATGACCATCGCCGACATCTTTGAGATCTACGGCGAAGCGGAATTCCGTGATGGCGAGCGCAAGGTCATGAGCCGACTGCTCGGCCAAGGCCCTTGCATTCTGGCTACCGGCGGCGGTGCTTTCATGAACGACGAAACCCGCGCCTTGGTGAAGGAAACCGCCACCTCTGTGTGGCTGAAAGCCGACTTGGCCACCCATGTGCGCCGAACGTCGCTGCGCGACAACAGACCCATCCTAAAAAGGGGCAACCCGGAGGAAATTCTGAAGAAGCTGATCGACGAGCGTAGCCCCATCTACGCGCAGGCTGATATCACGGTGGAAAGCACTGATGGGCCTCATCAGGATACGGTCTTTCAGATTATCCGTGCTCTTCAGAAATTTCGGTCCAAAGGGGGAACAGTCTAATGAAGCGCGTGCGTGTGGATCTTCCCGGCCGAGCCTATGACGTGGTAATTGGTCCAGGCGCCCTGGTTGCTGAAGCGCAAGCCTTGCGTGATCTCACCGCCAAACCCTCCGCCATTGTGGCAGACGAGACCGTGCTCAGCACCCATCGCGAGCTGTTGGAGCACGTGCTGCCTGGCCTACCCATTATTCCTGTGCCGTCCGGTGAGGCGAGCAAGAGCTGGGCGTCGTTCGAGCGCGTGTCCGAAGCGCTGCTTGCCGCAGGCGTCGAACGCGGAGGGTCCGTGGTGGCCTTTGGCGGTGGCGTGACAGGCGATCTCGCTGGGTTCTGCGCAGCGACGCTGCGACGAGGCTGTAAGCTGGTGCAGATCCCCTCCACGCTGCTTAGCCAAGTTGATAGCTCCGTAGGCGGAAAGACGGCGATCAATTCCGCGGCTGGAAAGAACCTAGTGGGCGCCTTTCATCAGCCTTCGCTCGTCGTAATCGATACGGATCTATTGGCCACGTTGCCTCGGCGGGAGCTGTTGGCGGGATATGCCGAGGTCATCAAGTATGGGGCGCTTGGCGATGCCGAGTTCTTCACCTGGCTTGAGCAGCATGGCGGCGGGGTGCTTGATCTCGACGCTGACCCTCTTGCCGAAGCCATTGCCACGAGCTGTGCTGCGAAGGCGGCGATTGTCACGGAGGACGAGAAAGAGGCGGGACGCCGGGCGCTCCTCAACCTCGGCCACACCTTCGGCCACGCCATCGAAGCCGAAGGCCAGTATGACGGCCGCCTCCTTCACGGCGAAGGCGTCGCCATCGGCATGGCCATGGCGGCACGGTTCTCAGCCTCGCAAGGTCTAACGTCCGCGGAGGATGCCGAGCGCCTTGAGAAGCTCATCCACCGAGATGGGCTGCCCACGCGGCTGGCTGACGTCGATGCGATTGATCTCGATGCAGAGCGACTGTTGCATCACATGGGTCAAGACAAGAAGGTCGAGCAAGGCTCGATCACGTTGATCCTGATGCGCCGTATTGGCGAGGCCTTTGTGGCCAAAGACCAAGACCCCGACACCATCCTCAGCTTCCTTCAACAAGAAATGGCCCTACCCGCTCTATGATCACCGTCGCGCTTTTCATTCTCGCCTTGATCATGATGTCCGGCTTTTTCTCCGGTTCGGAAACAGCGCTGACGGCCACCTCTCGTGCGCGGCTACGTTCGCTGGAGCTCAAGGGGGATCGCAAGGCGACCACGGTTATTCAGCTCACCGAGGACCGGGAGCGCCTGATCGGTGCGATCCTGCTCGGCAACAACCTCGTCAACATCTTGGCCACGTCCCTGGCTTCCAGCCTGTTCGAAGAATTGGTGCCGGGCCAAGGCGTGATCATCGCCACCGCGGTGATGACCGTGTTGGTCCTGGTCTTCGCCGAGGTAATGCCTAAGACCGCAGCCATCGCCCGCGCCGACGCTATCGCCATGCTCGTGGCACCGATCATGAAGCAGATCGTCCGTGTGCTGGCTCCTATCGTGGCTGTGGTTCAAGCGATCGTTCGAGTCACCTTGCACCGCGTCTTTGGTATCGACGTGACCTCGATGGACAGCGCCTTTACGGCAACCGATGAGCTGAAAGGCGCCATCGAGCTGCACCACGAAGAAGGCGCCATGGAGAAAGAGGCGCGCGACATCATTCGCGGTGCGCTTGAGCTCGAAGACATCACGGTGGAGGAGATCATGCTCCACCGAAAGTCGATCGAGATGCTCGATGTCAACGCGCCGCCGCTCGAGATCGTCGAGGCCGTGCTGGAGAGCAAGCACACCCGTATCCCACTATTCGACGAAGACCCTGACAATGTCGTGGGCATCATCCATGCGAAGGATATGCTTCGTGCCCTGTGGAAAGAAGGCAACGACGCGGACAAAGTCGATTTCCGCGAGATCGCCATGCAGCCCTACTTCGTGCCAGAGACCACGACGCTGCAGGAACAGTTGGACGCGTTCAAAAAGAACCAGATGCAGTTCGCGCTCGTCGTGGATGAGTACGGATCACTGCGCGGTCTCGTGACCCTCGAAGACATTCTTGAAGAAATCGTCGGCGAAATCGAAGACGAGTACGACGCACCGGTGCAGGGCGTGGAGAAGCAGCTCGACGGTTCGGTGATTGTGCAGGGCGATGTCACCATCCGTGACCTCAACCGCATCATGGACTGGCGCCTTCCGGATGAGGAGGCGGTGACCATCGCTGGTCTTGTGATCCATGAGGGCCGGTGCATTCCTGATGAGCGGCAGATGTTCAGCTTCCACGGCTTCCGCTTTGAAATCCTCAGTAAGCGCCGCAACCAAGTGACTCAGCTGAAGGTGGTGCCCCTGAAAGAGAGCGCCTGAGCCACTGCAGGCGCCCCTTGCCGAGGGCGGCGGGCGGACTAGGCTCCCTTCACGCCGCTTGAACAGGAGTTGCCCGTGTCTGCGCCCATCGTCTTTTTCGACATTGCCGGTCCCGATGATGAAGCCCTGCGCGGGTTCTATGAACAAGTTTTTGACTGGCCTTGCGGCCAACCGGTTCCCTTTGAGCCAGGCAATGTGCAGCCGCTGAGCGGCCATATACGACCCGACCCTGCGGATAAGGTGCTCTACATCGGCGTGCCCGATATCGCGGCGACGCTAGCCGCGGTGGAGAAAGCGGGCGGCAAGACCGATGTCCCCCGTTTTGAAACGCCGGGAGTTGTCGTGCTCGGACTGTTTTTTGATCCAGCGGGCAACCGGATGGGCCTGGTTGAAATGAACGGCAACGATCCCGTTGTTCCTTAATTGATCTGTGTGGCGAGTTTCGAGAGAATTGTCATGGTGAAGCCCCTCAACATCGTCGTGCTGACCGGCGCGGGAATTTCCGCGGATTCCGGTGTGGATACGTTCCGCGATCCCGATGGTGCGTGGATGAAGAACGACCCGGCCAAGGTGGCGACACCGGAGGGCTTTGCCGAAGACCCCGCGCGCGTTCATGCCTTTTACAACGCTCGCCGGGCGCAATTGCCCAAGGTTGATCCGAACCCTGCGCACTTCGCCCTCACTCGGCTGGAAGAAGAGCTCGTCAAGGTGGGGGGCTCTCTCACTTTGGTGACCCAGAACGTCGACGACTTGCACCAACGGGCGGGCTCCAGGCGTGTCCTTCCCATCCACGGCTTGCTCGATCACGTGGAGTGCACTTCGTGTGGCGCAATCCATACGTGGGCGGAGGACCTTTCGACGGATACACCCTGCCCAAGCTGCGGCGAGACGACCATGCGACCCTACATCGTTTGGTTCGGCGAGATCCCTCGCCACTTTGATGAGGTCGAAGACGCCATGATGGAGGCGCATCTGTTCGCCGCCATCGGCACGTCAGGCGCGGTCTACCCCGCGGCGGGCCTTGTCAGCTTCGCCCGTGAACGAGGCCTTCCCAGGGTCGAGCTCAACCTCGATCCGTCGGACAATGCGAGCCTCTTCACCGATAACCGTTATGGCCGCGCCAGCACTATCGTCCCGGCATGGGTGGACGAGCTCCTAGACGCATGAGCGGCCCGCGCGGCGGCGTTACAGCTTGACCATACGAGGAGGCGACCGCACACCCATGCGATGACCGAGACGCCCTCCGACACTGCGACAGCGCCCACAAAGACGCTGATCTTTATGTTCGTCACCGTGCTTTTGAGTATGGTGGGCTTCGGGATTATCATTCCGATCATGCCGCAGCTGATGATGGAGGTGACGAACACCAATGTCTCGCAAGCGGCGACGTATGGCGGCCTGGTAACCATGGTCTACGCGTTGGCGCAGTTCGTGACCTCGCCGATCTTGGGCGGGCTATCGGATCGGTATGGGCGGCGGCCGGTGCTGCTGCTGTCGACCACGTTCTACTCGCTCGACTTTCTCTTGCTGGCCTTAGCGCCGAACTTTGCCTGGCTGTTCGTGGCGCGCGCCCTGTCAGGAGCCACAGCAGCTACCTACGCAACAGCCAACGCCGTCATCGCGGATGTGTCGCCACCGGAAAAGCGTTCAGCGAATTTTGGCCTGATCGGTGCCGGCTTCGGCTTAGGCTTTATCATCGGCCCAGTGATCGGTGGCTTTCTGGCGGAGTACGGAACGCGCGTGCCGTTTTTTGCGGCCTCCGCGATCGGGGCGCTCAATGTTCTGTTCGGCTATTTCGTGTTCCCCGAAACGCTGAAAGAGAAGCGCACCTTCTCTTGGAAGCGCGCCAATCCCCTCGGCAGCCTGATGTCCGTGAGCAACTACAAGTACGTGCCGATGGTCCTGTCAGCGATCTTCCTGATCCAGTTCGCCTACAACAGCCTCCCGGCGGTGTTCGCGTACTTTGCCGAGTTCACTTATGGCTGGTCGCCGCTCGACATCGCATGGGCCTTGGCGTTCGTCGGCCTGACATCTGCCATCGTGCAAGGCGGGCTGACGCGAAAGCTCATTCCTATGCTGGGTGAAGCGCGCGCGGTCCTACTCGGCGCGGGATGCCTGGCGGCGAGCTTTGTGGGCTATTCATTCTTCTCGCCCGGCGGCGGCGCGATCTATTTCTGGATCGCCGTTGGCTCATTCGGGGGCCTGGTGATGCCTTCGATGCAAACGATCATGACCACCGCGGCGCCCAAAGACGGCCAGGGTGAATTGCAAGGCGCCGTTGCCAGCGTCATGTCGCTGGCGATGATGACCAGCCCGCTCATCATGACACGGATGTTTACGGCCTATACCGACGAGGTTGGCGCCGTCGTGCCTGGGGCACCCCTGGTACTTGGCACCGCCTGCATCCTCGCGGCGATGGTGCCCTTTGCGTTGATCGTGTTCAGGCCGAAGGCGGATGCTCAAGCCTCACCGGGTGCCAGCGCCTGAATCGACAAAGCGTGGACGGGGCCAGCGAGCTCTTCTTTGAGTGCGGCATTCACGGCGCGTTGTCGCGCGACACGGTTTTGTCCTTCAAACTTAGCACTGACAATCTTTACACGGAAGTGGCTCTCACCACCGTCAGGTGCACCCGCGTGGCCAGCGTGGAGATGGCTCTGGTCCACGATCTCAAGCTCGGTTGGCTCAAAAGATTGTGTCAGTTTGGTTTCAATGCGTTCAGCAATTTGACCCATCACCGGCTCCCAATTAACCGAGCAAAGAGCGCGTGATCGCCGCACATGTCAAGGCTGGTTTGAATGGCCGGTCATCGCCATAATAGAACCATGGCGGATGATTACAGCTACAAACCTCGGCACGGTTTCGACATACGCGTGAAGCCCACCAAGGGCTCGCGAAACGCGAAGAAATCGTGGGCGAAAACAGAAGCACGCACTTGTGACATTGAGGGCTGCAACAAGCCTGCGGAAACGCGTGCGCCGAAATCGCCCGAGGAAATGAACAAGTTCCTCTGGCTGTGCACCGAGCATGCGCGTGAGCACAACAAGAACTGGAACTTCTTCGAGGGTAAAACCGATGCTCAAGCCGCAGCCATGCGGAACGCGGCGCGCTATGGCGATCGACCGACTTGGAAGATGTCCAAGAACGGTCGCGCAGCTGCAGCGGCAAAAGCGGGCATGGAAGGCTTCGCGGAGATCGACGATGCTGTCGGCGGCGCCACGCGGATGGAAGATAGCAGCTCAACCGCGGATGGTGATGTCTACCGCGAAGGGCGGCGCCTAACGCGGCTGCAGCTCCAGGCCTTCCGCACCATGAACCTTCGGGCCAACGCGTCGAACTCTGACGTGCGCAAGCGCTATGCGGAGCTGGTAAAGCGGTTCCACCCCGACTCCAATGAAGGCGACCGATCAGCTGAAGAACAGCTGCAGGAAGTGATCAAGGCGCACCAGATCCTCAAAAAGGCCGGCTTCTGCTGAAGCCAGCCTGATCGAAGTCACAGGCACCGGCAGGGCTTACGCACTGCCGGTTCTTTTATGCCCGGCGTTAGTCGCGCGGCTCGCCGTTTTGCCAATAGTAGCGGCGCGTTTCGGCATCGTAGTAGTAATAGCGGTCAGCGCGCTCGTCGTAGGTCAGCTGCGCCGGACGGCGGCTCTTTCGATACGTGCCGCCCTCTTGCTGGCGATCCTGGCGAGCGCCCACGGCAGCGCCAGCGATGGCGCCCACGACAGCGCCCACTTCGGCACCCTCTTCAGCGTCACCGCCGCGAGAATTGTTGCCGATCAGCGCACCAGCGACGGCACCTAAAGCTGCACCTTTGACGGCGTTGCGCTCAATGTTGCCGGTGGAGGTACAGGCGGCGAGGCTCATGGCAGCTGCGCCAGCGAGAAGAATGGGGGTACGCATAGGTCTGGTCCTTTCCGGATTGTTTCCTGCCATATGGGGTATTGAACCACGCCTCGCCGCCTTTTTGGGTGAAGGAGCGGAAAGGTTCAGCCGACCAGGAACAGCGCAGCGAGGCCCAGGAAGGCGAAAAAGCCCACCACATCGGTCACCGTGGTCACGAAAACCGCTGAACTCACAGCGGGGTCCTGCCCAGCCCTGTCGAGCGCCAGGGGGATGAGGATGCCCGACAGGCCAGCACAGACCATGTTGATGATCATAGCCGCAGCCAACACGCCACCGAGGGCGATGGCCTCTGACTGGGGCGACCCCACGATCCCCCCGTACCATAGACCCGCCGCTAGCCCCATGAGGATCGCGAAGGCGATCCCATTGAGGAACGACACCGCCGTTTCTTTGCCGATGGACCTTACCGCTGTGGCCGCCGTCAGCGTCCGCGTGGAGAGGTTCCTCACCGCCACGGTCATCGTCTGGGTGCCAGCGTTGCCGCCCATGGACGCCACAATGGGCATCAGGATGGCCAAGGCCACCATTTGCTCGATGGTGGCATCGAAGAGACCAATGACCGCACTGGCCAGAATCGCCGTGCCCAAGTTGATCAACAGCCAGACGAAGCGCGATCGCGCCACCTTTGGGATCGAGACGTTGATGGAATTATCGTCCGCCGTCACACCGGCGAGGGCGAGCATGTCCTCGTCTGCCTCTTCGTGGACC
>JABSRH010000101.1 GCA_013215175.1 Parvularculaceae bacterium | reverse complement strand
CATCAAGTTCGCCGCAGCGATTACTTGAGAATGTCGGCACCCGGATAAATAGCACTTGGGCCCAAGATTTCTTCGATACGCAGAAGCTGGTTGTACTTGGCCGTCCGATCTGAACGCGCAAGTGAACCGGTCTTGATTTGGCCGCAACCCGTTGCCACCGCGAGGTCAGCAATTGTGGTGTCTTCGGTTTCGCCCGAGCGGTGAGACATTACAGCTTTGAAGCCGGCCTTGTGCGCCATGTCGACAGCTTCGAAGGTTTCCGTCAGTGTGCCGATTTGATTGACCTTGACCAAGATCGCGTTGGCCGACTTCTTCTCGATACCGGTCTTCAGACGCTTCGGATTGGTGACGAAGAGGTCGTCGCCCACGAGCTGAACCTTATCGCCGATCATCGACGTGAGCTCGGCCCAACCGTCCCAATCGTCTTCAGCCATGCCGTCTTCAATCGACTTAATCGGGTAGTCTTTCGTGAGGTCTGCGAGGTAACTCGCCATGCCGCCAGCATCGAGGGTCTTACCCTCACCTGCCAGAGTGTATTTGCCGTCTGCGAAAAATTCCGTAGACGCCACATCCAGGGCAAGCACCATGTCGTGGCCAGGTTTCAGGCCAGTCTCTTCGATGGCCGTCATGATCAGATCGAGCGCCGCGCGGCTCGAAGCGATGTTCGGCGCAAAACCACCCTCGTCACCGACGTTGGTGCCCATGCCCTCAGCTTTCAGCTTTTTCTTGAGAGCGTGGAAGGTCTCGGCGCCCATGCGCAGCGCTTCGGAGAAGCTATCCGCACCCACAGGCATGATCATGAACTCTTGGATGTCGACGGGGTTATCCGCATGCGCACCACCGTTGAGGATGTTCATCATCGGCACGGGCAGGATGTTGGCCGAGGGACCACCGAGGTAACGGAACAGCGGGAGCCCGTGATGCTCAGCAGCTGCATGCGCTACGGCCAGCGACACGCCCAAGATGGCATTAGCGCCAAGACGCGATTTGTTCGGCGTACCATCGAGATCGATCATGGCACGGTCGATGAAGACTTGCTCGTCCACATCCACGCCCAAAAGGATCTCACTGATTTCGGTGGAGACTGCGTGCACAGCTTCTTTGACGCCTTTGCCGCCATAGCGGCCGTCGCCGTCGCGACGCTCGTGAGCCTCATGCATACCCGTCGACGCCCCTGATGGGACAGCTGCGCGGCCCGATGCACCCTCATCGGTGATGACGTCCACTTCGACAGTGGGGAAACCGCGGCTGTCGAGGATTTCGCGCGCCAAGATATCTGCGATCATGAGGGTACTCCAACTTTTGTATCGTTGGTTTAGCCCATGCCACCATTCCTCCCGCTCGCCTAGATCCCTAGACGCTGCAACTGCACAATATGGCACTGCGGAACATTATAGCGCACCTCGTGTTTCTGGGCGTACGGTAGAACATCGATGGGTGATTGGGGAAAACGATGGCACGACTTGGCTTGGTTTTGTGGGCAATGGCTTGGGCAACCGTACCGGCTTCATTGGCCGCCAAAACATGCCCGAATGGAAACGGCGCGGTCTTTTCGGTAAAAACCACGAGGTACGATGTTTCCGCGACGGATGTTGCCCAAGCCAAGGCTTACATCAGCGGCGAAGGAAAATCGGGCTTCGAACGCATTGGTGAGTTCACGGCGTTCACGGAGTACCAAGCTGCTCAGCGCTACGTGTTAGACATGCGGAGCGCCAAGAAAGGCACAAAAAACGGCGAGCCGGTCTGGGATGTGGGATTCCTGGAATACTGTCCTTCCGTGGACATCACCATTATTCTTCCGCACTTCAACGATCCGAAGATGGCAAAATGCTTCGCGCCTTGGGTAGAGGCAATCAAAAACCACGAAGACGAACACGTGGCTTTGATCAAACAAACGGTCGAAAATTTTGTGGCGCAAAAGTCTGAGGGCACCATCACGGTTCCTGAAGCGGTTTGGAATGCTGTCTCGGACCCGCAAAAACGAGCGGACATTGTCAGGTTCAATGCCAATGCTGACCTCGACCAGATGGACGCTGAGCTGAAGCTCGCCAACGACTCGCTCGACCGGACCAGCGGACATGGCGCGGAGGCTGCTGTCTTCGAGCCGCGCAACGATTGTGGGTCAGGTGCCGTCTCGGTGGATTTTATCAAGGGGCGGGGCGCTAAATCATTGGTGCGCGCGACTAAGCTCCCGGGTGGGGAACGAGTGCGTTCGATCGGGGCGGAGGCTCAGGTTCCGTCAGAACGCCGAATCATCAGCGCATGTGGCTGGAATAGCGCTGGCGAGGCCACGGTCAGGGTCGAGGACCCGTCGATCACCCTACTCGATTTCAAGATGAAGGTCGAATCGGCGCGCGTGTTCAGGGCGAAGCCTGACGCGGGACAGCTCAAACCACCAGATAGGCCAGCCACGAAACTCGAGATCAAAGGCCAAGCCGACGGTTCTTACTACTACGTCACGCGCCATTGGCCTGCTCAGCTGGTCGTCGAGTATGCTGCAACCGATGACGTGGGGGCTCTTTCGTTCGGCACGACGAGCCTGCCCGTGGTGCTCGACTGGTACACACAAGCCACCTCGCGGGACTCATTCAGCTGCGAGAAAGAGCCGTTCTAAATGGCGCTGCGGCAAAAAAGAAAAGGCGGCCCGAGGGACGCCTTAACGATAGAATCTGAATTCTGTTAATCCGGCAGCGCCGGACCCGAGCCTTAGTCTTCCTGCGGAGGCAGAACTTGGCGACCGTTATAGGTGCCGGACTTCAGATCGATGTGGTGGTTGCGGCGCAGGTTGCCGGTCGACTTGTCTTCTACGAAAGACGACAGTTCGAGGCGGTCGTGGGAGCGTCGCTGGCCACGGCGAGACTTGGAGATTTTACTCTTAGGAACGGCCACGATAGGACTCCATTGCAATTCGAGCCGCCGCCGATACCCGAAGTAAGGCCGGCTGTCCACACCGAAAAAACGTCGTCAACGCCCCCTGCTGTAGGGTTAACAGCAATCCTTCAATTTTTCCGTTCGGCGTTTCGCTGCTCGTTACCCCTGCCTGTTACATCACAACACAAGCACTTGGGGGTGTGAGTAGATAATGAGAAAACTTCTGACGGCGACGGCGGCCTTGGCCCTGTTCGCAACGGCGACGGCTGGCACAAGCCTGTCCGATCGCGACAATCTTCGGATCGAAGCGGCTTGGTCGCAACTATCCAGCTCTCAGCGGCAAGTAATCGAGCTTGTGGCGGAGGACATTTGGGACACTGAGCGGAAGAACCGCGGCGTTCCGTATCACGAAATCGCGGCAGCGCGGAAAAATGAGATCCGCGCGGAAGCCATGCGTCGGCTCGGATTCGAGCCTCGCCGGGTCACGGGCGTCGAAGTCTGACGCCTCAGGTTCCTGGGGGAAACGGAGAAGGCCACGGGACTGGGGAGCCCCGCGGCCTTCTTTGTGCCTTTTGTATCCCGGACACCCGAACGAAAACAGCCGCCCACAAAGGGGCGGCTGTCGTCGACGGACCCAAGATGGGTGTTAAGAACTTGGGCCGTCTTCCGACGGAAAGCTGCGACACCCGCAGCACCGGCGAACAGGATGAAAGCGCCTGGCACCGGCACAGCTGCGGAGCCGTCGTTAAGCGTGGCCACGTTTAACGAAAGGCCGCCAATGTTGTCGCGGTAGTTGGAGTCCGCGATGCGGAAGACGACTTGCTGCAGCGAGCTCAACGTGAACGTGATGGGCTGCGCGTTCGACAGCGCCTGAGCCGCGGTCGCAAAGCGGCCATGCCTGCCGAAGCCTAAGTTGCCGATGTCCGAGCTAGACACGCGCACGTTGGTCAACCAACCCTGCGAACAGTTTTCGCCCGCTTGGTCACAGCCGCGTACACGGCCCCACGCGTTCCAAGCCTGATACGTTCCTGACAGAAAAGATACCTCGTACGTGCCGGCATCGAGCATCAGCGTCTGGTCATTGTTTTTAGGGCGTGCGTCTATGTTGACCACAGCGGCAGAAGCTATTCCGAGCGACGTTGCAGCGACAGCAAGAGCTGTGAGAAGCTTTTTCATCCAGGCGATCCTTAAAATTCGATGCACTGGGTCATGCATGAAGCGGGCCATCGCTTGAGGAGAGGATTGACAGCGAGAGCGCTCTGCCGAACAGCTGGCAAAGGCAGAGTATTCCTTGGGAGCCGCCATGACCCGGCTGGGCGTTTGCTATTACCCTGAACATTGGGATCGATCGGTTTGGCGCGATGACGCCAAAAGGATGGCGGATCTTGGCTTGTCGCTCGTGCGCTTGGGCGAATTTGCTTGGAGCCTTATAGAGCCAGGACCCGGCCAGATGGCCTGGGATTGGCTGGACGAGAGCATTGGTATTCTCGCCGATGAGAACCTCGAAATCATGCTTGGCACGCCAACGGCGACGCCGCCCAAATGGCTGATCGACAAGCACGACGACATCCTGGCCTGGGACCGCGACGGCCGCGTGAGAGGTTTCGGGTCGAGGCGCCATTACTGCTTCTCGTCGGAAACCTATCAAAGCCACTCGCAACGGATCACCGATGCCATGGCCAATCGCTACGGTGCCCACCCCGCGGTCACCATGTGGCAGACGGACAATGAGTTCGGCTGTCACGACACGGTGCGCAGCTATTCACCCATGGCTGCGAAGGCCTTCAGGGCCTGGCTCGAGACCAAGTATACGGACGTTCATGCCCTGAACATTGCTTGGGGTAATATCTTCTGGTCACAGACGTACCAAGCCTTTGACCAAATTGAATTGCCGAACCTCACGACCACTGAGGCCAATCCGACCCACTGGCTCGACTTTTACCGGTTCAGCTCCGACCAAGTGGTGCGCTTCCACCGCCAGCAGGCTGATATCATCCGTCAGCATGCCCCTCTTTCGAAGATCACGCACAACGCGATGGGACACTTCTTCGACTTCGACCATTTCGAGTTTGGCCGTCACGTCGATGTGTTGACGTGGGACTCCTACCCGCTCGGATTTCTCTCGCAGAGCCGCTCCAGCGATGCTCACAAGCATGCCTATCTTCGCCAAGGCGATCCTGACTTTGCCGGGTTCCATCATGATCTCTATCGAAGCTGCGCGCCGGCGTTTGCCGTGATTGAGCAGCAACCCGGACCTGTGAACTGGGCACCCGATAACCCGGCGCCTCTGCCCGGTATGGTCGGCACCTGGCTGATGGAAACCCTAGCCCATGGCGGCGAGTTCGCCTCCGTTTTTCGCTGGCGGCAAGCACCTTTTGCCCAAGAGCAAAACCACGCTGGTATGCTGCGGCCCGATGACCAGCCAGCAGCCGCGTTCTGCGAGGTAGCCGAGCTCAAGAGCATCCTTCCTCAGCTTACAGATGCTAAGGCACCTGCCTCCGTGGCACTCTTATTCGACTATGAGTCGCTGTGGATGTCGGAGATCCAACCTCAGGGGACAGGCTGGAACTATCAGGACATTGCCGAGAGTTGGTACAGGGCCGTCCGACGGTTGGGTCTTGATATCGATATTGTGGCACCAGGTGCGCCGCTCACGGATTATCAGCTGGTTCTGGTCCCCTCGCTTTTCCATGTTAGTGACGAGGCTAGCGCCGCTTTCGAAGCGACGGACGCTCAGCTGCTGTTTGGTCCTCGATCCGGTTCGAAAGACGTCAACGGCAACATTCCCCCTGACCTGGGTCCCGACAAGCTCCGTCCGCTCATCCCTCTGACCGTTGCGCGCAGCGAGAGCGTTCCCGCCTTCGAAACACCGAAGGTGACAGGGCCGACGGGCACGGGTGCTTGGCATGCCTGGCGGGATGACGTGGTGACCGAATTGGCACCCATCCTGAGCGATGAACATGGACGCGCCGTCCTATTCCATCATGAACGTACACAGATGTTCGCCGCCCTTCCGGATGACAACTTGATCAATAGCGTTGTGGAGACCTTGGCCGAAAAACTGTCGCTTAAGTCGGGCAGCTTACCCGATGGCCTACGCCTACGGCGCGGATGCGGTCACCGATTTGCCTTCAATTATAGCACGAAGGAGCAAACAATCCCGACCGGTCTAGCTCCGGCGGATGGTTTGTACAAAGCCGGCAACGCGACACTCGCGCCGGGCTCTTTCGCCATGTGGGTTGATCAGTGATCGAACCGGCTGACCTCATCGGGGGATGATGGCACGACGTCAGCGTGGTCGGCATCCTCACCGGGTACGGCGTAGCCACCGGTGAACCACCGGTTCAGGTCAATGTCTGCGCAGCGCTTTGAGCAAAAGGGCTTGTAGCTCTCCACAGCAGGCTTACCACAAATGGCACACGGGCCGAACTTTGTCATGTCGTCGTCTCCATACGGAAGGCTTCTGCTGCGCCTGGCTTCACCGTCAAGCGCGCGCCAAAGACGTCGATCAGAGGCACAGCCGCATCACGGTCCGACCACACGCGGTGGACATCATCTCGCAGGACAAGCGTCACCTTTCGCGTGAGGTCCTCGCGAAGGGCGTGGGCAACCTTGCTGTAAGCTTGGTTAGCCAAGACATCGGCACGCCACTGTCGTCCAGGCGTGACGAGGCTGTCGTCGTCGACCTCGCAAGACAGCACATCCCGTAAGGAGGCCCGGTTCTGTCCGAAAATCATGACCACAAGGCCTTCCTTCGTGACGGCAGGGATGCTGCTGAGCCCAGCGGTTTTAAGCATCGCGCCCAGCTGATCTCGGATCATCTTCGGCGCACGGACGGCACCGCGAGGCAAGTCCAGCACCACCTGGCCACCCAGTGCGCGGAGAGATATCTCCGATGACAGAACATCTAAGGCTTCACGAAATAAGTTGATGGCGGCACCCTTGGCCGACTTGCCTTGGCGCTGACCCATGTCGAGGTCGATCGCGGTCAGGGCTTCGGCCTCATCGAAGACGAGCGAGCCGCCACCGCTAAGTGGCACCCGGCGACGCAGCGAGCGATCCTCCACCTCGTCAATTTCGAGACTGATGCGTCCATCCACATCCACACGGACGGTTTCGGGCAGGTAGGGACGAAGCTTGGCCGCGACATCGCCAGTGTTGCAGACAATCACGTCCACAGATGAATTGGCGATAAGTGCAATGTGCCGAACAGCTTGAGGTACGGGCGTCAACGGACCGGACTGGTCTGGCTCGACTTCTGCAAAATTGAGGAGCTCCTGCCGAGGCGGCATCACACCCAGGGCGCCTGGCTTCACCTCACCAGATGGAGCAACCGTGGCAGCCGGCAGGCGCAGCGACGGACGATCCGTGAGGATCGGTTTCTTGTCACCCACTGCCTCGCGCCGCACACCGACGAGCTGCATGCTGCCTTCTGGATAAGTCCGATCACGGATAGGCAGAAGACCTTGCTCGCCGCCACCAAGATCACAAACCTGACCGCCTAAGCGGTCGTCCCGCTTGCCCATTTTGGCCCAGAACAGCGACCCCACCGGGGCAGGCGTGCGATCATGGAAGTGATGCATCATGCGCGCTGGCAAGCCTTCGCGATTGAGCAGTGTACGGATGCCGAAAGGCGTCTCGTCGATCAAAATTTCGCGCGTCATGCTTTCCCCAGCGCCGCCGCTAAACAGTTTTCCGCTTCGTAGAGAGGCAATCCCACCACAGAGGTGTAGCTGCCGACAAGCGAAACAATGTGAGCGGCGAATGCACCTTGGATGCCATAGCCGCCCGCTTTACCCTTCCATTCGCCGCTATCGAGATAGTCGGCGATGTGCGCATCGGTCAGTCGGCGCACCTTCACGCGGGTTTCAACCACCCGCAGCCGCATCTCCTCAGCCGGGCCCGTCACGGCCATGCCGGTGTAAACGCGATGCGAGCGGCCAGACATTAGCCGAAGGCAAGCCTCGGCCTCATCACGCTCTTCTGTCTTAGGAAGGATCCGCCGGCCAACGGCGACCACTGTGTCGGCGGTGAGAATCACGTCGCCAGGGAAGCGCTGCTGAACCGCCTCAGCCTTTTGCCGCGCTAAGCGCTCAGCCAGGGGGCGCGGCTCTTCGCCAGGCCGTTCCGTCTCGTCGATATCCGCGGGCGCGATCTCATCGGGCGCATAGCCAATCTGCGCCAGGAGATCCCGGCGCCTCGGGCTCGCGCTAGCGAGGATCAAACGCGGCACGGAGGCGGCGCCTTACTTGAAGCGGTAGGTGATCCGGCCCTTGGTCAGATCGTAAGGGCTCATTTCCACGAGCACTTTGTCACCAGCCAAGACGCGGATGCGGTTCTTGCGCATCTTGCCAGCGGTGTGAGCGATAATCTCGTGGTCGTTGTCGAGCTTCACGCGGAAGTTCGCGTTCGGGAGGAGTTCCTCCACGGTGCCTTGAAACTCGAGCAATTCTTCTTTGGCCATCGTTATCCTTGATTGGCGTGGATCGAAGCGGTGATCTGGCCCCACCCGATGCGTTGGTCAAGGCTGCCCGTTGGCACGTTCAGGACCTGAGGGGAAGAAAAGAATGGGGCCGGCCTCCCGGGAAGAAAGCCAGCCCCGCCTTGGAATGACGCCTCCAAGAGGTGTTAGGTTTGGTTCGCCAGTCGAATTTCGAGCTGACGCTCTTCGATGGCGTCCTCGACGGCAGCGATCACATCGCGCTCGCACTGGCGTGCCGCGCGGCGTGTGGAGCCCGGCGCGTAGCCATCGCAATAGCGTCGAGCAGCGCGCTGCAAGCGCTTTTCGAAGTCATCGGAACCTTCTTCTTCGAGCAGGTCGGCCAGGACAACGTCGATCTTAAATGTATCCATCTCGTCGTTGGCGATACTGGGCGTGGCGACAAGACTAAGCGCAAAGACTGATGCGAGTAATGCTGTGGTTCTTTTCATCAAGGTGGTTCTCCAATGAAATATGGTCTGCCGTTGCACCGACGAGGAACCACCCTTCCCCACGCGAATGCTCCGCTGTTATGAAACCTTCATACAGCTGTCACATTCAAAAGTCAATTTGGGCTAGCATATGGCTATACATTTTCACGAATCCGCATCAAGTCATTAAAAAGGCGCGCCGGTTTTCATCGACGCGCCTGGCGAAAAAGAGTTCTTGCTTGAGCGTTTATGACACTCGTGTGTCAAAAACCTTGTTGAGCCCTTTACTGTGGCTGCGGGACCACGCGGAGATACGGCTTGAGCGCCTTAAATTCCCCGTGGGTCGCCCGCGCGTCATCATCGGAAACAGCTGGTACCACGATGACATCGTCGCCCTGCTGCCAACCGGCGGGTGTCGCCACTTTATGCTTGGCCGTGAGCTGCATCGAATCGAGCGCACGAAGGATCTCATCAAAGTTCCGGCCCGTGGTCATCGGATAGGTCAGGATCAGCTTGATCTTTTTATCAGGTCCGATGACGAAGACCGAGCGCACCGTCGCGTTGTCCGCTGCCGTTCGACCTTCCGACGAGCTGCCCTCGTCCGCGGGTAGCATGTTGTAGAGCTTGGCCACCTTCAGATCCGGGTCGCCGATCATCGGGTAGTCCACAGCGTGGCCGGTGACATCTTTGATGTCATCCTTCCAACGGTGGTGATCCTCGACGGGATCGACGGAAATGCCGATGATCTTGGTGTTCCGCTTGGCGAACTCGCCAGCCATGCCGGCCATCGTGCCGAGTTCCGTGGTGCAGACGGGCGTGAAGTCTTTCGGGTGGCTGAACATCACCGCCCAGCCATCACCGATCCAATCGTGGAAAGTGATCTCGCCAGCGGTGGTGTCAGCGGTAAAATTGGGGGCTTCGTCGTTGATGCGAAGGCTCATGGTGGGCTCCCTGACGTTGGTGTGGAGCCTACCTGGGACCGCGGATCACGCCCGGAAACCCTGCGAAGCAGTGAAGTTTTCTGCGGCAGCCGTGACGGGTTCTAAACGGCCAAGTGTTGTTTGACCTTGCTAACGAGGTCGTCACGCAAACGGCCATAGGCCATGCGTAAGTCAAGCTCGCTGCCGCGTGTATCGGTGGGGTTCTCAACTTCCCAAAACTCGACCTTGGCGCCAAGCTTGCGCGCTTCGGCAGCGGCCTCAGATGTCAACGCGATGACGACGTCGAAATCGTCTGTGTTGCATTCCGCAAACTCTTGAGGCGGATGATCCACGGGTGCCATGCCCGCTTCTTTCAGGGCATCTTGGACGAAAGGGTCAGTGATGCCCTTATACACACCGCAGCTGCTGACGGTGACGCTATCGCCTAAAACGTGGCGCGCCACAGCTTCGGCCATGGGCGAACGCACCGAGTTCATGTTGCAGACAAATAGAACCGAGCTGACCATCAGTTGGTGTCTCCCCGGCGTCCCATGCGCATGGCGAGAGAACAGATCAAGGTGAAGACTCGGCGGGCCGTGTCA
>JABSRH010000100.1 GCA_013215175.1 Parvularculaceae bacterium | reverse complement strand
AGGCGCATGCCGTGGTCATCGAGAAACTTTTCGAAACCCATATTGGCCATCACGGTACTGACGACGCCTTCACCCTTCAACTTGCCAGAGCGCTGTAGCGAGGTCGAAATCGTAGCCAAGCTTTGATCGCCGTCGACGAGGTTGCCTTTCTCGTCCGAAATAATGACCCGGTCAGCATCCCCGTCGAGAGCAATGCCGATATCGGCTCGGTATTCTTTCACGGCCTCTTGAAGCTTGGCAGGAGATGTTGATCCGCACCCCTCGTTAATGTTGAACCCGTCGGGCGAGACGCCCAGCTCTTTCACATCGGCGCCAAGCTCCCAGAGCACCACCGGCGCCGTCTTATAAGCAGCGCCGTTCGCGCAATCGAGAACCACCCGAACGCCATCTAAGTTCAACCGGCGCGGCAGCGTCGCCTTGGCAAACTCGATATAGCGAGGACCAGCATCATCGATCCTCTTGGCACGGCCCATCTTGTCAGCCGCCACGAGAGAGCCTGATAGATCCCCCTCCATCAGCGCTTCAATCTCGAGCTCCGTTTCATCGGATAGTTTGTACCCATCGGGCCCAAAAAACTTCAAACCATTATCATGGTACGGATTATGGCTAGCAGAGATCATGACGCCAAGATCTGCTCGCATTGAGCGGGTCAGCATCGCCATGGCCGGGGTCGGCACAGGACCGAGCAGCAAGACGTCCATACCCGCCGCGATAAAGCCAGCGGTCAACGCCGGTTCGATCATGTACCCGGATAGACGGGTGTCCTTACCGATCACCACGCGATGCCGGTGCTCCCCGCGCAAGAACACACGGCCCGCGGCGGTCCCGAGGCGCATGACGCCGTCAGGCGTTAACGCGCCAGCGTTCGACAGCCCTCGAACACCATCCGTGCCAAAAACCTTACGCTCTCGCGAACTGCTATCACCGCGCATCGTTATCTCCGAGCTCTGTAGGCATGTAGCGGAAGGTCATACAACGCAGAATGAACACGAGAGCAACCGCTGCGGGAATGGAGATGAAGAACCCCACCGCCGCAACGATGGCACCGCCGAAGAGGCCCGCAAAGATCGCGCTGATCGCAAAGTCTTGCGACAACAGGCTCGCTATCGGGATCACGAAGGTAAATCCGGCAACGATCAACAACATGACAACCATTACGGCCGTCAGCACGTGTCCGCTGATTTTTGCCAATGATACGGGTTCACGCTGGCGCAGGCGATAAAGCACCCAAACGGCGCCAAAGGCCGAAGGCCCGCCTACTAGCGACTGCCACAGCCCATGATTGGCGAGACTGAAGCCCGAGCCGCCGTGGATCCAAACAGCGAAGAACAGTCCCGCTGGGTTCAAGAGACCGCCGAACACCACGATGAGGACCACGAAGAGCCATCGCGGCTCGCGTATGACCAAGCCGCTCTCAGGCATCTGCAGCCTCGCCAATAGCGGAAGCGACGGCCAACGCCTGGCGTGTGGCCGCCACGTCGTGGACGCGGACATGGGTAAAGCCGGCCTGGGCCCCTCGTAGGGCAGCGGCGAGGCTACCCCCGACACGGTCCGCTGCATCGCTGGCGCGGTCGAGCGCAGCGATGAACCGCTTGCGGCTAGCGCCGAGCAAGGTGCGAACGCCTAAGTCGGTGAAGGTCTCCAATTCGCGGAACAGCGCGAGGTTGTGGTCGAGGGTTTTGCCGAACCCGATGCCCGGATCGATGATCAGCCGATCACGCGCGATGCCTGCCTGCTCACAGGTGGCCATGCGCTCCTCCAAGAACTCTTTCACCTCCGAAACGACATCGCTATAGGTTGGGTCTTGTTGCATCGTGCCTGGCTCGCCGAGCATGTGCATGAGGGCGACATCGCAACCGAGCTTCGCCGCCACCTCGACGCTTTCTTCGGCGTACCGAAGCGCCGTCACGTCGTTCCAAAGGCCAGCGCCAGCCGCCACTGCAGCCTGCACCACCTTTGGCTTGCGTGTGTCGATGGACAAGGTGGCCTCGACGCGCCCTGCCAAAGCTTCGATCACCGGCAGGACACGCGTCAGCTCCTGATCGTCAGGGACTGTGGGAGCGCCAGGCCTGGTGCTTTCACCGCCAATGTCGAGGATGTGGGCGCCCTCATCTTCCAGGCGCAAAGCGTGATCGACCGCTTGTTGGGTTTGAAAATGAAGACCCCCGTCAGAGAAACTGTCGGGGGTCACGTTCACAATGCCAAGGATCTTCATGGTCCAAGGCTTTAGTCGGCGAAGCTCGGGCTAGCGAGCCCCAATGTTAGCGCAGGCGGCGCGGCACAAAGCCAGGCTCGCGGCGGCGCATGGGCTGGCCAAAGCTCTGGCTTGGGCTCTCTTCAGCGGTATCCACCGAAGCGGCTTCGTCCATGATGTCGAGAAGATCGCCATCGTCGTCGGCTTCAGGCTCATCGTCTTCAACGAAGTCCTCGATATCATCTTCGAGCTCATCAGCTTGAACCAGCTCACCATCCGAACGCAGGCCCATCAGCTCAGAAGCAATGCGGCCGTGGAACGCGGTGGTGGCGACCATCCGGTAGAAGGAGAGCACGGTACCCAAGATGAGAGAGGAACCGAAGAAGAGCAGGAAGTCCAAGCCCTGGCCAAAATAGGAAACGCCGATGGTCAGCGCGCCCATGACAGCGCCAAAGAGGAACGACGTGCCAAGAAACTTCCAAGCCCGGCCTTGGACCAGGGTGAACGCTTCGAAAAATGAAATACCGCCGGTCAGCGCCACATGCGCAGGGATCAGAGCGATCCGAATGCTGAACCAAACCATGACCACTAGGGCAGCAATGCCTGGGAAAATGGCAAGCCATGGCACCTCAGCCATGAAGGCGAGAGCACCGAGCGCGACCGCAGCACCGCCCACCAGCAAGACGAACGGAAGCGTCAGCAGGGTGAGCAGGATATAGATAATGATTAGGTTCCACTCGGCAGCGCCGAATGTTGGAAGGCTACCCTCACTGACAGGTAGACCGGCCGAACGGCGGTAGACGTCGACGAACCCTGGCACCATCAAGATCAAGCCGATGAAATAAGCGCCGTAGAATGTGAAAAAGCTGCCGATCAGCTGAGCATCTTCGTCGGTAAGCCCATCGTAGGAGCCTGTAGAACCCGCGCTAGCATTGAAGTAGTTTTGAACCTCTGCGAACGCCCGATAAAAGAAATCGGCGAACTCTGGATCAGCGAAACCGTTGGCGAGGTTGACCAAGTTGGTCAGGAAAAACGCTCCTGAGACCACAACCAATGCAATGCCGGCCCAGCCGCGACGTGCGAAGGTCGGGATATGCGTAGCGCCCGCCTGGATAGAGTACGCGATCGCATCGAACGCGAAAAAGTTTGGTTTCATGGAAAGCCCCACCGCTGCACCTTGAGTAACCAAGCGTTAACACTTGAACGGCGCCGTGGGAAGCGGCTGGGTGCGGTTTCCTTACCGTTAGCCAATAAAAAACCGGCGCCCCGCAGGACGCCGGTCTGTTGATCTCGCAGGCTCAGAACCTAGGCGCCTTGCGGCTCAGCTCCGCCCAGGCCGCCTTTCGGCGCACCGGCGCTGGGCACGGAGCTTGGAGGTGGGCTGTTCGGCTCGGAAGGATCATCGCGGATGATGTCCTCGCCCGCCAGCAACGCTTTGATCTCAGCACCGGTGAGTGTCTCATACTCAAGCAGACCCTCGCTCAACGTCTCCCAATCCTTGCGGTGGGTGTCGCCGAGAATCTCGTGCGCCTTGTTGTTGGCATCGTCGATGAGACCGCGGATCAGCTCCTCGATCTTCTTCGCCGTGTCAGGGCTGATGGCGCCGGAGCGAGCGATTTGCTGGCCCAAGAACACCTCGCCTTGGTCCTCAGCATAGGCGACCGGACCCAGCTCGTCGGTGAGACCCCACTGGGTCACCATGGCCTTCGCCAGCTTGGTAGCCTGCTCGATGTCCGACGAAGCACCCGACGTGACATGATCTTTGCCGAACTTCAGTTCCTCCGCGACGCGGCCACCCATAAGGATTGCAAGACGCGACGTCATCTCTTGTTTCGACATCGAAAACTTATCGCGTTCCGGCAGCTGCATGACCATGCCGAGGGCACGGCCACGAGGAATGATCGTGGCTTTGTGCACCGGATCGGTCGACGGCATGTTGAGCGCAACGATGGCGTGGCCGGCCTCGTGATAGGCGGTCAGCTCTTTCTCTTTCTGCGTCATCACGGTGGAGCGGCGTTCCGCGCCCATCATGATTTTGTCCTTGGCGTCCTCGAACTCCTTGTTCGTGACGATCCGCTTGCCGCGACGCGCCGCGAGCAGAGCCGCCTCGTTCACGAGGTTGGCAAGGTCAGCACCGGAGAAGCCCGGCGTACCGCGAGCGATGTCACGCACCTTCACATCGGGGCCAAGCGGCACCTTCTTAATGTGAACGCCCAGGATTTTCTCGCGACCGACGAGGTCAGGGTTCGGCACCACGACCTGGCGGTCAAAACGGCCCGGACGCAGCAGCGCGGGGTCGAGCACGTCAGGACGGTTCGTGGCGGCGATCAGGATAATGCCTTCATTGGCTTCAAAGCCGTCCATCTCGACGAGGAGCTGGTTGAGCGTTTGCTCACGCTCGTCGTTGCCGCCGCCGAGGCCTGCGCCCCGCGAACGACCGACAGCGTCGATCTCGTCGATGAAGATGATGCAGGGCGCGTTCTTCTTGGCCTGCTCAAACATATCGCGGACACGAGACGCACCCACGCCGACGAACATTTCGACGAAGTCCGAACCGGAGATCGTAAAGAACGGCACATTAGCTTCGCCAGCAATAGCCCGCGCCAGCAGCGTCTTACCCGTACCTGGAGGGCCCACGAGCAGAGCGCCCTTAGGGATCTTGCCGCCCAAGCGCTGGAACCGCATCGGATCCTTCAGATAGTCGACGATCTCTTCCAGCTCTTCTTTGGCCTCATCGATGCCGGCGACATCGTCAAAGGTGACGCGGCCGTGGCGCTCGGTGAGCAGTTTCGCCTTGGACTTACCAAAGCCCATAGCTTTGCCGCTGCCCGCCTGCATTTGCCGCATGGCGAAATAGATGATGCCGAGGATCAGCAGCACAGGCAGCAAATTGAAGAGCAGGCTCAGCAGGATCGACGGACGTTGCTCCGGCACCACCTCGACTTGGACCTTGCTGTCGTAGAGCAGCTCGGCAGCGCTATCGCCCGAAGGCACGGCGACGACGAAATTCTCGCCGGTCGAAAGCTGACCGCTAACATTGTCGTCGTCGATGACGGCCTTGCTGATCTGGCCCTGCTCCACCGCGGTACGGAACTGCGTGTAGTCCAGCTCACGCGCGCTCGACTGCGGGGTCGCGGACGAGAAGAAGTAGATGAGCATCAGGGCGACGGCGATCATCAAGCCCCAGACCATCCAATGGCGACCGTTCATAGGTAATTCCCTTTCAACCCAGCGGCCCAAGCTACCGCCAGTGACTTAATATCGTATCACGCTTCCGGCGAACCGTTCCTCCAACAGCGATCGCGCGACGAACGTACAAGACGCGTCAGGTAAGAACTCGTCGCAAGACTTCCAACCCTCAAGCGCTTGGCGCACCGCGTCTACCGCTTGTTCGGGAAGATGGGTCGCTCGGTCACCCTTGGCGAGGATCGGCAATGTCGCAACCCGCTGCCGCGACAAGGTTGAGGTGGCAATGTCGCGGGGCAACAGCTGCCCCAAGGGCCGAAGCACGGTGCCTTCGGCCACGTCTTGCGGCACCTCAACAATGAACCGTTTGTCATAAAGATGCTTCGAGCCGGGCGCGGCAGGAACGGGGGTGAAGCCGGGTGTGCCGTCCGCGCGGCCCAGGAGCGCGGCGGGTTCTCTGAGAATGGCCATGATGCGCAAGGGAAGGTGTCGCTTCTCTTGGCCGGGCCTGATCACCATAGACCCCGGACGCTTCGGATCGGACCAAAATACCAGACGACAGCCTGAAGTCTGAATTGGTTTTGGCGACTTAAGTTCCGGTCCTGAAAACTGAGCTTTGAGTTCGTCCTTGTCAGGGGTGCTTCCGGAAATGGCATAAATAAGTCGAACGACTCCCAAAAGGCCGATTGGCTGATCTTCAATCCCATCGCCATTAAGGGTTATGCCCCCGTCCTCACTATCGTAGGGATGTTCGTCTGGGAGAGCGAAAGCCAGCTCATCATATTCCAAATCCAAAAGCTCTTCGGCATCGGACAGGTCACTTCGCTGAACTGCGGATACTCGACACAGCGCATCGACGGTCAGCAGATCCTGCTGCTCCAGCGCTGCCAGCAGCGCCCGCACCTTGACCCGCTCGTACTTCTCATCCTCATTGGACGGATCATCGACGAACGGGACGTCGTGCTCTTCGGCGTAGGCCCGTGCTTCGGTGCGGCGGATGTTCAGCATGGGGCGGTGCAGCGTGATCAGCTCGCCCGGCCCCGCTGCGATCTGCCGTTCGGAGGGCATACCTGCCAAGCCGCGACCTGCGCCCCGGCGGAGGCGCATGAAGACGGTTTCGGCCTGGTCGTCTGCGGTGTGCGCGGTGATGAGATGCTCGATCCCCATCCGCTCGCAAGCTTGGCAGAGCAGGCGATAGCGAGCGTTGCGGGCCGCCTCTTGGATACCCGTCTTCGGCTTGTCCCCTCGCCAGATCAGCGTCTCGTGAGGAATGTTCCGCTCACTGCAGAAGGTGCGCACCGCTTGCGCCTCAAGCGCTGAACCCTCGCGGAGGCCATGATCGACCGTCAGCGCCACGATCGGTTTTCCCGCCTGCCAAGCCCAATGCAGCAACGCGAAGCTGTCGGCGCCGCCTGAAACGGCCAAGGCGACAGGTGTCTCGGCGCCAAGAGCGTGACCACGCTCCGGACCATCGGTCCGCCCCGTCGGAGGGCTCTCGGCCCGTGAGACAGAAATGGCCGCTGGCTCCTCAGGAGGCAGCGGCCATGCTTCGGTCAGTTTGTCCGAGAGCTTACTCAGGGATCTCAACCCCGCGGCATTCGCTCTGAATACGGAGGTCTTGGATTTGCAGCATCAGCTCCTCTTCCATGTCCGGATAGGTATCGACACCGCGCTTCCAAACCTGACAGGCCGGGTCCTTGCGGCCCGCCTTGGCGTAGACTTCACCCAGTTTCAGGTGCGCTCGGGCCGCGTTGGGGTGCTGGCCATAGTCTTTGATGAACTCGAAATAGGCTTCTGCCGACGAGCGTAGATCGCTCTGAGCAAAATAGACCTCGCCAAGATAATAGAGACCATCCGCATACAGCTCACTGTCAGGATAGGTCGTCTTCAGGGCCAGGAACGCACGCTCGGCTTCTTCGAAACGGCCCGCGAACATGGCGGCGCGGCCGGCGTTGTAGGCGTCTTCGGCGGAGCCATAGCCTGGCAACGACGTCGACGGCGCTTCGCTACCGAAGAGATCCACGGGGCGCGACTCAGCATCAGGCTGAGGGCCCGCAGGGTTGCCCGTGCCGCTCGACGCGTCGCGGAGCATATCGCGCTGAGCCACCAGACCCAGGTTCGCCTGCTCTTGCGCATCAGGGTAGAGCAGCTGGACCAGGCGCGTCATGCGCAGGTTTTGCTGCTGCATCTGATAGCTCATGCGCTCCATATCCGCGGTCAGGCGCTGGACCTCTTGCTCAAGGCCCGAAATGCGCAGCGACACTTCCAGTGGCAGGCCGTCGGCAGGCTGCCCGGTCGCAGCGGCAGCGCGTTGCTCTGGCGTGGGGTTGGCCCCTTCGAAGCGCACCGGCGCGCCTTCGCTATCGGTGCCGTAGACGGCGCCCTGAAGGTCGCGGATCTCGCTCTCAATGCGCTCGAGCCGTTCTTTGGTCTTTCTGTTTTGAGCGTCCGCCCCCGCAGGCATCGCCACCAACATCGTTGCAAGGGCACACGCGCCCATCGCCAACACTCTCATCTGTCTCGCTCTCCAGAAGCTCAAACGAGCGATTACCATAGGCCGGGGGCAAAACCCAAGTTGCAAGAAAGGCAGGTCTCAGCGCCTGACAGCATGGCCGAAGGGTGTTAGCGGCGCCCTATTATGTCATCGTCCGCTGTCCGCGTTCAAACTTGGCTCAAAAACACCGCCGCCCGCGCCGAAGCGCTGTCGGACCTGAAGGTGTGGGGCCTCGCGATTCTGACGGGCATCGTCACCGGCTATGGCGTCTTAGCTTTCTCGATCGCTATCGAGTGGATCACTCAATTCGCCTACGGCACACCCAGTGAAACGCTGGCCGAGGGCGCGAGAGAGCTGGAGCCTTTCCGGGCGTTCATCGTGCCGGCGTTGGGCGGCGTCATTGTGGGGCTCGGCCTCTACATCAAACGCCGCATTGGTCTGATCAACGATGTTCGCATGCAGGGCGTGGCCGAAGTGATCGAGGCGCGCGCCCGGCCACCGGGCGCGATCTCACTACGGGGTGGACTGATCAACACCGGGCTTGCCGCTGTCGCCCTTGGCAGCGGGGCCAGTGCCGGTCGCGAAGGTCCGGCTGTGCTGCTCGGCGGTGCGATCTCGGTTTTCTTCTCCAAGACCTTCAATCTGTCGAGCAAAGACAGCCGCACGCTGCTCGGCTGCGCGGCGGCAGCAGCCGTCTCTGCAGCGTTCAATGCGCCGATCGCTGGCGTGCTGTTCGCGCTCGAAGTGGTGTTATCGAACTACGCGCTGTCGATCTTTGCTCCCATCGCGATCAGTTCGATCTGCGCTACACTGATCACCCGTTATCACCTTGGCGATCTCCACCGCTTTGTGATCCCCGAATATGGCGGGGCAGCGCCCATCGACTTGGTACTCGGCGGGGCCAGCGGCCTCGTAGCTGGGCTGGTCGCCCTGAGCTTCCTCACCATGGCTGCTTGGGGCCGGATGAGCGCGCGATCCGCCGTGGCTAGATTGCACATCCCGCCGACCTTTATGCCGGTGATTGCCGGGCTCTGCATGGGCATCGTCGGCATCTTTCTGCCGGAGCTGCTCGGTTATGGCTATCAAGCCACCACGCTGGCCCTCGAAGGTGACTATAGCATCCGCCTGCTGACGATTTTGCTCGTGGGCAAGATTTTCGCGACAGTCCTATGCCTATCCTGCCGCTTCGGTGCCGGCGTGTTCTCCGGCGGGATCTATCTGGGCGCCATGTCGGGAGCAGCGTTCGGCATTACCATGAACATGCTCTTTGGTTCATTCGTAGCTTCACCCGCTTTTTTCGCCGTGGTCGGCATGGGCGCTGTTTCTGGCGCAATTATCGGTGCGCCGATCTCCACCACGTTGATCATCTTTGAGCTGACCGGTGACTACACCATGACGGCGGCCTTGATGATCGCCGTTGGCCTCGCCTCGGTGATCACGCAGATCTTCTTCGGCACATCGTGGTTCCACTACCAGCTGAACCAGCGGGGTTACGACCTTTCCGAAGGCCCGCAAGGGGTGATCTTGCAAACCATCCGCGTGCGCGATGTGATGCGACCTGTGCCTGACACCGCTGCCCCTCTAGAAGACAGCGCGGAGCGTCTCGCGGATACCGCCACCCTTGGCGAAGCCCTAGCCGAGATGGCTCGCCTCGGCCTCGACGCTATGCCCGTGACCAAGGGCAAAGGCGAGAACAAGCTTCTCGGCACCGTCACGCAAATCCGTGCCCTGAGGGCCTACAACAAAGCCCTCGTGGACAGCCATATCGAGCACCACCGATGAGCATCAATTGGAGTGAGCTGAAGGAACTGGCGCTCGGTCTTGAGCTGCCGAAAGTGGAAGAGACCACCTCGTGGGGCCAACCGACCCTCAAAGCGCATGGTAAAATGTGGGTGTTTTGGAGCCCTTCCGAAGACTGCCCTGTCATCAAAACGCTGCCCGGCGATCGCGAGATGCTGCTCGAGGTTGATCCCGATACGTTCTATATCACGCCCCACTATCAGCCGCACAACTTGGTGCTGGTCCGCCCCGCCGCCTTCGACCCCGATTGGGCGCGCGATTACCTCACCAAGAGCTGGCGCGTCATGGCGCCCCAGCGCTGGCTGAAGACCTGGGACGCTGAGCAAAACGCCTAGATTTGCAGCGCAGCATTCCTCGCGCTACGCCTCCCCCATGACCCAAGAGCCACCGTTCAAAGTTCAGATCGTCCCCGTGACGCCGTTTCAGCAAAACTGCTCAATGATCCGGGCCGCCAATGGCAGCGCCGCTGTCGTCGACCCTGGCGGTGAGGTGGACAGGCTGATGGCCGCGGCCGAGGCGATGGACGCGAAGATCGAGAAAATCTGGCTAACCCATGGCCACCTCGACCACGCTTCCGGCTCCATGGAGCTCAAGAAGAGAACCGGCGCCATCATCGAGGGCGCCCACGAAGAAGAAGTCTTCTGGCTGTCGCAAATCGCTGAGCAGTCGAAACGCTTTGGCGTGGATGGTGAGGGCGAGAACGTCGTGCCGGACCGCTGGCTCGACGATGG
>JABSRH010000010.1 GCA_013215175.1 Parvularculaceae bacterium | reverse complement strand
GCCGCGAGCTCGCCGATTTCGGTGATGCCCGTTACCAACACCAGCTCGGCTTCGTTCCTTCCACGACCGAGTAACCTTGCTGGCGCTGCCACGAAGGAGGCCGCATGGCTTACGATTATGATCTCTTCGTTATTGGTGCAGGTTCCGGCGGTGTCCGGGCTGCGCGCCTCGCGGCTCAGGCTGGCCTGAAAGTGGCCTGCGCTGAGGAAAGCAAACCCGGCGGCACCTGCGTGGTCCGCGGCTGTGTGCCCAAGAAGTTCTTCGTCTTCGCGTCGGAGTTTGGCCACGCCATGGAAGACGCCAAGGGCTACGGCTGGGAGTTCGGCAAAGCCCCGACGCACAATTGGAATACCCTCCGCGACAATGTCCAGAATGAAGTGAACCGCCTGTCGGGCATCTATTCGAACATTCTCGAGAAGAACGGCGTCGATCACATCCGCTCGCGCGCTGTGCTTGTTGATGCGCACACGATCCATATCGTTGACGAGGACCGCCAGGTCACAGCGGACAAGATCCTCGTGGCCGTCGGCGGTCGCCCTTTCATTGACGAAGGCATTCCGGGTGCAGAGCATGGTATTGTCTCCGACGATGCCTTCTTGCTGCCCGAGCTTCCTAAGAAAGCCGTGATCGCCGGTGGCGGTTACATCGCGCTCGAGTTCGCCTTCATCATGGCGGGTCTCGGTGTTGACGTGACCCTCGTCTATCGCGGCGAGAAAGTCCTGCGTGGGTGGGACGAAGATCTCCGCAATTATGTTGAAGGCAATTTCGAGCGGGCAGGCATCACCTACGTCAACAACACCGTCTTTACCAAGATCGATAAGGACGAAAGCGGCACCCGCGTCCACTTACTCAACGGAGATGTCATCGAGACCGATCTCGTCTTCTGGGCCATCGGGCGTAAGCCGAACACGGAGAGCCTCGGCGTTCAGCGGGCGGGTATCGACGTCGACAGCCAAGGCGCCATCGTCGTCGATGCTGATAGCCGCACCAGCCAATCCAACATCTTTGCCGTGGGCGACGTCACCAACCGCGTGAACCTCACCCCCGTCGCGATCCGCGAGGCGGCAGCCTTCGTCGATACACAGTTCAAAGACAATCCACGCCAGATGGACTATCACTGCATCCCCAAAGCCGTCTTCGCTCAGCCACCAGTGGCATCAGTGGGTGCCACCGCCGAGGAAGCGCGTGCCTCGGGTCACAAGGTGGACGTCTACAAGGCCGACTTCCGCGCCATGAAGAACATCCTCGCCGACAATCCAGAGCGCGTGGTGATGAAGCTGATCGTTGATCAAGACACGGACAAAGTGCTCGGCTGCCACATGGCTGGAACCGAAGCGGGCGAGGTCATGCAGATCGCCGCCATCGCCGTGAAGGCAGGCCTCACCAAAGCCGACTGGGACGCTACCTGCGCCCTCCACCCCTCCGTCGCCGAGGAGTTCGTGACGCTCGCAAGCAAGGTTGAGGACTAAGGGACATGATGATGCTCCGTGTCCTCGCTCTTGGGTTGGCGCTCGCCGCCGCCGGTTGCTCGGAGCGGACCATCCTCACCATCGCCAACGACACAGGCTGTCAGTACAAAGATCTCACAGGTCTTAAGGTCAACCCACGCAACGGCAGCGAGACCATCGTTTTCCGCCTCGATCAGGTGGAGCCGGGCGCTCTTCGCCCGGTTCTCATCGAGAACGTGTGGGACGGTCAGCTCAAGCTCGTTTCCGAGCGTCCCCCGTTCTTTGCGGGTGAGATGACCATGGCCAAGGGGTCACAACAAATGAACTTCTCCATGGCAAATGATGCCTCGCAAGCCTGCCGCCAGGGCAGGGAGGGCTAAGCCATGCGTGTGATCATTTGCGGTGCGGGCCGTGTGGGAACCGGGATTGCTCAGCGGCTCGCTGAGGAAGACGCCCAGGTCACGGTCATCGACCACCAAGCCGATCTCATCCGCGCCATCACCGAGCGCCTCGACGTGCGCGGCGTGGTGGGCAGCGGCTCCTACCCGGACGTGCTGACCGAAGCAGGCGCGCGTGAGGCAGACATGCTGATCGCCGTGACGCACTCGGACGAAGTCAACATCGTCGCCTGCCAGATCGCCCACTCGGTCTTTAAAGTCCCCACCAAGATCGCCCGCATCCGGGCCCGCAGCTACCTGCAAACGCGGTATGCGGATGTGTTCAGTCGCGACAACATCCCGATCGACGTGATCATCTCGCCCGAGCGCGAGGTGGCTGACGCCGTCATGCAGCGCCTGACAATCCCCGCAGCCTTCGATGTGAAGAGCTTTGCGGACGACAAGGTCTGGCTCCTCGGCTTGCGCCTCAAGGAGGACTCGCCCATCCTCGATACGCCGCTGCGCCAGGTGAGGGAGCTCTTCCCAGACTTGCGCGTGACGATCGTCGGTGTGCACCGGAACGACCATTTCTTCCGCGCGGGTGCTGACGACCAGCTTGAGGAAGGCGACGAAATCTTCTTCGTTGCTGCCAAGCAGAACGTGGACCGCGCTGTGGCGATCATGGGCCTCGGCCAGAGCCAAGCCCGCCGTATCGTCATCGTGGGCGGCGGCAATATCGGCCTGGATGTGGCGAGAGAGCTCGAAGACGCCGGCCGCTACAAGATCCGCATCATCGAACAAGACGCCGACCGCGCCACGTTCGTGGCCGAGCGGCTCAAGCGCACCATCGTGCTGCGAGGCTCAGGCCTCGATCGTGATCTCTTGGCGGAGGCCGGGATCGCCGAAGCCGAGACCATGGTGGCACTCACCGACAGCGACCAGACCAACCTCCTCGCGGGCGTGATCGGTAAGCGAGGCGGCGCACGCCGCGCCATGGTCCTCACCAACGAGCCCGAATACGGCCCGCTGGCTCAGTCCGTGGGCATCGATCGTTTCATCGATCCGCGTGCCACAACCATTTCGACGATCCTTCAGCATGTGCGCCGTGGACGGATCAAATCCGTCTATTCCATCCTGGAAGGCCAAGCGGAGGTCGTGGACGCGATCGCCCTTGAAACGTCGAGCCTTGTGGGCACCCCCTTGGCGGATGCCGAACTGCCCAGCGGCGTCGTCATCGGCGCCATTGTGAGAGGGCCGGAGGTCATCTTACCGGACAAGGAAACGGTCGTCCTCGCGGGCGACCGTGTGGTTCTGCTCGCCATGCGTGAAGCCGTCCGCGACGTGGAGAAAATGTTCCGCGTCGGGATCAGCTATTTCTAAGCGGGCGAGCTGATCGACTTCTGAAAGCCGCTGAACAGCTTCGGCCCGTCTTCGGTCACGGTGAAACAGTCCTCAAGCCGCACGCCAAACTCGCCAAAGCTGTAGAGGCCCGGCTCGTTGGAAAAACACATGCCGGGCTGCAGCTTCGTAGTCTCGTTCTCGACGAGATTGATGGGCTCATGCCCCTCCATGCCGATTCCATGGCCCAGGCGGTGCGAAAGGCCCGGCGTGGCATAGCGCGGGCCCCAACCCTGGCTCTCATAGTACTGACGAACCGTCCGATCGACCAGGCCAGCCTCGTTACCCACCACGGCGACCTCCATGGCGAGCTCCTGGCCACGCTTCACCGTTGCCCAAACCTCTTTCTGACGTTTCGTGGGCTCACCAATGACCCATGTCCGGGACACGTCACTCTTATAGCCGTGAACGGAGCAACCGCAGTCCATCAAGAGGATGCTACCTTCGCCGATAGGGTCGACCTTGTCCGTTCCATGCGGATAGGCGCTCGCTTCATTAGGAAGGGCAATGGAAAACTGAGGCGTGCCGCCATAGGCGCGGGTGCGCGCGTTCATGAGGGACTTGATTTCGTCGGCGCTCATGCCCGGCACCACGGCTCGGCCCACATCGGCATACGCAGCAATGGTGACGTCGGTGGCGGCTTGCATCAAGGCCAGCTCCGCCGGTGATTTGATCATCCGGCACGCACGAATGATCGGTGCACCGGGTATCGTCTTCGCCCGCTTCACCGCGTTGCGAATACCGTCGGCGATGAAGAAGCGAACCGTCTCGTCGATGCCGATCTGACCGCGACCGACTTTCCAGTCGTCGGCATACGTCTTGACCACGGCGAAGGGGTCCTCATTCTCCTCCCACGTGCGGATGGAGAAGGGGACCGCCATCGTCTCCTCGATCGACGGTGCCTCAAACGCAGGGGCCACCATGCCCACTTCACCATCAGCGGGGATCAGGGCGATGATGGGACGCTCGGAGCGCCACCAGCGCAAGCCGGTGAAATACGTCATGGCTGCACCCGGTTCGATAACCAGCATGCGGACATTCTTGTCCCGCATGATACCCTGAACCTTGGCCAAGCGCGCCAGATGCTCGTCACGGCCAATCGGCTTCGCTGCGGCGACCGAGGGAAGGATGGAGGAAGTGCTAGCCTCTTGAGCAGTTGCTGTGGCGCTCAGCGTGGCCAGGCCTGCCACCAAGCCTGAACCGACTAAAAAATCTCGTTTGTTCAATTTCATCGTCGTCTCTCGCAGAATCTTCGCGGACGAGCTTTCCATATTTCCATGACCCGCGACAATGGGGCGGAACACGGCTAGGGGCGCTGCCATGTCCGTGGCTCCGCTCTTTCGTGTCTTAGGCTTCGCGCTCTTCGCCCTCGCCATCGCGATGCTGGCGCCGCTCGCGCTGACAGTTGCCATGGATGAGCCCGACACGGGTGCCTTCGCGCTCGGCCTGTTTCTCGCTGTGTTCGTCGGTGGCTGCTGTTTCTTGGTCAGCAAGTCCATGCCGCGCCAGCGCCTGGCCCGGTCTGGGTTTCGCGAGTTGGTGTTGGCCTTGGCGTTATTCTGGCTTGCCGTTCCGTGCCTGGCTGCGCTGCCCTTCATCGGCCGCGGCTTCAGCTTTGTGAACGGGTGGTTCGAGGCTGTCTCGGCGCTCACCACCACCGGTGCCTGGCTCAGCGAGCCTTTCGCCCGGTCCACGGCCAGCGGCATGATCTATCGCGCGTCGCTGCAATGGATCGGTGGCCTTGCCAGCCTTTCCACCGCCGCCGCTGTCTTCGTGCGCCCCGAGTTCATTGGCATCCAGCCGCCAACGCCGCCGTTCGCGCGCGGTAAAGGCGACAGCTATCTCCGCGCCTTCGCCACGGCTACCAAGACCTTCGCGCCGGTCTACGCCAGCCTGACCTTGCTCAGCTATACAGGCTTTCTCTTCGCTGGCGTGCCGGTGCTCGAGTCCGCCACCCTCGCGCTCAGCTTCATGGCCACTGGCGGCTTCGCTCCTGCACCTGGCGGTATTGAGAGCTTCGGCCCCGGCGCTGTGGGCGTTGGCTGTGCCACCATGATTATGGCGGCCATCAATTTCGTCTTCGTGGCGAGGTGGGCCCTCCAGGGCCGCGGGCGTTTCATCGGCAGCAATGACCGTGAAACGCCAACCTTCCTCCTCCTCATCCTACCCCTAGCGCTCGTCTTCTGGCTCAGCTTAGGCGACCGCGACTGGTCCTTATTCCCAGCCCAAATCGGCAATGCCGTCTCGCTGATGTCGACCAGCGGCTTCATCGTCGGCGAGACCCCGGCGCTGACCGTGCTACTCGTCACCTCCGCCATCGGCGGCGCTGCTGTGTCCACGGCAGGCGGCATCAAACTGCTACGTTGGCTCATCACCTTTCAGCGGGCAGGGCAGGAGCTTTGGCAACTGACGCACCCCGGCGGCATCCTCCAGAAGGAGCGCCCGCTCGTGTTCGAGTTCGGCGTTTGGATTCACACCATCGCCTTCACCATCGTGCTCGCCGCTTTAGTCCTCACCGTAGCCTTCTTCGGCTACGACCTCGAGCTCGCCGCCGCGACCGCCGTCGCTGTGGTCACCAACGCCGGCCCCTTGGTAGCCGCAGCGCCAGAGGCCACCACGGATTTCGTCCTGTTCGCCGAGCCCCTGCGCGTGCTCCTCGCGCTCGGCATGATCGCTGGTCGGCTAGAGCTCGTGCTCCTACTTCTCCTATTTGACCGAGAATTCTGGGCAGGATAATGCGTAGCCCTTGCATCAATGGCACAGCCCTGCCTAAAGGCATTGCAGTGCACACACGTGCGTTTCGCGTTTGAAGACAGGGCCCAAGGCGATGGACAAGCCAAGACCGCTTCAGGACATCTTCCTGAACGAAATTCGCAAGCAGAAGGTTCCCGTCACGGTCTTCCTCGTGAACGGCGTCAAGCTTCAGGGCATTGTGACCTGGTTCGACAGCTTCTGCGTCCTCCTTCGCCGTGACGACCAAACACAGCTGGTCTATAAGCACGCGATCTCCACCGTCATGCCCCAAGGTCCGCTTGACCTGCATGAGGACGTGACCGACGCGTAAAAGAGGCCTCCTCTGGCTACCAAAGAACCGTTTGAAACGGCCCGCCCGGCTGAAAAAGCCTTTGTCATTCACTGTGAGCTGTCCGGCACGGGCCGCTCTCTCCGCTCCGCTGAGGGCGCTCTCGAAGAAGCAGCTTCGCTGACCCAGGCGATCGGCATCGAGACCGTGCGCGCGGAAATCGCCAACTTGGCTGAGGCCAAGCCCGCCACCTTCCTCGGCCAGGGTAAGGTCGACGAGATCGAAGGCTGGCTGAAAGAGCCCGCCTCCGAGGGCGTCGGCCTGGTCATCGTCAACGCCCAGCTCTCGCCGGTCCAGCACCGCAACCTGGAGCGCGCGTGGAAGGTGAAGGTCCTCGACCGCACCGCACTCATCCTCGAAATCTTTGGCGAGCGTGCGCAGACGAAAGAGGGCACGCTGCAAGTCGCCCTCGCGCACCTCACGTTCCAGCGCTCGCGCCTCGTGCGGTCCTGGACCCACTTGGAGCGTCAGCGCGGCGGCGCGGGCTTCCTCGGCGGTCCTGGTGAGCGCCAGATCGAGAGCGACCGTCGGATCCTGCAAGAGAAGATCGACCGCCTACGGAAGGAACTCGACGAGGTTCGCCGCACCCGAGACCTCCAGCGGCGCAAGCGGAAGAGGGCGCCCAGCCCCGTCATCGCCCTCGTCGGCTACACCAACGCGGGCAAGTCGACGCTCTTTAAACGGATCACTGGGCAGGAGACCTTCGCCAAGGACCTCCTCTTCGCCACCCTCGACCCGCTGATGCGGCAGATGGAGCTACCCTCCGGCGCCGATGCCATCCTGTCCGACACGGTGGGCTTCATCTCCGACCTGCCCACCCACCTCGTGGCCGCGTTCCGCGCGACCTTGGAAGAGGTGCTGGAGGCGGACATCGTCGTCCACGTGCGCGACATCAGCCACGAAGAATCCGACGCTCAGCGAGCGGATGTTCTCAAAGTCTTGGCTGAGCTAGGCCTCACCGACGAAAGCGACGCCGTCTTCATCGAAGCCTGGAACAAAGTCGACGCGCTACCCTCGGAGAACGCTCTCCACGGCGAAGGCAAAGCCGAAGACCGTGGAGCTCATCTCCCAACCGGCGAGCAAGAACAAAGCTCGGAACCCCCGTCATCCCGGAAATCCGAAGGATTATCCGGGACCCATCTCCCAACAAAACAATCCCTACGCGACCAAGCGAAACAACGAGCCGCCACCGCAGAAGGCACCCCCAACGACCCCCTAACCGTAGCTCTCAGCGCCATCTCAGGCGAGGGCGTCACGGATCTCCTCGACCTCATCGACGCCGAGCTCACCGCCTTCCGTACCGAAGTGACGTACACCCTCAAAGCTTCGGACGGAGAAGCCGCCGCCTGGCTCTACCGCAACGGCGACGTCCTAGCCGACGAAACTGCCGAAGACGGTGCACGGAGGCTCAGTGTACGGCTAGAAAACAGAGACGTGGGCCGCTTCGAAAAAGAGTTCAGCACAGCTCTCTAACAAAACACCGCCCCCAACGGCTCTCCACGGCGAAGGCAAAGCCGAAGACCGTGGAGCCCATAACCGAACCCACAAGAAGGCGGAGAAACCAAAAGCGGGGCACCACGGCCAAGCCGTGGTCAGCCCCCCAGAAGAAACGTCATCCCGGAAACCCAAAGGGTTATCCGGGATCCACCTTGTCGCATTTTACTGCGTAGGCGTCCAAAATGAATCAGGGCCCTAGTCCAGGGAAAATTTCCAGTACGCCGGGTAGCTAAACAAAGTGATACCACGGCATCAAGCGGTGGCGGAGTTATAACCGTATGTTTTCCAATCAGGCGCGTAACTCTCGTCCGCTTGGTTTCCCCATACAGTCCAACCTGGCCGGGCGCCGCGCGAGAAGAGTTCCAGCCTAGGTCCCCAGGAACACCCTTCAATTAAGTCGTACTGTTCATCTGGTTTCCGGGAATGTTCGCGCTTTCGAGTTGCGAGCAAATTAACTTGCCGCCTCCCTAAGTCCAACGTGCGTGCATTCTTTCCACGCACCCCGAACAAAATTAACTCAGTTACGTTGCGAAAGTAAAAACCCACGCCCCGGCCGTCCGAACCGCCATCTTTTCTCACTTTATGCCAGACTATATTTGATTTGTATTCAAAGCCCCAAGCCTGCATGACGCGTAAACCGTCTGGAAGAAGCGCATTTGGTACCCAAAGATACAAATGAGATGGCTCCTGACAGACTTGCGCGACTGGTAACTCGCATATGTCTTCCAGTGTCATCGTCGAATAACGATTCAAGCGTTTGTGCTCGGGAGCCATCTTGCCTGTTCTGTTTGCAAACTGCCACGGCGGATCTGCTAATATTGTCCCAAATTTCTGACCGTTAGCCGTAGCTAAGAGTGACCTGCTTGCGTTAGAAAGGGGTACAACTGTATCAGCCGACATAGCAATTCTCCGTGATCCCGAACACGACTATTGGGCAGCCTCCGCCGGCGCCGCCTTCCAAGCGCGGCAAAAGCTTTGCGACATGTGTTGTAGAATTACCGAAACTGGACCCCCGGCCCAGCTCGACGAATATCTTTTGAAGCTCGGTAGCTCGTGTGACGATAACCCCAACTTCGATAGCACGCAGATCAAAGAGCTGTCGAAAGTTATTCAAATCACGATCGAAAAATGGGTCCTTGTTATTCCATTCCAGTTCGAGCGCAACTTTCCCCTTTACACAATCAACACTGTGTGTTGGGGAGTCCAGCCTTTGGTCATCTACGATTACTGCTGTTTGGTAAGTCTTCTCTTGCCAACCCAGCTCATAAAATCGGCTATCAATCTTTCTTGCGATACCAGATTTGCTTCCCCCCGGTGTAAGCACATCGCTTCTTGCAAAGGAGAACTCACGTAAAACGGTTAGAATATCGCGAAAACACTCAGCGTGTGCCGTATGAAGAACAGCCAGACCATTGCGCCATTCGTAGACGTCATACCGACTTTTGATATCGCTGGGGACGAGGCTTTCGACGGACATCTGCTGATTGCTAACGATTCGGTGCCGCATTGCCACCACTCGTTTTCCATAGTTCTTGTTTTGTTCTTTTGCAAGTCGCGGTTTTAGAGCTTTCGAACCACCTTGTCCCCCTCCCCAAAAACCACCCCATAATACCCCCCACACGCAGCAGGGTTGGGACTGGCTGGTACCGTCGCCTTTCGGCCTGTTGCTTCGTTTGGGTCCTCTTGGACGGGTGCGCTGCTGGCGTGCCGCCGTGCTCTCACCGCTTAGGCCGGTGAGGGGGCGGGTCCTCGACGGTGTCGTTTCGTGCGTGAGCTAAGGATTGGCCGCACGGGCGCTGTGACCTCAGGCGAACTGGCGTGCGCGGCGGGGTAGGATCCCTCGCATCGCGGTACAGTCACATTCAACCTCTCGCCGCGATGACGCGCGCGCCAGGTTCCCATCTCTCTCAAAACGCACCAGGGGCGCCGCTTTCGCCTGCCCCGGTTCAGACGCCGCAACTGCAGAGAAGAATGGCTCCCGCGCTGACGAACGCTATTTCGAGGTATGGTTTATCGAGGGAGAGAACAATGAAGACACTTTTCACCACCATCGCTGTTGCGGGCTCTGCGCTGCTGGCCAGCGCGCACGCGGGCCTCATGGTCAACATTGAAGAAGTTGGCAGCGATGTCGTGCTGTCCGTGTCCGGCAGCTTTAACCCTGTCGGTGCAGGCGGGGTTTCCGTAACGGGTAGTCGTCCGTCCGACACCCGGATCCGCGCGGGCTTCAGTTCTGACCTTATTCAGTTTACCGACAATACATTTGCGTATGAGCAGTTTTCCATTACCGGACCCGCAGACTTCGCGCTCGACGCCGTCGCTGTGCAAACGATCAACCCCGGTGTTGAGAGCTTCAATTTCCGTCTCAACCCAACGGCTAGCCTGCTGTGGGTGCCGATCGACTACAGCGGAAGCGAGTTGACCGAGAACATTGTGTTCTCCGCGACCGATCTAGTGGCCCTGAACTTGGCTGCGGGTACCTACAATTATTCACTGATGAACGGTGAGACGGTCACCCTGATCATCGGCGACGCCGTGGCCCCGGTGCCGGTACCTGCTGCCGCGATGCTCTTCGCGCCGCTCGCTGCAGGCATGCTGCGTCGCCGCAAGCGCTGAGTAACGAGAGGTGGGGGAGTGGGGTTTGGCCCCGCTCCTCAGTAAGCGCTTAGCGCTCTTGTGGAGGCTCTTCGTCTTCGATGCCCAGATCGTCGGGCAGTTCGAAGGCATCAGGGGCCGCTTCTTCCTCGCCCTCATCGCCAGCGCCGAGGATGTCGGAGAAGTCGTCTTCCTCGAGCGTCGTCTCGTCGCTGATGGGAACGATCGACTCCGGCTCGCTGCCGCTGTTGGCCACCAGGGCCAGGACAATCGAGCTGGTGAAGAACAAGCCGGCCAACACGGTGGTCGAGCGGGTGAGTGCGTTTGCGGCACCGCGGCCTGACATCAGGCCACCACCGCCGCCGCCGCCGCCGAGCATACCCGCGGCGCCGCCTTCGGAGCGCTGCAGCAGGACCACGCCCACCAGGGCGAGAACGATCATGGTGTGGATGGTCAAAATAATGGCGGTCATGGACGGCTACTTGTCTCTTGTTTCTTGTCGTCACGCTGCGGGAACACAGCCGTGATCGCTCGGAAGGCGCTCTCTAACGGCGAGCGCGCCAAAATATCAAGCCGCTCATCCACTCTGGTGAAGGCGTCCAGACACGATTCAGTGTGAGAATGGTGCAGCGCATGCCCACCATGGTCGATCACCTCGAGATGACCATCGGCCACTTCTTCGGCCAGCTTGCGCCCGTGGATCGGCAGAATGACGGTCAGATCGTGGGTCCCGGCGACGACTTCCACCGGCACATCGATCTCCGGGTAGCGCTTCGCCAGGGGCACCAGCTGTTCGTAGAGCCGGCCAATGTCTTCAGCATTGGCTTTGAACTCTTCGGCCCGAAACGACAGCGCGGCCCGGGTGCGGCTGAAATAATAAGGCGCCGCGCGGCAGCCCTTCAGCGCGCGAGCGATCCCTCGGCGCACGCCATATCGGGCATAGAGCGCCATAAACGTCCGGCGGAACAGCCAGCCATAGCGCGGGTTCAAAGACACCCGGATGTACCAGCGAATGCCGTAGGGCCAGGGGTGGCTGACCGGCGCGATCAGAACGAGTCCCGCCACTTCCTCCGGATAGGCGAGGGCCCAGGCCAATGCCGTGGCAGCACCATAGCTCTGGCCTGCGATCACGTAGCGCTCAGCACCTTCCACCTTCACCGCCTCGCGCATGGCGGCAACTTGCCGGTCGAGGCGGTGGCTCTCGGCTTGGCGCGGTGAGAAGCCATGGCCTGGCCGGTCCGGGGCCAAGACGAGACGGTCTTTCGACAGAGCCGAAGCCAGGTCGAGATCCATGTCGAGGGCATTGGTGAAGCTGCCATGGAGCAAGACCACGGGGAGCTTATCCTCTCCAGGCTCACCCCGTGTTACAACGTGCACATCACCTTGACTGGTGGAGATGATCTTGCCCGATGGCGGCGCAGCCCGCGTAGAGCGGCGGTCCTGCCAGTACGACAGGATCACCAGACCGACCAGCAGGATGGCGGTCATCAGGACGAAGAACTGTGGCGTCATGAGGCGGCTTGGGCGATCCCCAAAAAGTCTTCCGCTTTAAGGCTAGCACCGCCCACCAGGGCGCCATTCACGTTCTCAACGGCGAGGATCTCAGCGGCGTTCCCCGGCTTGACGGAGCCGCCGTAGAGCAGGGGCGTGCTACCGCCCAGGCGCTCCCGCATCATGGCATGCATGGCGGCGATGTCTTCGACGGTCGGCACTTTGCCGGTCCCAATGGCCCAGATGGGCTCATAAGCGACGATCACACGGTCAGCGATCTTGGCCACCACATCGAGCTGGCCGTTCACAAAAGTCTCGGCATGGCCTGTTTCACGGATCTCGAGGCTTTCGCCGACGCAGAAAATGGGGACGAGACCAGCGCGCAGGGCGCCTTCCACCTTACGGCTGAGCAGCTCATCGTCGTCGCCCAGCTCGTCACGGCACTCGGAGTGGCCAATGATACAGTAAGTAGCACCGCAGTCAGCCACCATTTCCGCTGAGATCCGCCCGGTATGGGCGCCCGACGGGCTAGGATGGCAATCTTGCCCACCGATCAGCACGTTGGTCTCCATCAGAGCCTCTGCCATCATGGCGAGCAGCGTGTAGGGCGGGCAAATCACCAGCTGGTGCTTGTCTTCGGGCAGCATCGCAGCTCCGCCGGAGATGGCGCGCGCTTCGCCCAGGGCATCTTTCAGCCCGTGCATTTTCCAATTCCCAATAATCAGTGACATAAGCCCGTCCTCTCAACTCCACCCGCGTTTGCGCGAAGCCTCTCTGCTTGCAAAGCCTCGCGCGACATAACAAACGTCCGGTTACGAGAATTCGAAAGGTAGGACCAAGCGTGCTCACTCTGTTCCGTTCGGCCATGAATGGCCCGTTTAAATGGGTCTTTGCCGCTCTCTTGGTGGCGGCTTTTGCCGTGGTGGGTGTGCCCGCCCTTGAAAACTTTGGCGCTCGCTCCGCCATCCAGGTGGGTGAGCAAAAGATCACCGCTCTGGATGTGCAGCGCGAGTTCCGCACGCAGCTGGCGCGCGTGCAGGAACAAAACCCGGACCTCACCCGTGATCAGGCCCTAGCCGCCGGCTTAGGCGACCAAGTGGCCTACACCCTCACGGTGCAGGCGCTCATCGCCGCTGAGGCTGAGCGTTTGGGTATGGTCGCACCGATCGACGTGGTGCGCAGCTATGTGGAGCGAATTCCAGCCCTTCAGAACCCCGAGACGGGAAAATTCGACGCCAATCGGCTTGGTTTGTTGCTCCAGCAGCAGCAATTGACGCAAAGCGCGTTCGCTGAGCTGGTGACCGATGGTTTGATCCGTGAGCAGATCGTTGGGGCGCTCACCGCGAAGTCAACGGCGCCGCAGGAGCTGACCAGGCTGCTGCTGCTTCGTCAGTTCGAAGAGCGCGATGTGCGCTACGTTTCTCTAGACCTCAGCGCGGGCGAAGAAGCACCGACCGATGAGGAGATCGCTTCTTATTACGCGGCCAACATCGCCAATTATCAGTCACCAGAATATCGTACGTTTACCTTTGTCATGCTCGACGAGGAAGCTGTCGCTGACCAGGTTAGTGTGACGGAAGAAGAGGTCCGGCAATTGTTCGATTCACGCGCCGGGGCAGCGCAAGCGCTCGAAACGCGGACCATCAAGCAGTTCCGCGTATCGGCTGAGCAGCTTCCCGTGGTGGAAGAGGCGCTAGCCGGTGAGGGCGGTTTCGATGCAGCTGCGGAAGCTTTGTCGGCAGCGATCACCACACTGACAGACCAGCGTCAGGGCGATTTCATCGCTGAAGAATTCGGCGAGGCTGTGTTTGCAGCGGAAGAAGGCAGTGTCGTCGGGCCCGTCGAGACGCCGTTCGGTTTCTTGATTGGCCAGGTGGTGACGATCAACGCCACCGAGGGCTTGGTGTTCGAAGATGAGCGTGAAGCTCTTGAGGCTGAGCTTCGTCAGGAGATCGCTGAAGACCGCTTGGTCGACCTGGTCGACGAACTCGAAATCGCGCGGGATGAAGGCGCGACGTTGGCGGAGGCCGCGCAACTGATTGGTGTCGATTCCAAGACCACGGCACCGACAGATGCTGAACTGTTCACGGAGACAGGTTCGATTGCCAATATCCCTGCCGTTCTCGCCGCAGAAGGTCGTGGACTGACGGAAGGTGAAGAGAGCAGCGCCGTCCGCATGGGCGAAGGCTATGGCTTTGTTGCTGTGGACGCGATCGTCGCACCGGCTCCCCTGCCTCTCGAAGAGGTTCGCCCCCAGGTGGTCAGCGCCATCGAGGCAGAACGACTGACTGAGGCTGCTACCCGCCTTGAAGAGCGCTTCGATGCCCTGCGGGCTGAAGGCAAGTCCTTCCAGGATGCCGCGACTGAGCTGGGCGGTGAGCCCGTCTTGGCTTCGGTGAGCCTGACGCAGCCAGAACGTCCTATCCCTGACGATGCCTTCGCGCGTGCCTTCGAGCTACAGGTTGATCAGCGTGCGGTTCTATCCGACACGGTCGCCAGCAAGGCCAAGATCGTTGAGGTGGGTGCTGTTCGCTTCGGCGATGCCAGCCAGGCCCAGTCGGTCATTCCGATGATTGCTGAGCAGTTCGGTGAGCAAATTGGCACCGAGCTGGAGTCGGCGTATTTGGCTGCCTTGCAAGAAACCACTGAGGTGAAACAGAACCCGACCGAATTGGCGCGGGGTCTGGGTCAAACTGATCAGTGAGCGGGCAGGGTTTTCGCGCTCTAGCACCGACGTTTGAAGCCTTCTCGGAAGGTTTCGAGGCGGGGCGAGCGCAGCTTCTCTACCGCCGCTTCATTGGTGATCTCGAGACGCCTTTGTCGGCTTACCTCAAGCTGACAGGTGATCAGCCTGGCTCGTTTCTTCTTGAATCCGTGGAGGGTGGCGAGCAGCTGGGTCGTTATTCGACGATCGGCCTAGCGCCCGACCGTATTTGGCAGTGTAAGGATAATGAGGCCGAACTTCTTTCGGTTGATGGCGAGGTGTTGGCCACGTCATCTGATGCGCTGAAATCGCTGCGTGAGCTGACGTCGGAAGAGTATCTTGAGCTACCGAGCGATACTGAGGCGGACCTGCCGCCCATGGCGTCGGGCCTCTTCGGGTTCTTTAGCTATGATTTCGTTCGGTATGTGGAGCGACTGCCGAACAAGGCGGACGACGATCTCGTCCTGCCAGATGCCTACCTGGTTCGACCAACTGTGGTGGCGACTTTCGACAGTGTACGCCGCGAAGTGGTGCTCGTCACCACGGCCCGGCCCGCCGATGGCGTGTCGGCAGAGCAAGCCTATCGTGAGGCGGGTGAGCGGCTCGAAGCACTTCTGGAGAAGCTGCGGCAACCGTTAGAAGACGTTCCCACGCCGCCAACCCCGGTTCCCGACTTTCAGTCGAACATGACGCCAGAAGCCTACACAGCGGCGGTGGGCACCGCGAAGGACTACATTGCCGCCGGCGACATCTTCCAGGTGGTGCTGAGCCAACGTTGGAGTGCGGATTATCAGGGGCGTCCGTTGGATGCCTACCGGCAGTTACGCCGGATCAACCCGTCGCCTTTCCTCTTCTATCTGAACTTCGAGCCTGCAACCCTCCTGGGGGCGAGCCCGGAGATCTTGGTGCGCGTCCGCGATGGTGACGTCACGATCAGGCCTATCGCAGGGACGCGGCCAAGGGGTGCAACGCGTGCGGAGGACTTGGCGCTCGAGGCCGAACTTCTTGCGGACCAAAAGGAGCGCGCTGAGCATCTGATGCTGCTAGACTTGGGCCGCAATGACGTTGGCCGGAGTGCTGAGCTTGGCACTGTAACGCCCACCGATACCTTTTCCGTCGAGCGCTATAGCCACGTCATGCACATTACCTCGAATGTCGTGGGCAAGCTGAGATCCGACCTCACGCCGCTCGATGCGATGCTGAACGGATTTCCTGCGGGCACGTTGTCGGGTGCACCGAAGATCCGTGCCATGGAGATCATTGACGAGCTCGAGGTTGCCGCGCGTGGTGCCTATGGCGGAGCGATCGGCTATTTCGGCGCTGATGGCGAGTTCGACAGCTGCATCGGCCTTCGCATGGCCGTGATCAAAGACGGCAAGGTCCACGTGCAAGCGGGTGCTGGCATCGTCTATGACAGTGATCCTGAGGCGGAGCAAAATGAGTGCCTCGCCAAGTCGCGAGCCATCAAAGACGCCTTCGCCAACGCCGCGGAAGGCACCCAATAAAAAAGGCCGCGGGCTGGTGTGGCAGCACGCGACCTTCCTCTAGGGCCGTTCTGGAACGGCCCTAAGCGGTTACTGGAACGACTTCCGGAGCGTCAGGAAGAACTGGCGTCCGTCAATCTCATAACCGTTACCAATCAGAACGTTGTTCTGTGATGTCAGCTCCGTACCATCGACCAGAGGCGGAGTCCGGTCGAGCAGGTTGTTGGCGCCAAAGATCACCAGCCAGTCATCGTTCCGATAGCGGATCGACGTCGAGTGGTAGAATACCTCCTCAGCGAAGCCGACATCGCGACAAAGGACGTCACCCAAATCTGGGCCTGCGCAGGTGTTGCCGACGAAGCCTGTGTCGAGGCTGTCGAGACCATCCGAGAACGCATCGATCCCATCGGCGTCTTGCTCAATCTCACCGATGTAACGCACCGAATAGGTAAAGCGCCAGTTGTCAACATCCGCACGGAACGTGCCGCGACCGGTCCATTCAGGGAAGCCAGGCTCCCCTTCGAACGTGTCGAAATTCACCGTGCCATCGTCACCGATGAACGTCGTCGTCCGCTCTAGGAGGTTGTTGGCACGAACTTCGATGCTCAGGTTGACCGGCTTGTTCCACATCTGAACTTCCGTGCTCAGATCGATGTTATAGTCGAGGCCCGATACGGTCTCACTATCCTGGTTGATGAAGCCAGCATCCACGACGCTGATCCGTCCAGGTTCCACACCATCTGGGCCTTGTCGCGAAATCCGATCACAGAACGCTGAACGACGATCCGGCTGGAGCGTGTAGCAGTCGTTGATGATGAACTGCGATCCTGGCTCGACGACGGTATCGTCGATGGTCACATCGTAGAAGTTGACGTTGAAGTTGAAATCGAAGGCATCAAACCATGGCTGCTGGAAGGAAGCGCCGAGGGTCAGCGACTCTGACGTTTCTTCCTGCAGATCGAGCGAGCCGCCCTCGCTGATTTCAACCGAGTAGTTCTCGACACCTTCGCCAACCGGTGCGAACGCCGTTGGGTCGATGCCTTCCGCTGCACAGTTGGCCAACGTCTGCTGTTCGCGATCGTCGAGGGCAGCATTGTACGTGCCGTCGAGACCGATGGCCTCCTCTGGCGTGACGCACGGGTCGTTGCGGTTGTTGAAGCCCGTGGTGCCAAGCAGGAAGTTCTCGCGCAAGTTCGGTGCACGGAACGACGTGCCGTAGCTCGCCTTCAGCAATAGAGCGTCAAATGGGCGCCAGCCGACTTTCGTCGCATACGTCCAGGCCGAACCGTAAAGCTCATCCTCGGTCCAACGTGCCGATGCGTTGAAGTCCAACTGCTCGAAGAGAGGCTGGTTCGACGCGATCGGAACATCGACCTCGAAGAAGGCTTCCTGGGTCCACTTGTCACCCACGGCGCCTTGGTCTGCGAAGAAGCCGAACAGGAGGCCGTCTCGGGCTACTTGGTCGGGGATGGAGTCGATTTCATCCGTACGGTACTCAACACCCACCACGCCGGAAACCGGACCAGCAGGCAGCTGGAACAGCTCGCCAGTAGCGAACGCGTTGAAGATCGTCTGGGTGTACTCGGTACGGAATTCACGATCGTCGAAGACGTAGTCACGCTCAGCCTGTGTTGCGAACTCGCCGATGATGTTCTCATACAGCGACGGAGCGAACAAGTTGACCGGCACACAGCCCGCAGCAATATCGGGGTCGATCTCGATGGCCGTGCCGTCTGCTAGAACAGGCGTACATGGAGCCGTTAAATCATTCAGTGCACCCGTCGCATTGCGCGCATTCGGATCGAAGCCGAGGGCATAGTGCAGCCGGTCGTCACGGACGCCGGGGCGAACCGAGTCACCATCCGAGTAGCTATAGACGAAGCTCGCTTCGCCTTCCCAGTTCTGCAGCGTGCCGAAGTCGAGGAATGGCAGCTTGGACCGCACACCGCCGACGAGGCGTGCTTGCCAGATCTCGACGTCAGTGATCGAACGGTCGCCCTGCACGGCTACACCGCCGCCTGACCGCTGCGGGCCGAGCGCGCCGTTGAGCAAGCCGAATGACGCGGGCGTACAGTTCTCGCGACCACGCGAGGCACACGTCGTCCGGTTGTCGAAATAGTACCGACGGAAGCTTTCTATGTAGTCAGGGTCCGTCAGAAGGCTATCCGCTGCAAGACCGCAATCCACCCCGTTCGGTTGGTTTGGGTTACAAGGGTTAAACGGGTTGCTTGCTGGCACGACAGTGAACAGCTGCGAATAGCCCGAGTTGCCCTTAGAGCTCACGTGCGTGAAGAGGCTTTCGAAGAACGGTGTGACTTCCCAATCACCTTCAAACGTGTGCTCACCATAGGCCGCAACGTTCCAGCGCTTTTGCTCGGTGATCAGGGTGAAGAGGTTGTTAGCCGCGCCATTACCTGTGTAGTCCTGGAGGACGACATCGGTGTTGCCGTCGCCGTCACCATCGACGCGTACGCCGAACTGAACGTCTTCGGAATAGTTCGGAATGCCGACGTTGGTCTCGCCCGGCGTGTAGTAGACAAAGCCTAGACCACCAGGAACGCGACGGATACGACGACCCAGCGAGCTGGGTACGCAGGTTTCCGCAGGATAGAACTGACCGATCTCATCTGCGTCGAGCTGTCGGCTGATGCCGAGGGTGCGGATTTCTCCGTCTTCGGTGACCTCGTAGTCCGTGCGGCAACCATCCAAGAAAGGACGGTCGGAGACGCGGACCGGATCACGGTAATCATACTCGACGCCAACGCCGAAGAAGCCGCGATCGTTGTTGCGACCCCAGGTGGCCGACAATGTATAGTCGTCTCCAGCGCCGGCTTCGGCGAAGTCGCCAGAAGCTTGCAGCTCAAGGCCGTCGAAGTCTTGGCGGAGGATGATGTTGCCCACACCGGCCACAGCGTCGGAGCCGTAGACGGATGAAGCGCCGTCCAGCAGCAAGTCGTAGCGCGCGATCAGACTGGCCGGGAACGCGTTGACCGGAGGAACGCCAGGCGCGCCTTCCACGCCAGCAGGCGATACGCGGCGACCATTGAGCAGCAGCAACGTGCGCTGGGCACCCAGACCACGCAAGTTGACGGTCTGTGAGCCCGGTCCGTTGTCGGTCCGGAAGCCCGAGAACGTTGCGTCGATCTGTTGGCCTGCAGCGACCTCAGACTGCTGAAGAATCTGTCCAGCGTCAAAAAGACCAATCTCGTTGCTGGCCTCTGTGCTGATCACCTGGAGTGGCGAGATCGAATTGAATGTATTGCGGCGAATGCGCGAGCCGGTCACCCGGACGGTATCGCCTTCTTCCTGTGCAGCCTCTTCTTCGGTTTCGATTTCAACTGCCGGTTCAGCTGGTGGTGTGTCTTGCGCCACAGCCCAAGTAGGCGTGGTGCCCGCGACGATCACCGCTAGCAGTGAGGTTACGGTCATCAGGGATCCCTTACTGGGTTTGATGCCTTTTTGTTCAATCATTGTACAGTTTATCCCTCTGCAAACGAAAGCGGATACGACTGACACGGCGCATTCTTCTCCAAACGGATTTATCATCCGTACAGAAAGAATAGTCTAACCCTGAAAGCCCAGCCCCTGCTGACCCGCCCGTTGACTCCTCGGACACAGCTGAGAGATCAGCCCTCAAATAAATATTGCAGTTGCGTTAACATGTGGCCGAAAGGTTACGGTGCGGAGCAGTAATCTGGCCGCAACGACAAATTGCGCCGGTATACTAGGTATACCGAACGTCAGCCTACGCGGCTTCAAAGTTTCCCCTTGCACTTTGTCGATCAATATCGAAGAATAAGGAGTGGTCGGTCCGGGGCATCTCCGAACCGACCGTTTGTTGGGGTAGGATACCGACCTTCGTCGTTAACCTGCTCTTGAGACACCGAGAGGGCCAAACCCCTCAAAAGAAATTGCAAGAGATAGCGCGAAAGGCATCCGCGCTTATCGACAGGCAGGCGTCTTAAGGGCTGGGACAGTTGAAGGAGCAGGATTCGGCGGCTCTCCAGGGGGCTTTCGCGCCTGCAAAGGTGGCAAAGAATGTGGCGTGGCAGAGACGGTGGCGAGAAGCCGCCCGGTCGTGACAGAAGGTTAATCGAGCGGGGGCTGCGGGCTCACGACAAGGTGCTTGTGTCTTGGTTGACGAGAAAATTCGGCGATCGGGAACTGGCTGAGGATTTGGCGCAAGAGGCACATCTGCGTGTTTGGCAATATGCTGAGCACAACGACGTGCTGCACCTAAAGCCGTTGCTTTTTAAAACAGCGGCGAATTTGGCCGCGAACGAGTTTCGTTCTCGTGGGCGGATGCGCGCTTCGGGTGTCAGTGTCGGCATTGTCGAAGATGCCATGGAGATCGTGCCTTCCGATGATCCCTCACCGGAGCGTGCCGCTGTTGCGCGGGCCGACGCGCAGGTCTCCCTGGAAGCCATTCGCGCGCTGCCAGAACGCCAGCGCCGAGCCTTCGTGATGAGCCGCTTTGAAGATCAGAGCTACGCGAGCATCGCTCAAGCGTTGGGCGTCTCTGTCAGCAGTGTTGAGAAGTACATTATGGCTGCGTTAGCCGCGCTGCGAACGGCGATCGATGCCCAGCACAGCGATAACGTGGTGTCGCTAGCCAAACGCCGTGACGAGGTGCAGTCATGACCCATACTGAACACTATCGCGTGTCTAACATGTCTGTTGACGAGCAGGCCGACTATTGGGTTATGCGCCAAATGGATGGACCCCTGTCCGCCGATGACGAGCGCGCTTTCACCGAATGGCTGGGGCATGATGAGCACCGCGTCGCTTTCGAGCTCGCGGAGCGTCGTGACGCCGGGCTCAGTCTTCATGCTGACGAGCTGCTCGCTGAATCGTTCGAAGAAGAGCTCATGGCGCTCGACCAACAAAATGAGGACCGGCACTCGCGGATGCCGCTCGCTGCGGGCTTGGCAGCGTGCCTTGTCTTCACCGTGGCGTGTTTCACGCTGCTCGTCGATTTCAAGGGGCCGCAAGGTTCGGTCGTCTACGCCACCAATATTGGGGACACCCAGAACGTTGCTCTCGCCGACGGTAGTGTCGTGACCTTGAGTTCTGTGTCCGAGATCGATGTCACGCTCACAGACGATTTGCGCCACGTGAGCATGGCGCAAGGTGAGGCCTTCTTCAGCGTCGCGCGCGAGCCGCAGCGTGCCTTCTTGATCGAGACGGGCCACGGCAGCATCACGGTCACCGGCACCAAGTTCAATGTCCGTACGAGAACGGACAAGACCGTCGTCTCCGTCCTATCGGGCGCGGTGGACGTGGTGCCTGGCGGCGAGGTCGCCTTTACCTTGCTCGCTGGCGATCGCCTCATGTTTGGCCCCGCTCTGGAGCAGGCTGAGAAGAGCCGGTTTGATCCGTCCGAAGTCTTGGCGTGGCGCCAAGGCAAATTGGTGTTCCGTGGCACGCCTCTGCAGGAAGTGGTGGCTGAGCTGAACCGCCATTTCCCCACGCCGATTGTGCTCGGCGAGGATGCTCCGAAGGACGCGCCCGTGGACGGAACGTTCCCGACGGACGACCCTGACCTCGCCATTCGTGGCTTGACCGTCGCGCTTTCGTTAGAAGCGGTTGAGCGTCCCGGCGGTGTTGTTTTGCGTACGGAGCGGTAGAGTGTTGCGTGCGTTGATGTTGAGTGGGGCGGCTTGGCTCGCCTTGTCTGGCGCGAGCGCCGGGGCGGTCGAGCCTGACGCCACAGCATCATCGGGTCTATCCGTGGCGGCGGCTTCGGGACCGTTGCCAGTGCGCGAAGCGATCCGCTCACTGGCACAGGATGCCGGCATGGTCGTTATCTTCGACGGCCGCCGGCTGGGCGATCAGCAAGTCTCCATCGACCCCGATGCACCACCCCGCGAGGCCCTCGAAGAAGTGCTGGTCGGCTTTGATCTTGAGCTACAACCCATCGCCGGCAGCACGTTTGCGGTGGCACCTCGTCTTCGGGTGCCGGGCAACACGCGTTTGGCTGCCCTCGACACGAGCGCAGTTAGCGGCGCCGCTGGCGCTACATTCGTCGACACCATCGTGGTCACGGGCGCCGTGCTGGCAACGGCGCCGATCGGTCATGAGGAATCCTTGATCACGCTCGACGGCGACATGCTCCAGTTGCTGTCCGAAGCGCGCGTCGCTGAGGCGATATTTGATCTGCCGCAGGCGCTCGCGTCGTTCAGCTCAGCGAACACGGCGTTGTTCGGTTTGACCGCCGGCATCAATTTAGCGGACCTGCGTGGCCTCGGTCATGAGCGGACCCAGGTTTTTGTGAATGGTCGTCGGCGTACACCGCATTCCGGTGGCAATGGCTCCATTTGGGGGGTGGACCTAACCCTCATGCCGAGAACCTTCGTCAAGCAAATCGAGGTTCTGGATGTTAGTCAGACAACCGCACTAGGCTCCGATGCCTTTATCGGCAGTATCAACATCGTCCTTGATCAGCATGAAGAGGGCCTCCGGTTTCAAGGCCGGTCCAGTATCTCGGAGCGGGGCGATGCTGAACAACATCTCTTTGGTCTGAACTATGGACGGAGCTGGGCCGGGGGCAAGGGTTCGATCTTTGGGGCGCTAGAAGTTGCCGCTGAAGAGCCCTTGTTTGGGCGGGATCGTTGGTTCACCGCAAACCCTTACGGTTACGACTCCTTTGACGTGGCCACGAGAGCGTTTTTGCCAGGCTTTGGCGGATCCACCATCACGCCAGCCGGTGCTTACACGACGGTGCTCACGCCAGAAGGGCGGCGTATTTCCCTTGGCCGTAACACATCTGCCGTTGGTCCCGGCGGCGAGCCGGTTCCGCTAACCGGATCTATTGATCAGCGGTTCAACTGGGCTGAGCACCAAACGCGTATTCTGCCGAATGACCGCGTCATCGGTTATGTCGCCTCTCAGTATGACATCACGCCGCAAACAGAGTTATTCGCTGAGTTCAATTTTGCGTCGGGTGAGACCAACGTTCAACTTTCGCCGCTACCTGTCACCGGCTCACGTGGGGCGAACGAATTCTTCGGTGACGGTGTCGTCATCGGCGTCGATGACGACAGGCTGCCACAATCGATGCGCGACGTGGTCAGCCAGTTAGGTGGTGATCGGGTTATTATCAGTCAGCGCTTCGCGGGATTGGGCCCCCGGCGTACGGCGCTTGATCGCGACGTTCTCGACCTGGTCTTGGGCGTTGATCATCAGTTTTCAGAACGAAATTCGTTGAATGCTTATCTTCGTTACGGCGAGACGAATGTCACGTCGCTGTCCCGGGGACTGACCTCAGAAGAACGCCTAGCCACGGCGCTGGACTCCGACGCTTGCGCCGCGACACCCGGCTGTTCCGTGGTTAATCCCTTTGAGATTGAGAGCTATGCTGCGGCGGCTGATTATCTCTCGGTGGAAAGCCAACAACCCAAGATCACTGTATCCGAGTGGGAAGCCTATGCCGACTTTGCCAGCGAAGTTCCGTTTACGGAGGCCGGTCCGCTCGCTCTTTTGGTGGGTATCAGCACGCGCCACAGCGAGATCAGCACGCGTACTGAGGAGCAACTAGAAACAATCGTGGGTGACCCTGGCAGGCCATTCTACCAGGGGTCTCTCGATCAATCCGATGTATTCGCACGCGGTGTGGCGCCAGTGACGGCTTCGGGGCATGTACTGGGTGAGATCAGCGTGGGTGCAGGCGCCCGGGTGGGTGTCCAAAGCCGCGTAGGCGTTCTGACCCAAGGCGAGCTGTTCGTTGATTGGCGCCCACTCGACGGCGTGCTCTTGCGGACGCTTGGGTCCTACGGGGAACGCCCCGCCAACCTCGCTGAGTCTTTCGTTGGCGCCAATAGCAGCAGACAAGCGGCGTTCGACCTTTGCGAGGTGCCCACCTTCATCGACAATCCCAACATTGTTGAGAATTGCGCCAGCGATGGGCCGCTTGGCGTGCCCGACAACTTTAGTCCCCGCGGCCTATTGATTGAGCGGTCGTTCGCTGGAGACCCGACGCGTGATCCCGAAGAGCTTGTGACGTTCCGGGCCGACCTCATTTTAGAGCCGGAGAAGATCTGGAACTTCAGCCAAGTTTCATCGCGTTTCCGACTATCGTATACTGATCTTGCGATAACCAACGGATTGACCATTGTCGCTGACCCCATGCTTGATTGCTACGGCAGCGTGGGGCTTTCGGATCGCTCTTGTGGCACCAACCCAGTAACGGGTCAGCCGTTGATCCAGCGCGACCCGGAGACCGGCGAGCTGCAGTCGATCAGTGCGCTGTTTGTGGGCGGGGCGAGCGCGCATTGGCGGGGGCTCGATGCTGAGGCCCGTCTTTCTTATCGACCGCTCGATTGGGGGTCGGTTGACCGCCTTTGGTTGTCTGCTTTGCACACGCACATTCTCGAGGCTGATCTTGGCGACGTTGATCGCGCAGGCTCGGTTGACTATCCGCAGAACCGCACGCTGCTGGCGGCAGGGATCGATAGCCCGCGTCAACAGTGGGCGTTGCAAGCCAATCGCCGTGGCCGAGTTGAGGTGAGCACCCGATTGGATCAGCGCCTCGATCCGTTCACCACCATTGATCTGGCCTGGAGGATTCATGTGAGTGATCGCCTACGCTTTACACTGAGTGCTGCGAATATCACAGATCGGACGCCGAGCCCGCAACCCTTCGATGAAGGCCGCAATGTCTTGGCTCAGCACTATGACATCATCGGTCGCCGGTACGCCCTGCAGTTGGATTGGCAATTTTAGATCTCTTGCCGGGGAACAGCCGCGGCTAAAAGCCGACCTCACTGCGCGACGCCCGAGCTTCGTCCGCTAGCTGATCTGTCGTCACAAAGCGGAGGTCAACGCGCTTCTCCATCGCCCAATCGTTGAGGGTGCGGATTGTGGAGGGGTAGGGGTGGCCGATGCCGATGGCCGAGCCTTGCCGTTTCGCGATCGCTTCCAGCAGCGCCAATTGCTTCAGCACATGAGCGCTGCCGCTACGGCCGAAGTCGCCATCGAGAAAGAGGTCGGCCTCCAGCACGAAGGTGTTGATCGCTTCGCCTGCCTTAGCAGCTTGGCTGCCCGGCGTGGTCTTGCTGTCGAGGAAATAGAGCCCGTGCGAGGAGAGGGTGCTCAGCACTGTCTGCATCGCGCGCTTGTTCTCAGTGATGGCGCTGCCCGTGTGACTGTTGACGCCGCGATAGCCCGACAGCTTGTCGATCTGCCCGTTCACGGCTCGCCGGATTTGCTCAGCAGTTCCGGCTTTCACCGCGCCAGGGCCCGCGTGGTGCTTTCGCCGCTTGGGCTCCATGGGCATGTGCAGGATCGTGCTGTGGCGCGGGTCCGTGCTGTCGAGCATCCGCTGCGCATCGATGCCATAGGGCAAGAACGCGAGGGTCGCAGGCACCGGCAGACGGTTTACCGCTTGGAAGCGCTCCCAGTCGAGGCCGACATCGTCGATCACAATGGCTATTTTCGGCCGAGTATCCCGCTCGGCGAGAAGAAGGCCGCTGGGCGCGGCTTCCAGGCGGCCCGGTCGTTCCGGCGTCCGGGGCGGTGCTTTTTCTTGCCAAAGCTGCGCCTCGGCCACACCGCAGGCCGCCAGTGCAATTGCACAAAGCGATCCGAGTGCTAGACGCATGCTTTTCAGGGCGAGGCAGACCATGATCCTCATCGTCGATAATTATGACAGCTTCACCTACAACCTGGTGCAGTTGCTGGCGCCATACCAACACCTCACTAGGGTGGTTCGGAACGATGCGCTATCCGCCGATGAAGCGGTGGCGCTCAAGCCATCGGCGGTGATCCTGTCGCCCGGACCTTGCACGCCCGATGACGCGGGCATTTGCCTCGACATGGTGCCAGTTTGTGCCGCAGCGGGTGTGCCCCTGTTCGGCGTGTGCCTCGGTCACCAATCTATCGCTCAGGCCTACGGCGCGACCATCATCCGCGCGGGGCGCCCTATGCATGGTAAGGTCAGCACCATGACGACGGGCAATGATCCCCTTTTCGATGGTATCGATGCCCCGTTCGAAGCGACCCGCTACCACAGCTTGTCCGTCGACGCAGCGACGGTGCCTGACACTCTTGAGGTGCTCTCTGAGGCCACCGACGATGGCGAGATCATGGCTCTGAAGGTAAAAGGCCAACCGATCTATGGCGTGCAATTCCATCCGGAGAGTTACTCGTCCACCGTTGGCCAGCACCTATTAGGCAACTTTCTGCAACTGGCCGGCCTGAGGGCTGCAGCATGACGTTTGCGGATGTTTTGGCTAAGGCCGTGAGCGCTGAGGTTCTGTCAGGGTCGGACATGCAGGTCGCGATGGCGGCTCTGTTTGGTGGAGACGTTGTGCCCGAGCAAGCGGCAGCCTTCCTCACGGCGCTCCGTGTACGCGGTGAAACCGCTGCAGAGGTCCTCGCGGCTGTTCGATTCCTCAAGCAGAAGGCCAAGATGATCGCCGCTCCCGCTGGCACCATCGACACGTGCGGCACGGGCGGCGACGGGGCGCAGACCTACAACATCTCCACGGCAACGGCCTTAGTAGTAGCGGGCGCAGGTGTACCCGTTGCTAAGCATGGCAACCGAGCCGTGTCCTCCGCCTCCGGATCGTCAGACGTCCTGACTGAGCTGGGCGTCAATATCAAAGAGCCGGTTGAGCAGGCTGAAAAGCGGTTGGCGGATGATGGCGTCGCGTTCCTCTTCGCGCCGAACCACCACCCCGTGCTCATCGAAGTGGCTGGCGTGCGCAAGGCACTGGGCTTTCGCACTCTGTTCAACATGCTTGGCCCGTTGCTCAACCCAGCCAGGGCAAAGCGCCAGCTCGTGGGCGTCTTCGCGCCTGAGCTTGGCGCTCTGTTCGCCGATGTTCTGTTGGCGGAGGGAAGCACGGACGCTTGGATCGTCTATGGCGCTGATGGGCTCGATGAGCTTTCGCTATCTGGTGTGAACCAGGTGACGCAATTGCGCGACGGCGTGGTCTCGCAGTTCGAAGTCATGCCGGAAGATGCCGGCCTCGCTCGGGCGCCGCTGTCGGCTGTGAAGGGCGGTGGTCCGCAAGAGAACGCCGCAGCGTTGACAGCTTTGTTGGCAGGCGAAAAATCGGCCTACAGAGATTCCGTTCTGTTCAACGCAGCGGCCGCGCTGGTCGTTGCCCGTGAGGCTGCAGACCTCAAGGAAGGCGTGGCGAAAGCTGCCGCCAGCATCGACACTGGTGCAGCCAAGGCCAAGCTCGAACAATTGACCAAAGGGGTATGAGTGTGACCGTCCTTGATCGGATCATCGCCTACAAAAAAAACGAAGTTGCCGCGGCTAAAGCTTCGGTCTCCGTCGGGCAATTGGCGGAGGAAGCTGAAGCCGTCGAGCCCCGCGGCTTTGCCTCTGCGCTCACGGCCAAGGCCGAAGCCGGTCTCGGCATCATTGCCGAGGTCAAGCGCGCCAGCCCATCAAAGGGCCTCATCCGAGAGGACTTTCAGCCTGCTGAGCTAGCCGCATCGCTGGAACGCGGCGGCGCAGCCTGTCTCTCGGTGCTGACGGATCAGCCAAGCTTTCAGGGACACATCGATTTCCTCGGGCAAGCGCGGGCGGCCACGACTATTCCGCTGCTGCGCAAAGACTTCATGGTGGACACGTATCAAGTCGTCGAGGCGAGAGCGCGGGGTGCCGATGCGATCTTGCTCATCCTCGCCGCCCTCGACGATGATCTCGCCATGGCGCTGCGCGAGGAGGCGAGCCGCTGGGGGCTAGACGTGCTTGCTGAGGTGCACAACGAAGAAGAGCTGGCGCGCGCGCTGCCGCTCGAGCCGGACCTTCTGGGCGTGAACAATCGCGATTTGAAGACGTTCAAGACCGACATCCAGACCAGTGTTCGGCTGAAAGAGGCGGCTGGAGGCATCCCCATCGTGAGCGAGTCCGGCGTCGATGGCGCCGATGCGATGCGCACGCTTACCAGCGCTGGCATTCGCAGTTTCCTCATTGGCGAGCACCTCATGAGAGCCGCCGATCCGGGCGTTGAGTTGGCGAGTCTCGTTCAGGCTGTTGACCGCCCATGAGAACAACCTTAGAACGGTCTCGATTTGTTCTCGAGGTTGCTCTATGCTCACCGCCAAACAGCGCGCGCTGCTGCTGTTCATCAATCAGCGCCTAAACGAGACTGGTGTCTCGCCTTCGTTTGAAGAAATGAAGGTTGCACTCGACCTTAAGTCAAAGTCGGGCATCCACCGGCTAATCTCCGCTCTTGAGGAGCGCGGCTTTATCCGCCGTTTGCCGCACAAGGCGAGGGCGCTGGAGGTTTTGCGGCTTCCCGATGCCGCCACGGCACCCGAGCGGAAGCCTTTCAAGCCTGCGGTCATCGAAAACACGTCCTATGTCGAGCCGCAGACACCCGGTTTTGAGGAAGATAGCGTGCCGGTCCTGGGCCGCATTGCAGCGGGCACGCCGATCAGCGCTATCCAGCATGAACAGTCACGCGTACCCGTGCCGCCCTCCATGCTGCGCGGTGGTGAACATTTTGCGCTCGAGGTCAACGGCGACTCCATGATCAATGCTGGAATTCACGACGGCGACACCGTGATCATCCGCCGTTGTGACGATGCCCCGAACGGTGACATAGTAGTGGCCCTTGTCGACGATGAGGAAGCTACACTGAAGCGGTTGAAAAAGAATGGCTCTTCCATCGCGCTCGAGCCAGAAAACGATTCGCTGCAGACGATGATCTACTCACCTGACCGGGTTAAAGTGCAGGGCACCTTGGCCGGGCTGATCCGCGAATACTGACCGGTTGGCGGTTGGGACAAAAATCTATTCCCAATCGCGACCGACCACGCTAGGCGACCAGCTCTGCCGGAGGAGTGGCAGAGTGGTCGAATGCGGCGGTCTTGAAAACCGTTGGGCTTCACGGTCCCGGGGGTTCGAATCCCTCCTCCTCCGCCATTATTTCCTGTTATCGCTGGTATTTGTCTGTTGTCTGCGTTGATCGCCTGTGTGGCCGGCATGGCGCGGGCTTTGGCGGAGGCTACTTTCACAGAGCGACCCGGAGAGCGTGTGATGACAGGTCTGAGGCCGCATCCTCGATGAGTTTTCTCTGTCGGTCGGTTTCGCGGTGCGCTTTTGGTTGGTGGCGATCGTGGAACGAAGAACGCCGCCTTGGGGAAGCAGGCGGCGTGGCGATGGATGAAGGCGAACGGTCAGTCGGATGGTCTTAGCTCGAGAGTGCTTCCTGGTCTGTCCATCGGAGCGGGAGGTCTGTCATCTTAAGGAGCCGATCCGCAGCGTAGCCTTCGCAATGACCTTCTAATCAAAGAGCAGACCGAGCCTGTGTTGCGCAGCCGCCGCAAGGGCGGTTTGTTGGTAATCCGTCGGTCTGGTCTTTACGGTCTCCTTCCATCTCAAAGGGATGCGGCATCAATCACCGACCCCTCCGGCTGAAGGACCGGTGGACCAGGTAGTCCGCCGCGCGCAGTCCAAGCACCTTGCGCTCTGCCTACGGACTGACGAATGCCTGCGGTGTGTTAGAAGTCCAGCGGAGAGGTGCAGAGCAAGCAGACCGTAGGTCTGCCCGGTTCGTTCTCGATTGGTCTAGCGATTGTGGTTCCGTAAAACCCGACACTACAGAGACCGCACAAAAAGGCGGGTTCAGCGGTCGCTCACGGTGGACTGCTCCGGTCGAATCTTGCGCGCTCAGGTGCTAGACGGCTGCTTGGCCGGTCTCCGCCCAGTCTTTCATGAAGGTGTCTAGGCCGCTTTTGGTCAAAGGATGCTCGCTGAGGGACCAGATAACCTTTGGCGGCGCTGTTGCAACGTCAGCGCCGACAAGCGCGCTTTCCTTGATGTGGTTAGGCGAGCGTATCGATGCGACTAGAATTTCAGTCTGCAGATTATAGTTATCATAAATCGTTCGAATATCTTCGATCAATGACATGCCATCGATATGGATGTCGTCCAACCTTCCGACGAACGGTGAAATGAATGTCGCTCCAGCCTTCGCCGCAAGAAGCGCTTGGTTGGCTGAAAAGCACAAGGTGACGTTGGTTTGAATGCCGGACGAAGAGAGTTCGCGGCAAGCTGCCAATCCGTCTACGGTCAAGGGAAGCTTGACTGTTACATTGGGAGCCAACTTGGCGAGTGTCCGGCCTTCCTTGATCATCCCGTCAGCTGCAAGCGAGGTCACTTCTGCGCTGACCGGACCGTCGATGAGCGCACAAATTTCGAGGATCACATCCCTAAAGTCACGCCCCGACTTTTTGATGAGCGTCGGGTTGGTGGTGACGCCATCAATTAAGCCAGCCTTTGCAAGTGCCTTAATGTCTTGAGTGTCCGCAGTGTCTACAAAGAACTTCACTTGGCAGCCCCTATTTTACAAACCTTGTGACGTAGTTTTCGAGAAACTCCTGTCGCCCTGAACGCAGCGTAGGCTGAACATTGTTCTCGACAGCATGCGAAGCGACATCACTGAGGCTTGCCGATTTCGACAGGATACGGTGACCGATCCCCGAATTCCAATTGCTGTACCGTTTGTCGATCGTGTCCTGCAGGGTGCCATCTTCGATCATGTTTGCTGCGTTCAGCAACGCTCGTGCGGTAAGGTCGATGGCGCCGATGTGGGCGTAGAAGAGGTCTTCAGCATCGATACTCTGACGGCGGACTTTTGCATCGAAGTTCAAACCACCCGTCGTGAAACCGCCGTTCTTGACGATGTAGTAGAGCGCCAGTGTGATCTCGCGAAGGTCGTTAGGGAATTGATCTGTGTCCCAGCCATTCTGAGGGTCGCCACGGTTCATGTCTATCGACCCAAAAATACCTAGATCGTTCGCTAGAGCAATCTCGTGCTCGAATGAATGGCCAGCCAGCGTGGCATGGTTGGCTTCGATATTGACGCACACCTCATCCTCTAGGCCGTAGCGCTTTAAGAATCCGTACACGGTAGCGACATCCGTGTCGTACTGATGCTTGGTAGGCTCATGAGGTTTGGGCTCGATGAGAACGGCGCCATTAAAGCCGATCTTGTGTTTGTGCTCGACCACCATGCTGAGAAAGCGGCCAAGTTGGTCAAGCTCCTGTTGGAGATCGGTGTTGAGCAGGCAATCGTAGCCCTCTCGGCCGCCCCACAGAACGTAGTTTTCCCCTCCGAGCGAATGAGTTGCCTCGAGTGCATGGGCGACCTGCATGGCGGCATAAGACACAACGTCAGGGTCTGGGTTGGTGGCGCCACCGGCCATGTAGCGGGGATGGCTGAAGAGGTTCGCGGTGCCCCACAGCAACTTCATGCCGGTATCCGACATCTTCCGGGCCATGCGCTCAGTGATCAACGATAGGTTCTTGATATGCTCCGCAGGCGTCTCTGCGGATGCCATAATGTCGACATCATGGAAGCAAAAGTAGGGGACGCCGAGCCGAGTGAAAAACTCGAACGCTTCGTCGAGTTTGTGCTCTGCCGCCTTCTGGTCGAGGACACCGCCTTGCCATGGACGGTCGAATGTCCCTGAACCGAAAATGTCCGATCCGTCCCAGCAGAACGTATGCCAGTAGCATGTCGCGAAACGCAAGTGCTCCTCCATGCTCTTTCCGAGAACGGATTGCTTTGGGTCGTAGTACTGGTAGCTGAACGGATCACGGCTGTCCGGGCCCTTAAACTTGATGTTCGGGATGTCAGCAAAATGACTTTCCATTGTAAGGAATTCTCCTCAAAGATCAGGGTAAGGCGTTGATAGGGCTTCTGAAAGATGGATCGCCGCTGACCACCACTGGCGTGGCTTTCTTCGGCGCTGTCACCAATCGGCTGGGTGTTGTTTTGAGTACAAAGGAAGCGGTCGATGCGTAGGCAGAGCGGCTCAAGGTTGCTCCGGTGTCATTCCGCTGTCGCCCACGGAGTTTCTCGCTGACGTTTAGATGTTGAGTCCAAAGGTACATTTCGCTGAACGCCCGCTATCTCTATATAAATGGTAGCGCTAACATTTGTCCTAGTCAATTGGGACTTGATCCCAGCTAGGGCCATGGCGCACTTTCAGTCGTGCGACCTGGAATGGAAGACTCGTGTCAAACATCGCTGAACCCAGACGGGACAGAACCGTCAAGCTGAGTGACGTTGCACGGCACGCGGGGGTTTCTCCCATGACGGTATCGCGCGTCATAAACGGCGAGGCGAGCGTCCGCGAGTCCACGAAGGAGCGGGTTTTGGAATCCGTCCATGCA
>JABSRH010000001.1 GCA_013215175.1 Parvularculaceae bacterium | reverse complement strand
ATTCAGCAGCTTCTTCGGTTTCAGCGCTGCGAACCAGATCACGATCGTGGAAGAGAATGGCCGTCGCTTTGACCTGTTCGGCCTCATCGCTGGTCCTCTGAGCTTCGCAACGTCGAGCGTAGCGACCATCACCGTGATCGGTGTTCAGGACTTCGCGACCAACACCTTCTCGGCAGCCCAGTTCACCGTCGGCCCGGCATCCGGCCTGCCCGTGATCTACACAAACCTCGAAGCCCTGATCATCTTCGCTGGCGACGATATGGGTATCGACAACGTTGATCTTCGCGCACGCGCTGCGGTTCCGGTTCCTGCAGCCCTGCCATTGTTCGGCGCTGCGCTGGCTGGCTTCGCTGCCACACGCCGCCGCAAGAAAGCTGCGTAAGCAACGCGACTGATTTCAAGAGAACGCCGCGGTTTCGCCACCGCGGCGTTTTTTTGTGCAGTTGCACAAAAGCCGCAACTTCCGCATCGAAAACCCAGCCCCGCCGGTTCCCAAGGGGTTAATTTTCTGGTAACCGTGTTTTGGGTTTGAAATTCAGCATTCTTTTGGGGGCCCTAGATGAAGAAGCTTCTCGCGGCAGCAGCCGGCCTTGCAGCATCGTTCGGCATCGCGAACGCCGTTATCCTTGACTTTGAAGGGTTCGCCGGCATCGGCGGCTTGGTCAACGTCAACCCTGGCGCGCCGTACTTTGAGGACGGCTTCGTTGTTATTCCTGACAACGAAGAGTCGGCCGTGTTTGATGCTGACGCTGGCGTCGACATGCCCGGCAACGAGTTCAGCAGCTTTCTGGGCTTCAGCGAAAACAACCAGATCACCATCGTTGAAGAGAACGGCGGTCGCTTCGATTTTTTCGGTGCACTCGCCGGTCCAAACACAATTGCTTCTGATGTACCGGTCCAAATGACGGTGATCGGCGTCACTGACTTTGCGACAAACACCTTCGCTGCGGTAGCCTTCAACCTGTTCGAAGCGACGTCGCTGCCGTTGATCTTCACCAACATCGAAGCGCTGATCATCTTCGCATCGGACGATGCGGCTCTCGACAACATTGACGTCCGCGCAGCGGCCGCAGTTCCAGTCCCAGGTGCTCTGCCTCTGTTCGGCGCTGCATTGGCTGGCTTTGTTGCCATGCGCCGCCGCAAGTCGATTGCCTAAGTCTTAGCACTTAGAACGTTTTGGGAAGGCGTCGTGGCTCAGCCGCGGCGCCTTTCGTTTGTGATGAAGCGCCAAAGATCGTCTTCATCCACGCCGCGCTCGTCCGTCAGGTCAGGCGACACAGCAACCCCAGCCTCAGCCACACTCTCGCGGCGTCCGGTCAGCAACGGGTGCCAGTTCGGCAGGCCCTTCCCCTCCGACAAGCGACGATAGGCACAGGTTGGCGGCATAAAGCCTAAATCGGCTACGTTCTCAGGTGTCAGCGTCACGCAATTCGGCACCAAAACAGCCCGCTGCTCGTAATTGCGGCATTGCCGACAGCTGGCATCGAACTGAGCACAGTGAACCGACGTTTCGGCGATGATGTCAGGCTCATCATCATCAATGAGCGTGATGAGGCAGCAACGACCGCAACCATCGCAGAGGCTCTCCCATTCCTCGCGCGACATCTGCTTGAGACTCTTATGCTCCCAAAATGGACGATCACTCATGGTCGCAGGGCTCCAATGCCAGGGAAAGTCAACAAGAGCTTAACGCTTGGCGGCGAGAATGCGGAAACGACTCACCACGTCAATTGCCAGGGCCGATGAACGCCATGCTTCGCACGCTTTCCGTAGCTTTTTTCCTTCTCTTCGCCACCGCTCAGGCTCAGCCGCTACCGGCTGAGGTCGTTGACCGCGACAAGCCTTATGGTGGCCATCCTCGCCAGGTCATCGATATCTCCGCGCGACCGCTCAGCACGCTCAAGCCGGCGGTGCTGATCATTCACGGCGGAAGCTGGCAAGCTGGCGACAAACGCACCGCCCGCGCCAAGACCAAGTACTTCTTGAGCGAAGGCTTCGCGGTGGCCGCGATGAACTACCGCCTTCACCCTGAGGTTACGGCCAAAGAGCAGGCAGACGATGTGGCTGCCGCCGCCGTTTGGTTGGCGAAGAACGCCGACGCTTATGGCATTGACCCGCGCCAGATCTATCTCGCTGGCCATGCTGCGGGCGCCCACCTCGCCGCGCTTGTGGGCACCGATGCCACCTACTTGGCCAAGTACGGCGCCACACCAGCGGACCTCGGCGGTGTCATCGCTCTTGATTCGGGCGCCTATGACGTCCCGGCAGAAATCGCTTCCACCAACATGAATACCGTCGAGGGACGCACGCTGCGCCAGGTCTTCGGCGAGAGCCCCAATTTTTGGGCGCAGGTCTCGCCGATGCTGAAGGCGGCGACCGGCACCAACCTGCCGCCCTTCTTTGTGGCGCACAGCGCAGGCCGTCCGAACGTCTTCCGCCAAGCCAAACCCTTTGCCGCCTCACTGCGCAGCCGAGGTGCCGTGGCTGTGCTTTATGAAAGCATCGGACGGGACCAAGAGAGCATTTACCGCTTCTTCGGCTCCACGGGTGATCCGACCACGGAGGCCGCCCTCAACTTCATTCGGAGGGAAGCCAACATCCCGATTGAGCGCCCCGAAAAGGGCGAAGAAGGCCTGCTGCCGCAAGTGCCGTGGTTGTTCGCCTTCGAAGCGCCAGAGACAGACACAGCGGGTCGTCGCCTGACGGGCACACAAGTCAGTGCCATGACCACCCACGATGGCCACGTCTTCGCGGGCAATGCCTATTGGAACGAGACAGAAGAGAACCGACGTGGGCAGATCATGCGTCTCGACTCGCGCGAAGACCGCTGGCAGCTCGATATGCAAATGCCGCGCGGCTACACGCGCGTGGCCAGCATGGGCCAGGCAAGCTTTGACCGAGACAGCCAGGGTCGCCCGATCGAGACGTTGGACTATCTCTTCGTCGGCGCGACCTACGAGAAGGAGCGCAACAAGCCTGCACCGGCCGGCATTTTCATCCGTACCCCAAGTGGCAATTGGGCCCATCAGGACATCGGCGAAGTCTCTGAGCCGGTCGAAGAGGTGGAGATCAACGCGCTGGGCGCTTGGCGAGACCCCAAGCTGCGGCAAGACTTGATCTTTGCGGGCGCCAACCCGAACCCGTTGGGGATCTTCCGCGGCGTCTACAATGCCGCCGCGCCAGGCGGTATCAAGTTTGATCAGCGACCCGAATATCAGCCCCGTGGCCGAGAACGCATTATGGGCTTTGCCTCCTGTGGTGGCCGTTTCTATGCCGCGACGAGCCGTCAGATTCTGCGCCGGGTCGACGGAACGCAGCCGCGTTGGGAGACGATGACTGACCTCGAAGATGTGGTTGCCATCCGTCCGTACCTTGAGGACTTGGATATCTACTGGCAGAAGAACTACGAGATCAGCTCATTCCGCTGTGACCTCAGCCGGTCGAAGACGACGTTGGCCTTCACGACGCTGAACCGCTCCTTCCGCTACTCGCCCGGTGACAAAGGCCCTCGCGCTGAAATCAACCTCGCCGCGCTCATTCGTTCTGAGCTGGGACGAGAGCCCCACTATGTGATCGCGAGCGAAGCCAGCATGATGCGCCGTCGTGGCCGCGACACCGAAGAGTGGATCGGCATCGAGGTCTACTATGACCCGAACTACCTCGCCGCCCGTCCGGCCTTCCCCCACTGGCGCACCGGCTTTGGCAAAGATGCCTGGTACGTCGTCCGTACCGTGATCGGTGGGCAAGTGGACTACCGCCTCGAAGAGATCACCATTCCAGGGAACAACCCGAACAACCGGCCGCTGAGCAAGGTCGCGACCTTCGCAAGGTCCCCGTTTGAGGAAGACAACGCCGTCTATGTTGGTGGTTTTGCACCTTGGTTTGAGGACGTCACCAATACAGCCTGGATCGCGCGGGGTGAGCTCTAGCGAGCCCACTTTTTTCACTCACAAGATGGGGACCTCTTCATTTCCCTACATCAAGGTTTTGTTGCTAGGTTCCCACCAGCGGGGAGTTGTCATTGGCCAGTCCGAAAGATCCAGGTGCTGCGGAGCGCGTCGTCGATGAGACGATGACCGACCTTTCGGTCGGTATGGTCGCTTTGCGCCAATGGTTCAGTCGGCAAAGCCGCCTGCTCCCTGAACGCCTGCGTTGGCGCTTCATCGGGCGGCCAATTGGGACCGCCATGTCGACGGCGTTGACCGTGGCGATCCCGTTAATGGCCGTGAACGCGCAGGTGGCGTTCAATACGTTCCCCGATCCTCTTACTGATCTGTCCTTAGCGGGCCGGCAGCCGAACATCCTCATCCTCGCGAAGGACGGAACAGAGCTGGGGAGCCGCGGTAGCGACCTTGGCGATCCGGTCGATATCGACACGCTGCCCCCCTATGTCGTCGAGGCCTTCTTAGCGACGGAAGATCGGAACTTCTTCGAGCACCCCGGCTTTGACCCGTTTGCCCTGCTGCGAGCGACCTTGCGCAATTGGACGGCCGGTACGGTCGTTCAAGGCGGCAGCACGATCACGCAGCAGCTGGCCAAGAACCTGTTCCTGACCGGCGATCAGACGATTGAGCGTAAGTTCGAAGAACTGCACCTGTCGTTATGGCTCGAGGCACGCCTAACGAAGAAAGAGATCCTCGAACTCTACCTCAACCGGATTTATCTGGGTGCGAACACGTTCGGCTTGAGCGCGGCGAGCCAGGCTTATTTCTCGAAACCCGCTGAAGAACTGACGCTGAGCGAAGCCGCCTTGCTGGCCGGGTTGCCCAAGGCGCCTTCCACCTTGGCGCCTCACGTTAACCTCGATGGCGCGATCAAGCGCAGCCATGAAGTCATCGGCAACTTACTCGAGACCCAGAAGATCACGGGACTGACGGCTCGGCTGGCGATGATGGAGCCGCCAACGCTAGCCTTGCGCGACGAGCGCGACGGTTATGGCTACTTCCTCGATCATGTGGCGGCTGAATTGGCGCTGCGCGCTGGTGATGCGAACACGGACCTTGTGGTCACCACGACGCTTGATCCCGTTGCTCAACGGCACGCTGAGGCCGCGGTCAAGGCGGTGGTCGAAACCGATGCCGCGAAGGCTCGCGGCGCAACGCAAGCTGCCCTCATCGCTTATGACCGCCGCGGCGGCATTGCTGCCATGGTGGGTGGCCAGTCCTATCGCTTGAGCCAGTTCAATCGGACGACCCAGGCCAAGAGACAACCCGGTTCAGCCTTCAAACCCTTCGTGTACCTCGCGGCAATGGAGGCAGGGTTCGATCAGGACACTGTGCTCGTTGACCAGCCGGTGCAAGTGGATGGATGGTCGCCGAAGAACTACCGCGAGACGTTTCTTGGTGCGCACCGTTTACGCGAGGCTTTTGCGCGCTCGTCGAATACGGCGACGGTGCAGATCAGCGAAGCGATTGGCCGTGAGCGGATCATCGATGCGGCCCAGCAAGTCGGGATCAACGCGCTGCTTGAGCCCTACCCGACCCTACCGCTGGGTGTGTTTGAAACGAGCCTGCACGACCTCACAGCCGCTTACATGCCCTTTGCCTACGAAGGTCACTCGCCCAAGCCTCATGCGATCGCATCGATCAGCACACGAGGCGGTCAGATGCTTTATGAGCGTCAGATCGACGTGGCGCCTCGCGTCATCAGCGTTCGGTCAGCGGAGAAAATGACGGACTTGCTACTCGCCGTGACCACATCGGGCACGGGGCGCTCTGCTCGCATTCCTGGGCATGAAGTGGCCGGCAAAACGGGCACGACAGACGATTGGCGCGATGCCTGGTTTATCGGCTACTCAGCGCACCTGACGGCGGGTGTTTGGGTGGGCAACGACGATTCGGAGCCCATGGATCGTGTGTCGGGCGCCACCTTCCCGGCGCAGATTTGGTCAAACTTCATGGGTCAAACCCATGTGGAGGAGGATCTTGAGCCCCTCTCCCTCGACCATGGCTATTTCGCTCCGGATAAGGAACTTTACAGCCTCAAGTCGACCTACGATGCCTTGCGCGATGACCTGATGCTGCGGGCCTATGGCGCGCGCGAGTACAGTACACGCAGGAACGACAGCATTGGCGGTATCCTTCGCCGTCAAATGGACCAAGGCCCGTATGTGCCCGAAAGCCCCGTTCAAGGCCGCGTGGTACGCCCGCGCGAGGATCGCGACAGCGGCACGAACAACTAGCCGAGAGGCTGCGGGCTCAGGATTTCATTCGCCACTGAGAATGGCCCTTCCACCTCTACGATCCAGAGATCTGGGTCGAATGATCGCTCGCTGTCGAGGATCGCGTTGGCTTCAGCCTCCGGCTGTGGCTCAGGTGTTCTAGCGAGCCAGACACGGCCCTCAGCAGACGAACCTTCCGTGAAGAGTTTGACCTGACGTCCCTCCACCCACTTGATGAAGATCATCCCGCCACTCTCGTGACCTTTCGTCAGGACCGAGACAAAGCAACCAGCAGCCTCAGCCTGGCGCTGGACCGCGCTGACAAGAAGGTCGCTCCTTAAGCGCATAGTGATTTAGGCAGTACGGCGGAGGCGGCGATCAACGTCGAGCCAATCGGCCCCTTGGGACGCTTGCTGAGCGTTGGGCAGCCGATAGGTTTCCGCGGACGAGCAAGGACGGCCCTGCTGGACCACGGGAATGGTCAGTGTCGCGCGTGTGCCGCGTCCGGGAGCTGATGCGAGATCCAGGCGACCACCATGGGCCTTCGCGAGCTCCTGGCTCAGCGCTAAGCCAAGGCCGGAACCTCGCGTGCCGCGAACACCGGCCGAGCGGGCCTGGTAGAACCGCTCGCCAATGCGGGCGAGATCCTCGGACGACATGCCCACGCCAGTATCTTCGACAGCAACCACGAGGCGGCCATCGAGAATGCGTGTGCGGACCGTGATCGAACCTTGGTCGGTGAACTTGAGTGCGTTGCTCAGCAGATTAATGATCACCTGACGCAAAATTTTTGGATCAGCCTCCACCTTGCCCACTTGGGGCGATGTCTTCATGACGATCTGGAGGCCAGCTTTGTCAGCATCGAGCTCAATCATCGATACGCAGGAACTGATAAGGTCAGCCACATCCACCGAAGTCTTGCTGAGTTCGATTTTGTTGGCTTGCGCCTTGGAGAGGTCGAGCAAATCGTTGACCAGCGACAGCACATGCTCACCGCTCTCTTGGATCAGTTTCGCGTAGTCGCGATAGCGGTGGTCACCGAGCGGGCCGAAGCTCTCTTGCCGGAGTGCGTCGGCGAAACCGATGACGGCGTTCAGCGGCGTGCGGATCTCGTGGCTGACATTGGCCAGTTGATCGGTCGGCACGGGCGCTGTCTCAGGCTTTGCTTCCACGGGCTTTGGCGGACGCTGCCCCATGGCCACCAGCGGCACAAGCTCAGTCACGAAGCCACCACCAGGCAGCGCCTTCAAGCTGAGTCGAGCAAACCGGGCCGCTGCGAAACGGGCCAGACGCACGTCACGTTCAGCGAAGCCGTTCTCTAGAGCCTCGATCAAAGCTTCAAGCACCCGATGGTGCGAAGACGGCGCCGTCAGGTCGGTCAACTTTAATCCAGAAAGGCGCGTTTTCAGCCCAGGGAACTGGCGAACAACGTCGCCACGGGCTGTTTTGATGCTGCCATCAGCGTTTTGGCGAAAAAACACACGCTCATGCCGCGCCGCACGAAACCGCATGGTTTCAGGGCGTCCAGGCCGATTGTGAGCAAAGTGGTGCACGGGCGAATCCATGCATTAACGCTATGGCTCCTCCCCTTAAATGTTCCTGAACGGGCGGCGAACGATGCTCCCCAGGGTGCAACGGGGTGCACCCTGGGAGATCAAACATGAAGCAGTTGAAAGAGACCGCATTAACGCTTTTGAAACCATTCCAAATCGTTGATGAAGATCGGGGCGTTCAGCGTAACGCTGACACAGTTAGGGACGACATGACGAACTCGCTGACCAAAATGCTCGCAATGGGTTGTGCAGCTACCGTCGTCGCCTTTGGTGCCGCCCATGCAGCCAATGCTGCGCCAAAGCGCGTTGACGTCACCAAGCTCCAAGGCTCGGCCATCGTTGAGTACGCCGCGCAGCCATACATCCAGTTCCGCGAAGACATCGATTATGTCTCGTCGAACATGCCGGAGTCGGGCGACGCGATGCGCGAAGCTCACCTTCGCCTGGCCAGCCACGACACCAAGTCGATGGCCGGTTCGTGGGTCGCTTACGCCGCCATGGTGGCCGCTGACTCGCCAGCCTTCGCCGCTGAGATCGAAAAGCAGGTGAAGTCAAAAGGCGCAAAAGCCTTCGCCGCTGAGCTGGAATCCAACCCAGGCCTCATCCGCAACCTGAAGGGTGCTGATCAAGCGATTGCTTCGATCATGACCTTTGCCGCTTCCGACGCTGGCAAGATCCGCTCGACGGGTGATGCCTACATTTCCGAAGCGTACGACATGCAAAAAGTTGCATGGGCTCGCAAAACCATTGCCGAAACCGGCATGGAACGTATCGACGCCGCTCTGAGCTTCGCCGCTAAGCGCGAGTGGACCAACGATATGCAGCGCCAAGTGGTTCGCACGAAGGTCGGCAGCATTCGTCCAAACCTGGTCAGCTACGCAAGCTGGTCGTCCGATTGGGCCGGTGAAGCGAAGGCCGCAGACCCAGCTGTCCGTCCTGGTACCATCGTGACGAAGGCACTCGTTCTCGGCGCTCACTATGCCATGAACACCGCCACGCAAGAGCACATGGCTTCGTTTGCCACGTCGCGTAAGTCTGAGCGTTGCTTCACCAGCGCGAAGATGAACCTCGACCAGTGCATCGCGGCGACGCGCACGCCCTACGAAGAGGCCTTCTGCCTCGGTCAGCACGGCCTGAACGACATGTCGAGCTGCGTGGGCTGGCCAGCTGGCGCCGACACGTCCGGCACCTAAGAAATCCTTCCTAGACCGAAAAGGTCACAGGGTGAGAAGGACGCTATGGCACTGGCCATGGCGTCCTTTTGTTATTAGCTGCCTCGCTATGAGCAGCCTTCCTTCCTTTGACGACATCGCCGCCGACTTCGCCTTCATCGATGATTGGGACGAAAAGTACCGCTACCTCATCGATCTGGGGCGGCAGCTTCCTGCTCTCGCCGAAACCGAGCAGAACGAAGAGACACGCGTCCGCGGCTGTGCCAGCCAGGTGTGGCTGGTGTTCGAGAACGAGGGCGACACGATCAAGTTTCGAGGTGATAGCGATGCCGCCATCGTAAAGGGCTTGGTCGCCCTGATGGTCAGCTTGTTCTCGGGGCAGACGAAAGCCGCCGTGGCAGCCCTCGACGCCGAGGCCAAACTGGCGGAGATCGACTTGAAAGAGCACATCACGCCGCAGCGATCCAATGGCGTGGTGAGCATGATCAAGCGGATCAAGGCTGAGGCAAGCGCGTGAGTGAAATCGACTGGGAAATCCGTCCTTACGAGGATAGTGATGCGGCCGCCGTGGACGCTCTGCTGAGGGCTGCCTTCCCCAGTGATGCGGAAGCGAAGCTGGTCCAGATGCTCCGTGAACAGGGTGATGCTGAGGTGGAGTTTCTCGCTGATGCAGAGGGCGAGATCATCGGCCACGTGATGCTTTCGGCGATGCAGAGTCCTGAGCAGTGCTTAGGCCTGGCCCCCGTCGCGACAGTAGAGGCGGTCCGCAAGCAAGGTGTGGCCGGGAGCCTGATCGAGAGTGCCCTGGCGATGGCGAGTGCCAACGACTGGCGCGGTGTCTTCGTTTTGGGTGATTTGTCCTACTACGAACGATTTGGCTTCGAAGCTGATGCCGCAGCACCGTTTGAGACCGCGTACCCGAAAGAGCATTTCGGCTTCGCGCTGCTGGATGAGGACGAGCCGGTGGCGCCTGCGAAAGCGGACTACGCGCAGGCGTTCTCGGCGCTTTAGTCTCCAGGCATTTGCCACAGTACCGCTTGGCGCTTGCCACGGCGAAGACCGTGGCACCAATCTCCTGTTGTATATTGCTGGTCCTACCGTTCGGTGATGGACCCCACGGTCTACGCCGTGAACAGCGCTCAACGGCTACCGCGAATCATTTTTGTCAGCGCACTGTCGAGTTAATTGTTCTCGGAAAACGCGCAAGTAAGCGCGTCTCATCGCTCTCAACGTGCATGCAGCCCACAACACACCAGCAGCGACCGCCACGGGGACCAGTACGGCACCGGAAACGCCCAATCCGTGCCAAAACCAAGCCAACCCACCGAGGGCGAAAACCGTTCCCACGCCTGCCCAGTGAGACGGCTCAGACAGAACGTATCCTCCCCAGTCCATGAACTGACCGAAGGAAGCGTCAAATTTTGGCAGCGGCTTTTTGGTCAAGACCACAGGCTAGCGCGACGCGTAACGCTCAGCGTTCAGACCTTCTCGCTTTTCTGCGTCTTCGTTGCGGTAGAAGGTGTAGCTGAGGGTGATCTCGCGGACCTCATCGAGGTTGCGCTCGTCGTCGAGATCGGGGTCGATGAAGTAGGTCACCGGCATCAGCATGGTCTCGCCAGGCTGGAGCAGCTGCTCTTCAAAGCAGAAGCAATCGACCTTCATAAAGTACTGACCGGCCTTGGCGGGCTGCACGTTGAAAGTGGCGCTGCCGATGATCGGTTCGTCGGACATGTTGGTCGCTTCGTAGAAAGCCAAGCCCGACTCGCCGATGCGCAGGGTTTGGCTCACCTGGGCCGGTTTGAATTCCCATGGAATCCCCTTGGCGCGGCTGGCGTCGAAGCGCACGGTGACTTCACGGTCGAGCACACGATCTGCGTACTGCTCAGCCACTTGCGTTGTGCCGCCCCAACCGGTCACTTGGCAGAACGCACGGTAAAGCGGGACGGCGGCAAACGACATGGCCACCATGCCGACCACGACACCAGAGACGCTGAGCGCTGTACGGGCGTTTTGATCCATAACTAGCCTGCCGCCCCTTTGAGGTTCTCTGCGAGGCGGAAGAAGGTTGTCAGGTAGACGAGAATAACAAAGCCGAGCACGGAGAAAGCAATCGCTGCGTTGCGGCGGTTCTGCGCCTTCCGTTCGGCCTCCGTTTGCGTGTGCATCTCACCCGTCGGCGTGCCCTCACCGACATCGTCGAAACCGAGACCACGAGGATCCACTTCCTTGGCAGAAGCTTGCAGGTCTTCGTCAGCAGGCGTCTCTTCAGGCTCGGGTTCGGGTTGGGGCTCAGGCTTCTTTTCCTCGACTGGGATGCCGAGTTCACGATCGAAGGCGTCGGTCACCTTGCCGCGCAGGCCCATATTCTCGTTTTCATCAGCCATGTAGACCCGCCCAATGTTCGATCAACAGCACCAGGAACAACGCGAACAAATAGAAGATCGAGAAGGCGAACAGTTTGCCTGCTGCCTTGTTGCCCGGCTCTTGGCGAAGGATCCAAGAACGGCGCAAGAACTCGACGCCCATGATCACCGAGGCGGCCACGTAGGGCCAACCAGCGATGGGGAAGAGCGCCAAGAATGGCGCCGCAATGACGAGGACGATCGTGTAAAGAACGATCTGGTTGTGGGTCTCGCGATCGCCCGCCACGTTGGGTAGCATCGGGATACCGGCAGCCTCGTAGTCGTCCTTCTTCAGGAGGCTGAGCGCCCAGAAGTGTGGCGGTGTCCAAAGGAAGATCAACGCAAAGAGCGCCCACGCCTCCCAAGGGGCAGTGCCGGTGACAGCAGCGTACCCAACCACGGGCGGCAAGGCCCCTGCGGCACCGCCGATCACAATATTCTGGGGTGTACGGCGCTTGAGCAGCATTGAGTAGACCACCACGTAGAAGCCGATGGTAACCGCGAGCAGCGCAGCGGCGAGATAGCCGCCTGACAGCGCTAACAGCCATACCGACAAAGCTGACAGGACGAGGCCCAGGGCGAAAGCTTCTGCGGCGGGAACCTTGCCGTCGGGGATCGGGCGTTTGGCGGTGCGGCTCATCTTGCCGTCGATGTCGGCGTCCCACCACATGTTGAGGGCCGCCGACGCGCCCGCGCCCAACGCGATCGCGATGGTCGAGAGAATGGCGAGGCCCCAGTTTGAGATCGCGCCCGGCGCGGCGACCATGCCGGCGAGCGCGGTAAAGATCGACAGGCTCATCACCCGAGGCTTGAGCAGAGCGGCATAGTCCCGCGGGCTGGCCGTGAGGTGGGCGGGGGTCTCATCCCCTGGTGTCGCGACGGTATCGCTCATCGTTCGTCTTTCTCGTTGTCGGCGGGCTTATAGCAGAAAGCCGCGCCTCCAGTCGAAGGGCGCGGCTTTCACGTTTGATGTCGCTCGCCGCGAACCTTCGAAGTTACTTGATCTTCGGCAGCTCGTTGAACTGGTGGTAAGGCGGTGGGCTTGGAAGGGTCCACTCAAGCGTCGTGGCGCCCTCGCCCCATGGGTTGTCCTGCGCCTCGCCCTTCTTACCGAAGAAGAAGGCTTGGATCAGGCCGAGGAACCAGAAACCCATCGCCAGAACGGTGACGTAGTAGCCAAAGGTCGAAATCTCGTTCCAGAAAGCATAGGCGTCGGCATAGTCGATGTAGCGACGTGGCATGCCTTGCAGACCGAGGAAGTGCTGCGGGAAGAAGATCAGGTTCACGCCCACGAACATGGTCCAGAAGTGCAGACCACCGAGGAGGCCGTTGTACTTCACGCCGAACATTTTCTCGTGCCAGTAGTACCAGGCCGCAAAAATGGCGAACACGGCACCCAAGCTGAGCACGTAGTGGAAGTGCGCCACCACATAATAGGTGTCGTGCATGTAGTGGTCGATACCAGCGTTCGCGAGCAGCACGCCCGTCACACCGCCAACGGTGAACAGGAAGATGAAGCCGATTGCCCACAGCATGGGGACCTTAAACTCGATGGAGCCGCCCCACATGGTGGCGATCCACGAGAAGATCTTGATGCCTGTTGGCACCGCGATGACCATCGTCGCCGCCACGAAGTAGGCCTTCATGTTCACCGACAGACCCACGGTATACATGTGGTGGGCCCACACGATGAAGCCGATGAAGCCAATGGCCACCATAGCGTAAGCCATCGCGAGGTAGCCGAAAACTGGCTTCTTCGAGAAGGTGGAGACGATGTGGCTGATGATGCCGAAAGCCGGCAAAATCAAGATGTACACTTCGGGGTGACCGAAGAACCAGAAGAGGTGCTGGTACAGAACAGGGTCACCGCCTTGGGCCGCGTCAAAGAACGCTGTGCCAAACATGCGGTCCGTCAGCAGCATGGTGATAGCACCCGCCAGCACTGGCAGCGAGAGAACCAGTAGGAACGCGGTAACCAGAACCGCCCAAGCGAAGAGCGGCATCTTGTGCAGCGTCATGCCGGGTGCACGCATATTGAAGATGGTGGTGATGAAGTTGATGGCACCGAGGATCGAGCTGACACCCGCAAGGTGCAGCGACACGATCAGGAGGTCCATCGCTGGCCCGCCTTGGGTGGATAGCGGCGGATAGAGCACCCAGCCCCCGCCGAAACCGATCTCCTCGCCGTAACCCGGCGCGAGCATCGACAGACCCAGGAGCGTTGCGGATGCACCGTAGAGCCAGAACGAAATGTTGTTCATGCGCGGGAACGCCATGTCCGGCGCGCCGATCATGATCGGTACAAAGAAGTTGCCAAAGCCGCCGATCAGAGCAGGCATCACCATGAAGAAGATCATGATGAGGCCGTGATACGTGATCAGGACGTTGTAGAAGTTCTTCGCTGAGTCGAGCTGTTGTTGCGGCGTACCCGACGTGAAATTGGTGAGGAACGTGATGCCGGGCTCAGCCAGCTCGATCCGCATTAGACCCGACATGGCGCCGCCAACGACACCTGCCAGGATAGCGAAGATCAGGTAGAGAATACCAATGTCTTTGTGGTTGGTGGAATAGAACCAACGCACCCAAAAGCCTGGCTTGTGGTCGTGGTCCGCGTGGCTGTCGGCAACGTGATCAGTGGCACTCATGATACGCTATTCCCTTTACTTCAGCGCTGCTTGGACGCTGGCGCCGCCTTGGACGGCTGCAAGATTTTGTTGGCCGAACATGGGCTCAAGACCTTCGTCTTCGCGACGCTGGTCGACCCAAGCTTCGAATTCTTCGCGGGTGACCACTTTGATCGAGATCGGCATGAACGCGTGGTCCTTGCCGCAGATCTCCGAACACTGACCGTAATAGGTGTTCTTCTTCTCGGTGTAGAACCATGTCTCGTTGAGGCGACCTGGGATCGCGTCGATCTTCACGCCGAACGCTGGCATGGCCCACGAGTGGATAACGTCTTCCGCCGTGGTGATCAGGCGGATGGTCTCGCCCTCTGGGATCACGATGTCGTTGTCGGTCGCGAAGCGATAAAGGTCTTTACCCGCCTCCTGCTCGGACAGCATCAGCGCTGTGAACTCGTAGTCGCCGAAGTCGGGGTAGCTGTATTTCCAACCCCACTGGAAGCCCGTGGCTTTGATCGTGATGCTCGGCGCAGGGACAATCTCCGAGCGATCGCTACCGAAGACGCCGAGGACTTTCTTCTTGCCGACCCGAGTGCGGCCCGCGCGGATCATCAGGTGCTCGGAACCAGGCAGCGCCTCGGCGAGCTTCACGGTGACTTGCGGATCGCCGAGACCTTCCACGTCATAGTCGCGGCCTGGCTGAAGAAGACGACGCTCACCGCTGTCGGCAACCGCTGCCACTTCGATGTGGCGCTTCTTGTTGACCATGCGGGCTTCAGGGAAATCGTTCTCGAAACCGAAGAGCGTACCTGACTGCTTCTCGTATTCGTAGACTTGGCCGTCTGGCATTTTGTCTTCGACCTGCAGCAGCTCAAACGACGGAACGGCGATGATGAGAAGGATCAGCACCGGGATCACCGTCCAGGCCACTTCCACCGGTGTGTTGTGGCTGAACTTGCTCGGCTCAGGATTAGCCTTCTTGTTGTAGCGAACGGCTACCCAAACCAGCAGACCCAGGACGAAGAAACTGATGCCCAGCTTCATCGGCACGAGGATCGCGTCGTAAAAGATATGAATTTCCTCAGCCACCGGCGTCGCTGCCTCGCGCAAGCCAATGCCGTGCGGGTCTGGAAGGTCAGCTGATTCTTGGGCTGAAGCGGTCCCGACGAGAGTTGAAAAGCCAACTAGCGCCGTGAATACAAGAGAGAACAGGGTACGAGACATAGGGCCCCTACTAATGCCGGATCGTTACGTTTGTCGCCCCTATAGGCGTAGAAATATCGTCGCATAACCCTTTTTTCTGCGAATTTCGCTGATGCGAGATATCCTTTGGCCGCACTTGCATTTTTAGGCAGGCATGCACCACATCGAAGCCCTTGGCCGATAAAGGACGCTCATGAGTTTCTTCTTCACCGAAACCGACCTCGACGAAGCCCGCACCAAAGCGATCATTGATCAGGCCCTCGGGCACGCTGATGATGGCGAGCTGTTCCTAGAATACGCACAGTCAGAAGCCTTTGTGTTTGATGATGGGCGGCTGAAGAACGCCTCTTACGACATCACCCAAGGCTTCGGCTTGCGGTCGGTGCTCGGCGAAACGGTGGCCTTTGCCCACGCCAGCGAGCTTTCGGAAGCGGCTCTCAAACGAGCAGCGCAGTCGGTCGAAGCGGTGAAGGCTGGCCATGGCGGTGTGTTGGCGGCGGCCCCGCCGAAAACGAATCGCCACCTCTATGCGGACTCCGATCCACTGTCGGCAGTGCCTTTCGAAGTGAAGACGAAGCTGCTGCAGGACATCGACGCCTACGCTCGAAACAAGGATCCACGGGTCAGCCAGGTCTCGGCATCGCTCTCGGGCGAATGGGTGCAGGTGCAAATTTTGCGGCCCGGCGGTGAGGCCGTGGCGGATATCCGGCCTCTGGTCCGGCTGAATGTCTCGGTGACTGCGCAAGATGGTGATCGTCGCGAAACGGGTTCCACCGGTGCCGGTGGACGGGAGACTTATGAGCGGCTGCTGCATCCTGATTTCTGGCAGTCCCAAGTGGACGAAGCCCTGCGCATGGCCTTGGTGAACCTTCAGGCCGAAGCAGCCCCTGCGGGCGAGATGGAAGTAGTTCTGGGCTCAGGCTGGACCGGTGTGCTGCTGCACGAGGCGGTGGGCCACGGCTTGGAAGGTGACTTCAACCGTAAGAAGACCTCCGCCTTCGCTGGGCTCCTCGGCGAAAAAGTCGCGGCGGAAGGCGTCACGGTGATCGACGATGGGACCATTGAGGGACGCCGTGGCTCCCTGACGGTGGACGACGAAGGCACGCCGACTTCACGCACCACGCTTATCGAAGACGGCAAGCTGGTTGGCTTCATGCAGGATCGCATGAATGCCCGCCTGATGGGCGTGCCGGCTACCGGGAACGGCCGTCGCGAGAGCCATCAGCACGCGCCGATGCCGCGCATGACCAACACCTTCATGCTGGGCGGTGACAAGCCTCGCGAAGAGCTGATCGAGTCGGTGAAAGACGGCATCCTCGCCGTGAATTTTGCTGGCGGTCAAGTGGATATCACCTCTGGAAAGTTCGTCTTTAACTGCACCGAGGCCTATCGCATCCAAGGCGGTAAGCTGGGCGCACCGCTGAAGAACGTAGCGCTCATCGGCGATGGTCCCTCGGTGATGAAGAAGGTGTCGATGATCGGCAACGACTTCGCCCTCGACCCGGGCATCGGCGTTTGTGGCAAGGCCGGCCAGGGCGTGCCCGTGGGCGTGGGTCAGCCGAGCCTCAAGATCGACGCTATCACCGTGGGCGGCGCCGGTTAATTGGCCGTCCGAAGGCTGGTCAGCGTTTGATAAGCAGCGTTGACCATCGCGGCCTCGCGCTGGGCTGCCTGAACCACGCTTTCGTGGTGACCGCCGCCGCGGACACGGTCCGGGTGGCATTCTTGAATACGAGCCCGCCATGCCGCTTTGATCTCGGCCGACGTCGCACCGGGGCGAACCCGCAGGATTCGGCAAGGGTCATAGCCCTTTGAAGATTTTGTCGCCTCAAGCTTCTCTTTTGGCTGCTCTTTTGGTCCCTTGCCCTGGCGGTGGCTGGCGATTTCGTCTTCGCCGATCAAGAGGGCTGAGATCATATCTCGGTTGATCGCGACGTCACCTTTCGGGGTTCGAATGGTGAGGAATTGGCCGGCTTTGGCGAGGAGCGTCTCCGCCCGAACCTCAGGTCCCAGCTGCAAGCGTCCACGCAGGGTCCGACCGTCACGCAGCTCGATCACGATGGGTCGAGGTTGAACGTTGGACTTTAGCCGAGCCTTTTGGAACATGGGACAAACTCCTTTTAACGTTTTGTTATGCATGTCCCGTGCCGCCCATGATCGTGACCCGCTTCGCACCCTCGCCGACTGGCCTTCTCCATAAGGGCCACGCCTATTCGGCGCTGCTCAATCACGACCTGGCCCGGGCCAGCGGCGGGCGGTTCCTGTTAAGGATTGAGGACACCGATCAGGGACGCTGCCGTCCCGAATTCGTGCAGGCGATTTTCGAGGACCTGGCTTGGCTGGGGATCGCGTGGGACGCCGAGCCTTGGAATCAGTCCGAGCGGTTTGATGTCTATAGGGAGGCTCTCGAGACGCTGCGCGCCAAGGGGCTGCTCTACCGATGCTTCAAGACGAGGTCAGAACTGCGCGCACTGGCCAATGCTCCCCATGGGCCGAGCCCGGCTCCTCCTGCCACGGCTCCCCTGCCCGCTGCGGAAGAGGAAGCTCTGTTGGCGGAGGGAAAGCCGTTTGCCTGGCGGTTAGACGCAGGAGAGGTGCGGCGGCAGTTGGCAGGGCAATCGCTGACCTGGACCGAGATCAACGAGGACACTTCTGTAACGCATGCGGTAGATCTCTCCCAACTGGACGATGAAGTCCTGGCACGGAAGGATTTTCCTGGTAGCTACCATTTAGCTTCGGTGGTCGACGATGCTGCCCAAGGGGTCACCCTGGTTTACCGTGGTGAGGACTTGCGGGGTGCAGCTCCTCTCCACCGTGTACTCCAGAGATTACTCGATCTTCCTGAGCCAGATTATCGTCACCATCCTCTCATCACGGACGAAACAGGACGACGTCTTGCGAAACGCGATCTTGCGGCAACGCTCAGGTCTCTTCGCGATTCAGGTTTGTCAGCACAAACCGTCAAGCAGCAGCTGAACGCCTGAGCACGCCGCGCGTCGAGCGAGCACGGCGCAAACACTCAATGGCCCAAAGGCGATCGAGGCTTTCCTCTAACGAATCCAGCTTCCGGTCGAGGTCGATATCGTCCCGTTCGTCCTCCACCAGGCTGCAGGCATAGGCTACGGTCGTCCGTTCACGGCCAAATAATTGACCCACCTCACGATAGGTGCCGCCGAACACCACGTGAAAGAGGTACATCGCCACTTGTCGAGCAAAGGCGATATCGGCCTTTGATCGCCGTTTCGACATGAGATCATGTCGTTCAACGCCAAAGGCTCTCGTCGTTACCCGAAGAACGAGGTCGGCTGCTTGGTCCCACTCGTCTTGGGCTTGGGGTCTGTCCTGTGCGCGAATCACGCTCGCGTCTCCGTCTACAAACAAAAGTCAGACCCAGGATAACCCCCATAGAAAGGCCGGGGATAACAATTTAAGCCTAACCTGCCCTGTGACGTTAACTTTCCAGAAACAGCGTTAATTTTTAATCAAAACATCAAGTAAAAGACTTCGTATTGTTTAAGCAATCGCTAAGAGTTGAAGCTCTTCTTGGACGAGTTTTATGATGTGCGTTGCAGCGTTGTCCACAGGAATACTAGTCTTTTCGCCGGTCTTGCGGATTTTGAGCTCCAACTCGCCCTCCTTCAGTCCGCGCGGACCCACGACAATTTGAAAGGGCAACCCGCAAAGATCCATGCGCGCGAATTTCTCGCCGGCACGGTCCGTGGTATCTTCGTACAACACCTCGATACCCGCGGCCTCAAGCGAAGCTTCAAGCTCAGCACACACCTTGCTCGTTTCCTCGTCCGCTACTTTCAAGTTGACCAGGCCGATGTGAAATGGCGCCACGGATGCGGGCCACTTGGGACCGTCCTCATCGTGGTGCGCTTCAATCAGTGCACCCAGCAAGCGGCTGACGCCGATACCGTAGGAGCCCATCTCCATCGGCACCTCTTTGCCCTCCGCCGTCTGAACGCGGGCGCGCATAGGCTCGGAATATTTCGTACCGAAATAGAATATGTGGCCGACCTCGATACCGCGCAGTGACAGCTTGTCCTCGTCAGGCACCTCACCCCAGGCAGCCTCGTCGTGCATCTCGTCCGTTGCTGCGTAGAGGGACGTCCAGTCGGAGAAAATCGGCTCGAGATTGCCCTGGAAGTCAAAGTCGGAGCCAGGGATATCCTTACCGATCAGTCCACGATGCAAGTAGATATCGCTCTCGCCGTTCTCCGCCAGCACAACAAACTCGTGGGTGAGGTCACCACCAATAGGGCCGGGGTCCGCCTTCACCGGGATGGTCTCAAGACCCATCCGGCGGAAAGTGCGGAGATAGGCAGCAAACATCTTGAGATAGCTCTTGCGTGCATCCTCCGGGGACGCATCAAAGCTGTAGGTGTCCTTCATGAGAAACTCACGGCCACGCATGACGCCGAAGCGAGGCCGGACCTCGTCGCGGAACTTCCACTGAATGTGATAGAGCATCTTCGGAAGCTGCTTGTAGCTCTTCACGTTGGCACGGACGATATCCGTGATCATCTCCTCGTTGGTAGGGCCGTAGAGCATGTCCCGGCCGCCACGGTCCTGGATGCGGAGCATTTCAGGGCCATAAGCGTCGAAGCGCCCGCTCTCTGACCAAAGATCCGCCGGTTGGATCGTCGGCATGAGGAGTTCCACGGCGCCCGCACGCTCTTGTTCTTCGCGGACAATCTTTTCGATCTTTCTCAGCACACGGAGACCAAGAGGTAGCCATGCGTAGATCCCTGCAGCTTCCTGCCGGATCATCCCAGCGCGCAGCATAAACCGGTGCGAGGCGATCGTCGCCTCAACAGGGTTCTCTTTCAGCGTGGGTAAATAGAATGATGAGAGGCGCATGGCTGGTATCCTTGTTCGGGGATGCGCTTAAGCACCCCTTGCCGCCTGCGCAATAGCTGGGCTGGCCGCAAGACCAGCCCTTGGTGGCGCTTAGGCCAGTCGTTCGAGCACAGCGTCGGTGAAGACCTGCGTGTTGGCGTCACCGCCGAGGTCGCCCGTGCGAATGCCCGCGGCAACGGCTTGTTCCACTGCCGTCTCGATGCTCATAGCAGCCGCCTCTTCACCAGCGCCGAAACGCAGCAACATGGCGGAGGATAGGATTGCCCCCGCCGGATTGGCGATGCCTTTGTCCGCGATATCGGGCGCGGAACCGTGGATGGGTTCATAAAGACCCGGCGTGCCGGGTTCACCCAGCGAGGCGGAGGCCGCCAGACCGATGGAGCCGGAGATGGCAGCGGACTCGTCGGACAGGACATCGCCGAAGAGGTTCTCGGTGACGACCACATCGAAACGGCTTGGATGGGTGACGAGGTGCATAGCCATGGCGTCCACGAGCTCGTGGTCGAGCTGGACCTCGGGATAGTCAGCTGCCAGTGCGTTGGCGTGGTGCCGCCAGAGGCGCGAGCTGGCCAGCACGTTGGCTTTGTCGACCGACGTCACCCGACCTGAGCGCCCCTTGGCCGCTTCGAAGGCCACGCGGAGGACGCGGAGAACTTCCTTGTCCGTGTAGCCACAAAGATCGGAAGCGTATTGCGTGCCCTCTTCGCGCTCGCCGAAATAGATGCCGCCGGTCAGCTCACGAACGATCAAGACGTCCATCCCTTTGGCGGCTTTGACCGGCGAGAGGTCTTCGAGGCCTTCGAACACTTTCACGGGACGCAGGTTGGTGTAGAGGCCGAGATCTTGACGGATCTTCAGGAGGCCCTGTTCGGGCCGTACCTTGCCGCCGTCCCACTTCGGGCCGCCAACTGCACCGAGCAGCACGCCGGTCGAAGCCTGGCACGACGTTCGCGTTTCGTCCGGGAACGGATTGCCCGTCTCGTCGATAGCGATGCCGCCGAGCAGCTGGTGGTCGTAGGACAGGTCGAGATTGTGCTTGCTCGCCGTCTCGTTGAGCACAGCGATCGCCGCTTTGGTGACCTCAGGGCCGATGCCGTCGCCTTCGAGGACAGTGATATTGATCGTCACGATTGCGCTCCTTCAAACGCTTCGATGTCAGGGACCGCGCTAAGCAGGACGTCCAGACTGTCCTGGCCGTCGAGCAAGCAGCGACGGGCGAAAGGTTCTGTCGAGAAGCTCACCACGTGGTTGCCGAAGCGCAGCTCCTCAGCATCAAGATCAATGCTGATCTCAACGCCAGGCTGCTCGTGCAAATCGGCCAGCACTTCGGGTGGGACGATAACCGGCAAAAGGCCGTTCTTGAGCGAGTTCGAACGGAAGATGTCGGCGATCTCTGTACTGATCACCGCGCGGAAGCCGAGCGCCATCAAGGCCCAAGGGGCATGCTCACGCGAGGACCCGCAACCGAAATTGTTGCCCGCTACGAGGATCTTATGGCTGCTGATATCCGTGGTGTTGAGCGTGTGGTCCGTCATCTTGCCCGATGCTTCGAACCGCCAGTCGTGGAAGCAGGCATCGGCCAAGCTGTCCCGTCCTGTCGTGGTCAAAAATCGTGCAGGGATAATTTGATCCGTGTCGATATTTTCTTCGGGAAGAACCACCGTGCGGCTCGTTAGGGAGGTGAAGGCTTCGATGCTCATAAGTACTCTCCCGGATCGGCGATATGCCCTGCGACGGCGGAGGCGGCAGCGGTCAGCGGGGATGCCAAGACGGTGCGCACACCCTCGCCTTGACGGCCTTTGAAATTGCGGTTGGAGGTGGAGACCACGAGATCACCTGGTTGGCCGCGATCGCCGTTCATGGCGATGCACATGGAGCAACCGGGCTCGCGCCATTCTGCGCCTGCTTCGAGGAAGAGGCTGTGAAGGCCTTCGCTCTCAGCGTCGCGCTTCACTTGCTCCGATCCCGGAACGATCAGCATCTTGACGCCGTCAGCCACCTTGCGCCCGCCTAGGACTTTGCCCACGGCACGCAAGTCTTCGAGTCGGCCGTTGGTGCAGGAGCCTACGAAGACAGTGGTGACAGCTACCGAGGTGAGCTCTTGGCCCTCTTCGAGGTCCATATAGTCGATGCCTTCGACACCCGCCGGGACCGACGCGCTAGCAGCGATGGCGGCATCGGGCGCCGTACCGAACGTAACCATCGGCTTGACCGCGCTGGCGTCGATTTCAATCTCAGCGTCAAAGATAGCGTCTTCATCGGTGAACAGATTGTCGTCGCGACTGACCGACTCACCCGCAGCGCCGTCGAGATAGGACCACGTGGTCTCATCGGGGGCGATCATACCAGCGCGAGCCCCGGCCTCGATGGACATATTACAAAGCGTCATGCGCCCTTCCATGGACAGCGCACGGATCGACTCACCGGTATATTCGAGGACGTAGCCCGTGCCGCCTTGCGTACCGATCTTGGCGATCATCGCTAAGGCAAGGTCTTTGCCTGTCACCGTGTCGGAGGGTGTGCCGACGAAGTTCACACGCATTGTCTTCGGCCGACGTTGAAGCAGTGACTGCGTCGCGAGCACGTGGCCCACTTCCGTGGTGCCGATGCCAAATGCCAAAGCGCCGAAAGCGCCATGGGTCGAGGTGTGGCTGTCGCCGCAGACCACGGTCATGCCAGGACGCGTACGACCCAACTCTGGGCCCACAACGTGGACGATGCCCCGTCGGTCATCACCCAAGTCGAGAAGCGGAACACCGTGTTCGGCGCAATTCTTGCGAAGGGTCTCCACCTGATTGCGGGCAGCGTCGGTAACGTAAGGCAGTTCGCCGCTTGGTCCGGCGGGCAAGGTCGGGACCGAGTGATCGATGGTGGCTAGGGTCAGATCGGGGCGCCGAACCTTCACACCACGTTCTCTCAGCACCGTGAAAGCCTGTGGGCTCGTCACCTCATGCACGAGATGTAGGCTGATGTGTAAGATCGCCGGGCGTTCGTCCGTTTCCTGGGTAACGAGGTTCCGTTCCCAGACTTTCTCAAACAGTGTTTTCGCCATGGCTCAGACGGTCTCCGCCAACACGACGCGGTTGGATGCACCAGAAACCAGGGTACGGAGTTCTTCGTCCGTTACTTCGTGGCGTTCGTCGGCCAGCTTCTTAAACGCTGCGAAGATCGCATCCGTCTCAGCAGGATCAACTTCGTGGCCCAGCTCTTCGAGACGCGCAAATAGTGCGTGCTTGCCGGAGTGCTTACCCAGAACGAGCGCCGACTTCGGTGCACCGACATCTTCTGGGCGCATGATTTCGTAAGTTTCGCGGCTCTTCAGCATGCCATGCTGGTGGATGCCTGCTTCATGGGCGAAGGCGTTGCGACCGACGATGGCCTTGTTCCGCTGAACCTTCTCTCCGGTCACCTCTTCCAGCGTACGCGACGTATCGAAGAAGTGCTTGGTATCGACGTTCGTCTCCACGCCGAAATAGCTGCGGCGAGTGTGAAGCGCCATCACGACTTCTTCCATGGCGGCGTTGCCAGCACGCTCACCGATGCCGTTGATGGTGCACTCGATTTGGCGCACACCAGCGCGGATAGCAGCCAGCGAATTAGAAACCGCCAGGCCCAGATCATTGTGGCAATGCGCGGAGAAGACGACGTCGTCACCCGGCTCCACATGGTCGATCAGGTAACGGAACGTGTCGTAGATCTCTTCCGGCGTGGTGTAGCCGACCGTGTCAGGAACGTTCAGCGTCTTTGCACCCGCCTCGACCGCCACACGCATGGCCTCGGCCAGGAATGTCTTCTCCGTCCGCAGAGCATCTTCAGCGGAGAACTCGACATCGTCGAACAGCGACGCGGCGTACGCCACACCATCCTCGATGCGGTCTAGGATTTCGCCCTTGCGCAGCTGCAACTTGTACTTGCGGTGCGTCGGCGAGGTGCCGATGAAAACATGACAGCGCTTTACCTTTGCCGGTTCCAGCGCTGCAGCAGCCGCATCGATGTCGCCCTTCGTGACCCGCGCCAGGCTACAGACGCGCGGACCGTCAGCGACTTCGGCGATCGCTTGGACCGCTTCAAAATCACCTGGCGATGCCGCGGCGAAGCCAGCCTCGATCACGTCAACGTTCAGCGCTGATAGCGCCTTGGCCATCCGGAGTTTGCCCTTCATGGTCATCGAAAACCCTGGGCTCTGCTCTCCGTCACGAAGGGTCGTATCGAAAATTCGTACGTGATCCTTGTTGGTCATGGCTAGGCGCTCCTCTTAATAATTCGCCAGCTGAACGTTCAGTCCAACTCGTCGCAATTCTTCCACGATGCGGTCCATATGTTCTGCATCGATCGCTTCGACACTGATGTCGAGGTAAGTCTGTTTAGCGGGCAGATCGTTGAAGATCTTGTGGTATGAGACGTCGATGATGTTGCCGTCCGCCGCCGTGATAGCGTCCGACACGATGCTCAACTGACCGGGTACGTCGATCAGCTCGATCCGCAAGCGTGCTAAACGGCGCTGGCGAGCCAGGTCGCGCATGAGGATACCCGAGACCAATCGCGTATCGATGTTGCCGCCGCAGATGATGCTGCCAACCTTCCGGCCACGGAAGAGGCTACGGTGCGCCAACACGGCAGCGAGGCCAGCAGCCCCAGCGCCTTCGGCCAGGGTCTTTTGAGTGTTCAACAGCAGCGAAACCGCTCGCTCAAGGTCTTTCTCCTCAACCGTCACAATCTCATCGACGTAGGATTCAACGATGCGGCGCGTGAGTTTCCCTGGATTCGTGACGGCAATGCCTTCAGCCAAGGTGCTGCCGCCGCATTCACGCTGATGCGTGCGCAGGGCATTGATCATCCCAGGGTAGAGCGCGGCTTGGACACCGATGATTTTGAGCTTCGGGTTGATCCGCTTACCGAGCACAGCGACGCCAGAAATCAGGCCGCCGCCACCGATGGGCACAACCATGGTGTCGATATCAGGAACGGCCTTCAGCATTTCGACGGCTACGGTGCCCTGGCCACAAGCGACGTAGGGGTCGTCAAACGGATGCACCATCACTTCGCCGGTTTCAGCGACGCGGGCGTGGGCCACGGCGCTGGCATCATCGTAGCCATCGCCTTCGAGGATGATCTCCGCGCCCAAGGCTCGGGTTTCTTCAACCTTCACCGACGGCGTGCGGCGCGGCATGATGATGGTGGCTTTGACGCCCAGTAACGCGGCGTGGCGAGCTAAGCCTTGAGCGTGATTGCCTGCGGAAGCCGCAACAATGCCGCGAGCCAAATCCTCCTTAGGCGTTGAAACCAGCTTAGCCAGCGCACCGCGCTCTTTGAAGCTGTTGGTGTACTGTTGGTTCTCGAACTTCAAGAACAGCTCAGCACCGGTCAAGGCCGATAGCTTGGGCGCTGGCAGGCACGGAGTCTCAGCAATGTTTTGCCAAGCGGGATGCTGGCGCGTCGCGATAGCCTCAATCTCCGCCTCGGTGAGCCCGAACGGATTGGTGATCTCGGTGTTATCGCGAACGGCAACGTCCATTAGATGGCCTCAGCGTAGGGTATTTCTTCGAAGACGCTTGGCTGCACGCGGCTGCGCTCCAGCAGCTCAACGCTGCGCACATTCACCAGCTTTTCCAACTGGTGGCGCAGGGTGTGGATCTGGCGACGGCCGTCTTCCGGCGAGACCTGGACCCATGTCCGGGCACCGCTTTCGACTTCTTCCACCAAAAGGCTGCGTACGTACCAACCGCGCTGTTCAATGATCGTCCAGATACGGCGCAGGGTGCCGTTGACGTTATCGGTTTCGATGCTGAGTGTCTCGATCGTCATCAGTCTTCGTCCATCATTTCGGCGTTGGAGGCTCCGGGCGGAACCAACGGCCAGACATTCTGTGCAGGGTCGATCACCACGTGGGCGAACACGGGACCTTCTGTGTTCAGCAGGCGGTCAATGCCTTCAGATACTTCATCAGCGCGGCGGATCGTGAAGGCCTCCAGGCCAAAGGCCCGCGCTACCTGCGCGAAATCGGGGTTGTCGGAGAGATCAACCTCTGAATAGTTTTCGTCGAAGAAGAGCTCTTGCCACTGACGAACCATGCCTAGGCGCGAATTGTCGATCACGACGACCTTCAGCGGCACCTTGTAGCGGTTGATCGTGGCGAGCTCTTGGATGTTCATCATGAAGCCGCCATCGCCCGAAATCGAGACGACCGTCGCATCGGGCTCGGCCATCTTGGCGCCAATGCCCGTGGGCAGACTAAAACCCATCGTGCCCAAGCCGCCGCTGGTCAAATGCGCTTGCGGGCGAGAGAAACGGCAATGTTGGGCGATCCACATCTGATGCTGACCGACGTCGGCAACGCCCACGAACTTGTCGCCAGCTTTCTCAGACAGCTCCTTCAAGAAGCGAGGCGCGTAAACGCCCTCGCCTGGTGCGTCGTAGCGGTTAGGTGTTTCGGCCTTCGAGGCCATGCATTGATCGAACCAAGGCTGGATGGCGGGCTTGACGCTCATCAAACCCTTGGCGCAATCGTCCAACTCTCCGCACACGCCCACATTAGCGTCGCGCAGCTTACCAATCTCGGAGACATCACGATCGAAATGCACGATGCGGGCATTGGGAGCAAACGTAGCGATCTTGCCGGTCGCTCGGTCATCGAAGCGAGCGCCCATCACGATCAAAAGGTCAGCCTCTTGTACGGCCAGATTGGCAGAGCGCGAACCATGCATGCCAAGCATGCCCATGAATTGCGGGTGATCCGTCGGCAGAACGCCTTGCGCCTGCAGCGTTGCCACCGTCGGAATACCCGTGGCCTCGATCAGGGCACGAACCTCATCAACGGCGCCAGCACGCACGATGCCGCCACCCAAGTAGAACAAGGGCTTCTGCGCCGACATGATGACATCAGCAGCATGGGCCAGAGCCTCCTCGTCAGCTTCTGCGCGCGTGTGATCGAGCGGAGCGAAGAGCTCGACATCGGCTTCTTTGTTCTGAACATCTTTCGGAATGTCGATCAGAACTGGTCCTGGACGTCCCTCCTCCGCGATGCGGAACGCCTCAGCGATCACCTTGGGCAAATCCTCTGTATGGCGAACGATGTAGCTGTGTTTCACCACCGGCATCGTGATGCCGAAGGTGTCGATTTCTTGGAAAGCGTCCGTACCCATCACCGCCTGATCGACCTGACCGGTGATGGCCACGAGCGGCACGGAGTCCATGAACGCATCGGCAATGCCGGTGACCAAGTTGGTAGCACCTGGTCCCGACGTTGCGATACAGACGCCAGCCTTGCCGCGCATCCGCGACCAGCCAGCTGCAGCGAAGGCAGCGCCCTGCTCGTGACGGCAAAGGACGTGCTTAAGCGACGACCCCGCTAGGGCATCGTAGACGGGCATGATCGCCCCGCCTGGATAGCCAAATACCGTCTTGACACCTTGAGCCTCGAGAGCGTGGACGACAATGTCCGCACCCCGCATGGTTTGCATTTGAGGTTCAATGTCGGTGTTGGCAGCTGCCTGCGCTGTCATGATCAGTCTCCGGAGTTATTACCGTCGGTTTTCAACCAAGTCATCATGCTACGCATGCGCGCGCCGATGGCTTCAATGTCGTGCTCACCCTTTTGACGCAGCATCGCGTCGTAGCGAGCCTTGCCGGCCTGGTTCTCGAGGATCCAGTTATGAGCGAAGGTGCCGTTTTGGATGTCCGACAGGACGTCCTTCATGCGGGCCTTCGATTCTGGCCCGACCACGCGGTTGCCAGAAACGAGGTCACCGTAGGTCGCCGTCTCCGAGATGAAGTCGTACATCTTCTGCAGGCCGCCTTCGTGCAACAGGTCGACGATCAGCTTCAGCTCGTGGAAGCACTCGTAGTAAGCCAGCTCACGTGGATAACCCGCTTCGACCAGGGTCTCGTAGCCTTGGATGAACAGCTCGGTCACGCCGCCGCAGAGAACAGCTTGCTCACCGAAGAGGTCCGTTTCCGTCTCATCACGGAACGTGGTTTCGAAGATAGCAGCAGCCGTGCCGCCAATGCCGTCAGCATAGGCCAGCGCGCGGTCAGAGGCTTTGCCCGAAGCATCCTGGTGGACAGCGAACAAGCAAGGCACACCGCGACCGCGTTGGTACTCGCGACGAACGAGGTCGCCTGGACCCTTTGGCGCAACCATGATGACGTCAACGCCAGCCGGAGCCTTCACCTGGTTGTAGATAATCGAGAAACCGTGGGCGAACATCAGCGTGCTGCCCTCTTTCAGGTTTGGCTTCAGATCGTTTTCGAAGATCTCTTTGTGCGCCATATCTGGCGCTGTGAGCGCAATGAAATCAGCTTCAGCTGCAGCATTGGCCACGGACAGTACACGGAACCCGTCTTCTTCAGCCTTGACGTGGCTAGCACCGCCGACGCGGGCACCGATGATAACGTCCAGACCGCTGTCCCGCAGGTTTTGTGCGTGAGCGCGACCTTGGCTGCCGTAACCCACCACAGCAATGGTTTGATTCGACAGCGTGCCTGGCGTCACGTCATCTTTGGTGAATACTCTCAGATCTTCGGTCATTGGTTGGTCTCCTGAAGAGTGGTGGCGCCGCGCGAAGCGGAGCCGACAAGTTTGATGAATTTATCGAAAACACCGCCAAGCGACGGCGCCGGATGGACTGTCATCTCAGCTTCACGTTCCTTCCACGGAATATCAGCATCGATACGACGAGTTTCAGGGTCGATACGGATGATATCGCCATCTTTGATGTAGGCGATGGGGCCGCCGACGCAGGCCTCTGGCGTGATGTGGCCAATCACGTAGCCATGGCTGGCGCCAGAAAAGCGGCCATCGGTCAAGAAGGCCACCTTGTCAGCCAATCCCTGTCCCGCCAGAGCAGCTGTCACCGCCAGCATCTCGCGCATACCTGGACCGCCTTTTGGGCCCTCGTAGCGGATGATGACAACATCACCAGCCTTGATCTCTTCACGCTGAACCGCAGCGAAACAGTCTTCTTCGCGATCGAAGACTTTAGCGGGACCTTCGAAGGCTTTGTCGGTATACGACGCGCCCTTCAAGACGGCACCTTCTGGTGCGAGATCACCGTAGAGAATGCGAATGCCACCCATCGGCCGTACGGGATCTTTTGTGGTGGTGACCACCGCCTGGCCTTCGGTTTCTTTCGCCGCGTCGAGTTCTTCGAACAGCGTCTTGCCAGTGACGGTTGGCCCATCGATCAACAGTCCAGCTTCGCGCAGTCGCTGACCGAACAGGCGGCAGCCCCCTGCATCAAACAAGTCGGCTGCTAAGTAGCGGCCGCTCGGTTTCAGGTCGGCAATCACGGGAACTTCGCGCGAAAGCTGGTCGAAGGTCTCGATGTCAAAAGGGATACCGGCCTCGCGAGCGATGGCAGCAATATGCAAGACAGCGTTGGTGGAACCACCAGAGGCCACGACAGCCGTCGCGGCGTTGCGGATGCTAGCCTCGGTGATCATCGAGCGAACTGGCGTACCCAGAGCGTTCTCGCCAGCGATCTTGCCTGCTAAGAAGGCGACGGCGTCTTTGTCAGGGTGCGTCGCGGGGACATCGCCGAGACCCATGGGCGCGACACCCAAGAAGCTCAAGGCCATCGCCATGGTATTGGCAGTAAACTGACCACCGCAAGAGCCAGCGCCTGGGCAAGCCGCTGTTTCCACGGCCTTCAACTCACCGTCGTCAATCTTACCCGCGGCGTGGGAGCCGACGGCCTCGAACACGCTTTGGATCGAAAGGTCTTCGCCATTGTGGCGGCCTTTGCCGATGGTGCCGCCGTAGAACACAGCACCCGGAACGTTCAGGCGAGCCAAGGCCATGGCGGCGGCAGGGATTGTCTTATCACACCCGACGAGGATGATGGCAGCATCGAGTGCGTGGCCCGTGACGCAGATTTCGATTGAGTCCGCAATGACTTCGCGGCTGATCAACGAAGCGCTCATGCCAGCGTGGCCCATGGCGATGCCATCGGTGACCATTGGCGCGCCGAATTCGAACGGCACCGCGCCGGACTCACGGACGCCTTTGACGACTTCATCGCTCAGTCTACGGAGGTGCATGTTGCAAGGGGTCACCGTCGAATGACAGCTGACCACCGCCACCATCGGGCGGGACATGTCTCGATCACCGAGACCTGTGGCGCGCAAAAAGGCACGGGCGGGGGCCCGTTCTGGTCCTTTTGTGATGGCGTCGCTTCGTTTCATATGTTGTCGGCGCGAAAAAAAAGCCCCCGAGACCGGGAGCTTCGCAAGACCTTTAGCCATGTGGCTGGCGTCAGCGCCGCTCCCTTGGGCTGTTGATAATAAGGACGACGAGCGGAAGGAGCTTCGCGACAACGCGAAGGACGACACCAGTGGCAATGTTGCTCAACGTGTTCATCGTTAACTCCTATGGCGCCCTATACACCAAAATCAACGTTTGTGAACCCAAATTTTGGACTTTTATACCTAATGAAGTCCTAATTATCGCGAGATGCTTTTAACGCTGGGCGGTCACAACAGACGAATCCACTACATCGGCCCGCGGACGCACAGTTCGGATCGACGTGGCGACGTTCGTCCAGTCGGGCAGCAACGCAGCTCCAAGCTCTGAACCCGTGGCCAAAACGTGACGCTCTAGCAGGTCTCGGCACTGGGCCTCGTCTGCGCCGAGGGCGCCCATGGTCGTGGTCTCAGGGTTGTGGAACAGGCTGGCCGTGTCATCACGATCGAGAATGAAGGCGATCCCACCGGTCATGCCCGCAGCGAAGTTGTCGCCCACTTCTCCAAGGATCAGCACGGCACCGCCCGTCATGTACTCGCAGCCATTGTTGCCGCAGCCCTCAACCACCGCCGTGGCGCCGGAATTCCTGACGGCGAAACGCTCACCAGCACGGCCAGCGACAAAGAGCGAGCCGGAGGTTGCCCCATAGAGGCAGGTGTTGCCGACAAGGCTTGGCGTGGTGAGCACCTCACCGCGTGGCGGCCGTACCGACAGCACGGCACCTGACAGCCCCTTACCCACGTAATCGTTGGCATCGCCTGTCACGTCGATCGATAGCCCCTTCATACCAAAGGCACCGAGCGACTGGCCTGCCGAACCGCGCAGCAGGAGTGAGAGGTGGCCATCGGGAAGGCCCTCTGGACCGAACGAGCGCGCCATCTGGCCCGAGACCTGCGTACCAACGGCGCGATCTGTATTTCTGACCGTGTACGTCAGTTGGAGTTTTTCTCGGCGTTCAAACGTGGCCGCGGCGTCACCGAGGATTTGCTCGTCGAGCGAATGGCCTGGGTCCTGCCGCCCCTTGCGATTGCGGACTGGCGGCCTGTCGCTGGCGTCAGTGCGGACCAGCAGAGGACCGAGGTCGAGGTCGTCCAGCATCGCTGAACCGCGGCTCGCTTGCCGGAGCAAGTCCGAGCGTCCAATCACTTCATCGAGGCTGCGCATACCGAGTGACGCGAGGATCTCGCGCACCTCCTCGGCGATAAATGTCATCAGGCGGACGACATGCTCAGGCTTGCCGGTGAAGTGCTCACGCAGGCTGGCGTTTTGGGTACAGATACCCACCGGGCAGGTATTCGAGTGGCACTGGCGCACCATCAAGCAGCCCATGGCCACGAGGCTGAGCGTGCCGAGGCCATATTCCTCCGCACCCAGCATGGCCGCCATGACCACGTCGCGGCCCGTCTTGATGCCACCATCGGTGCGCAAAGTGACGTTGTTGCGTAGGCCATTCAGCGAAAGCACCTGGTTCACCTCAGCGAGGCCGAGCTCCCAGGGACTTCCGGCGAACTTGATCGAAGTCTGCGGGCTGGCGCCCGTGCCGCCGACATTGCCAGAAATGAGGATGACGTCCGCTTTGCCCTTCGCGACACCGGCCGCGATCGTGCCCACGCCCGCTGAAGCGACGAGCTTGACGCAGACCCGTGCAGACGGATTGACCTGCTTCAGGTCGAAGATGAGCTGCGCCAAATCCTCAATGGAGTAGATATCATGGTGAGGCGGTGGCGAAATCAGCGTGACGCCGGGTTTCGAGTGTCGCATCTTGGCGACAAACTCGGTGACCTTGAAGCCGGGCAGCTGACCGCCCTCGCCCGGCTTAGCGCCCTGGGCGACTTTGATTTCGATCTCGCGGCACTGATTGAGATACTCAGCGGTCACACCAAATCGGCCAGAAGCGATCTGCTTCACGGCTGAGTTGTAATTGTCGCCGCTCGGCGTTGGTTTGTACCGAGAGGGGTCTTCGCCACCTTCGCCCGATACGGACTTCGCGCCGATACGGTTCATGGCAGCGTTGAGCGCGCCGTGAGCTTCGGGTGACAGGGCGCCAAGCGACATGCCAGGCGTGAGGAAGCGCTGACGGATCGCGTTCGCGCTCTCCACCTCGTCCAGGGGAATGCCGTGCTGCTCGCGGAAGTCGAGGAGATCACGCAACTGCGAGGGCTCACCTTTGCCGTTCAGCTTGCTGAACTCGCGATAGGCGTCTTCGTCATCTTCGCGGACGGCACGCTGGAGCGCACTGATCATCTTGGCTTCGTAGGCGTGGTCCTCGCCACCCTGACGTACGCGATAGAAACCACCCACGGCGAGCGGAGAGATGTCCGTCTTGTACGCATCAGCATGCAGTTCACGGAGCTTCGTCTCGATGCCTGCTAGGCCAAGACCTGATAGCCGGCTGGCCATGCCGGGGAAGTACGCATCCACGAGGCTACGCGAGAGACCTAGCACCTCGAAGTTCATCCCTCCGCGGTAGGAGGAAATCACCGACACACCCATCTTAGAGAGGATTTTCAGGAGGCCTGCATCAAGTGCGGCCTTGTAGCTCTGTGCAAGGTCATGCAGCTCGCGCGAAGGGTAAAGGCCCTTGGCTTTCTGCGCGCCCAGTGACTCGATCGCGACGTAAGGGTTCACCGCCGTTGCACCAACGCCAATGAGGACGGCGCATGCGTGGCTGTCGACGGTTTCAGCGCTCCGCACCGTGATCGAACAGGAAGATCGGAGCTCAGCGCCAATAAGAGCGGAATGGACATGCGACGTTGCCAAAACCATGGGCAAACCCATGCGATCGGCGCTGATGGCCTCGTCGCTCAGCACGATGTGGGCCGAGCCGTTGCGAACGGCCATGACGGCGTCGGCCGCTACCTTATCCAGCGCCTCTTCAATGACGCGACCGGACGATTGTCCGCTATCGGCGATAGCGAAGGTGCAGTCGACCACAGCCGTGGAGAGCTCAGGCTTATCAGCGAGCCGCGCGTACATCCCGTTGGTGAGGATCGGGCTGTCGAGAACGAAAACGTCTGTTTGCGTCTCATCTTCCGCTAGGATGTTGCCTAGGTTCTTAAAGCGCGTCTTCAAGCTCATCACTCGACCCTCGCGAAGAGGGTCGATCGGCGGGTTCGTCACCTGACTAAAGCGCTGCCGGAAAAAGTGCGGTAACGGACGGTATTTCTGCGACAGAACCGCAAGGGGCGTGTCATCGCCCATGGAGCCGATGGCTTCTTTGCCCGTTTCCGCCATCGGGCGAAGGATCAGTTCGAGGTCTTCTTGCGTGAGCGACGCCAAGCGCTGACGACGGCGAAGCTCCTGCGCTTCGAAGAGTTGGGGCTCAGGACCATCAGCCAATTCGTCGTCGAGCTCGATCACATTGCCGAGCCATTCTTTATACGGATGTGCCGTGACCAGACGATCGATGATGTCGTCCTGGCGCAAAAATTCGCCCGTGCTCAGATCAGCGGCGATCATGCCGCCAGCGGCCACAGCGCCGCGTTCGATCACCTCTTCGTTGGTCAGCGGGCACATGCCCGTTTCTGAACCCACAGCGAGCAGACCATCGGCCGTCAGCGCATAGCGCAGCGGGCGCAGGCCATTGCGGTCGAGGCCTGCCACGACAAACCGGCCGTCGAACGCACAGATGCCTGCGGGGCCGTCCCACGGCTCCATCACAGCATTGCAGTATTCGTACAGTGCACGGACTTCCGTGCGCATGACCTCGCCCCGCTTTGACCAAGCTTCGGGCATCAGCAAGGCCTTCGCCATGGGGCCTGAGCGCCCCGCACGGACGAGCAATTCGTACACGGCATCAAGAGCAGCCGAGTCCGAGGAACCCTCTTGGATCACCGGCTTTACGTCGCTGCCATGCTCGCCGAATGCGCGGCTCGCCATTTCAGGCTCGTGGCTATCCATCCAACGGACGTTGCCGCGGATGGTGTTAATCTCACCATTGTGCGCCAGCATGCGGAACGGCTGCGCGAGCCGCCATTCGGGGAACGTGTTGGTCGAATAGCGCTGGTGGAAGATCGCGAAGGCCGAGCTGACGCGCTCGTCCTGAAGGTCGTGGTAAAACTCTGCAATGTCCTGAGCACGGAACATGCCTTTGTAGATGACATCTTCCATGGACAGCGAGCAAAGATAGACCTCACGCAGACGCTCCTCGAGGGCGCGCGTTTCAATCCGCCGGCGGACGATGAAAAGATCGCGTGCCACCTCTTGCTGAGAGCGGTTGCGTTCGTCGCGGAAGAGGATCTGCTCGATCTCTGGGCGAACCGCCCGCGCCTCATCGCCGATAACAGTCTCGTCGATTGGCACTTGGCGCCAACCGAAGAGGCGGAAGCCGAAGGCTAGGATTTCGGACTCGATGACGGCTCGCGCACGATCTTGGGCGGCGAAATCTGTCCGTGGCAAGAACACCATGCCGACGCCGATGGCAGCATCGCCGGGCTCGTGGCCACTTTCACGCACAACGGCGCGGAAGAACTGTTGAGGCAGGCCGATGCGAAGGCCCGCGCCATCGCCTGTCTTACCGTCAGCGGCCACAGCGCCGCGGTGCCAAACGTTCTTCAGGGCTTCAATCGCCCGGGTCACCACGTCGCGACGTGGACTGCCGTCGATGGCCGCCACCACGCCAACGCCGCATGCATCATGCTCTTCGCGCAGATCGTAAAGACCGATGGGTGTTTCAGGGTTCTTCAGGATGCGGGTCATGCGTTGGCCTCAGCCGCGTTGGATACGGAGTTGGTCTCGGTAGCGACGGGTTGGCTCAACCGCTCGTGGATGCCGGCAGCGGCTCTCTGGCCATCGTGCACGGCCCAAACCACTAAGCTCGCGCCACGGACGATATCTCCAGCGGCGAAGACACCGGGCTCAGCGGTTTCGAAGGTCTCACCATCCACGCGCAACGTGCCTCGACGCGAGACTTCTAAGTTTGGCAAACCGAAGGCTGTCACCACATCCTCAGGTTCAAAGCCGAGCGCAGCGATGACCATGTCGACAGCCACGCTGTCTTCTTTGTTCGTTTCTTCGGGCTGCTGGCGTCCTGTACGGTCCTTTGGCCCGAGGCGCATCTGCACGGTGCGGAGATCGAGGCTACCGTCCTTATTGGCAGCAACCGCCTTCGGGTTTGTCAGCCAGCGGAACTGAACGCCCTCTTCTTCAGCGTGCTGCACTTCGCGGGCGGAGCCCGGCATGTTCGCACGGTCGCGCCGATAAAGGCAGCTTACGGACTTGGCGCCCTGCCGGATCGCTGTGCGGACACAGTCCATGGCCGTGTCACCGCCGCCGATCACAGCCACACGCTTGCCCTCGGCGTTCAGATCACCGCTCTCGAATAGCGGCACCTCATCACCAAAGCCCTTACGGTTGGAAGCTGTCAGATAGCTCAGTGCAGGGATAACCGCACCAACAGGCGCTGGCATGGTCGCTTGACGAGCCTTGTACACACCCGTGGCGATGAGTACCGCATCGTGCTTCGCTCGCACCTCAGCGAAGGGCAGCTCACTGCCTACGTCAGCGTTCTGAACGAAAGCCACGCCTGCTTCTTGCAGCCGTTCGACCCGACGCATGACGACAGGCTTCTCGAGCTTGAAACCAGGAATGCCATAAGTCAGCAATCCGCCGGCCCGATCGTAGCGATCGTAAATCGTCACCTGATAGCCCAGCTCGCGCAAACGATCCGCGGCGGCGAGCCCAGCTGGCCCCGCCCCGATGATGCCGACAGAGGCGTCGAGCTCCTGTGCCGGGCGGATGGGCTCAACCCAGCCTTCGTCCCATGCCTTGTCGCCAATGGTCTTCTCCATGGCGCCGATGGTGACGGTGCCATGGCCCGATTGCTCGATGACACAAGCCTGCTCGCAAAGACGGTCTTGCGGGCAAATGCGGCCGCAGATTTCCGGCAGCGCCGAGGTGCTGGAGGACATCCGATAGGCTTCTTGCCATTCGCCCTCCGCACTCAGGCGGAGCCAATCGGGAATGTGGTTCCCCAGCGGACAACCCGATGAGCAGAACGGCACACCGCATTGTGAACAGCGCGAGGCCTGAACTTCACCAGCGGCGCCCTCTTCTGTGGCGAAGCCTTCGTCAATCTCGAGGAAGTCTTTGTTGCGCGCGTCGGCGGCCCGTTTTTCGGGCGGGCGACGTTGTTCGTCCACAAAACGCAGCATCTTCGACATGGTATGCCTCTGGCTTAGGAAAACATTGAGCGTCAGCCCCCATTTCTGTTAGGGCGGCCTCGCTTTTGTGTGCGGCGCGTTATAAGCGCGACATGATCCTCCCTGTCAATGTCTTGGTAAGCTAGGATCAGCCATGTACCACCGCATTCACGCAGCATTGTGCCGCACCAGTATCGATTGAGGAGCCCATGATCGACCGCCAAACCGCTTCGCGCCTGCCGCCTTATGTCTTCGCCGAGGTCAATCGGATGAAAGACGAAGCGCGAGCGGCCGGTGAAGACGTGATGGACTTCGGCATGGGCAATCCGGACCTGCCTCCGCAGGACTTTATCGTGGATAAGCTCTGCGAAACAGCTCGGAACCCCCGCGCTCACCGCTATTCGGCTAGCAGCGGCATCAAAGGCCTGAAGAAGGCGCAGGCCCGTTATTATGCCCGGCGCTTCAACGTCGAGCTCGATCCAGCGACGGAGGTCGTAGCGACCCTCGGGTCGAAGGAAGGTTTCGCCACGCTGGCGAGCGCGATCACACGGCCCGGCGACGCGGTGCTCGTTCCCACGCCGTCCTATCCCATCCACGTGTTCGGCTTTGTACTAGCGGGCGGCTTGGTGAAGCACATGCCTAGCACGCCAGACGAAAACCTCTTCCGTGCCGCTGAAGCAGCGATGACCAGCGTCGGCGGTAAGCCTGTGGCTATGGTGCTGAACTATCCCGGCAACCCAACGTCAGAAGTCGCCACGCGGGAATTCTACGAAGAGGCCGTTCGCTTCGCGAAGAAGCATGACCTGATCCTGATCTCCGACCTGGCTTATGCGGAAATCTTCTTCGGCGACGAGCCGCCCATGTCGATCCTCGAGATCGATGGCGCGCGCGATGTGGCCGTCGAGTTCACCTCCATGTCGAAGACCTTCTCCATGCCAGGCTGGCGGATGGGGTTCTGCGTGGGCAGCGCCAAGATCTGCGCCGCGCTTTCGCGCATGAAATCCTACCTCGATTACGGCGCCTTCACGCCGATCCAAGTGGCGGCCGTAGCAGCCCTCGATGAGAGCGAGCTCTGCGCCTCGTCGTTGCGCGCAACGTACAAAGCGCGCCGCGATGTACTGGTCGAAGCGTTTGGGCGGGCAGGCTTCCCGGTCCCATCACCGGAAGCCAGCATGTTCGCTTGGGCGCCGATCCCGGAACAGTTTGGACGAGACTCCCTCGCCTTTGCCAAAGACCTGCTGACGAATGCTGGCGTGGTGGTCAGCCCGGGCATCGGGTTTGGCGAAGGTGGTGAAGGCCACGTGCGGATCGCGCTGGTCGAAAACGAGCACCGCATTCGCCAGGCCGCCCGCCAGATCGGCCAGTGGTTGGGACGGACCCGCACCGCGGCGTAGCTCTTTCAGCTGTGTCTTTGTTTCAGCGAAGGCACAGCACCTGCGCTGATTGCTTTAACATCCGCTCTGTTTTCGGATGCCCTGAAAGAGCCAGCACGGTCCCTCAAGACTTAGCGACTCACGCCATCTTCATCTTCACGCACGTTTTAAGCCGCGCCGCCAGGATGCGAGCTGACGGCATGATGGAAGGTCGACGCGATGGCTCAACCGGCACTGGATTTCGAAGCAGAGTTCAACAAAGCTCGGCAGATGATCACGCAAGGGCGGCTGGCCGAAGCGGAGCCAGTGCTCACCCGGTTGAAGTCAGTGATGGCGCCCCACTCGCTAATCCATGAATATTTGGGCTTCATCGCCGCCCAACAACAGGATCTCAAGAAAGCCATTCGGCACTACCGCAAGGCCGTGAAACTTGATCCGGGCTATGCGGATCTGAAAACAAAGCTTGCGGAACTTTTGGTTCAGACCGGCGCCGAAGCCGAAGCGAACAAGCTAGCCCTCGCCGTGCAAAGGAAAGAGCCGGAGAACGTCACGGCGCTGAACTTACTGGGTTACATTGCAGGTAATGCGGGGCGCGACGCAGAGGCCAAGGCGTTCTTCCAATCCGCCGTACAGCTCGATCCACAACGCTTTGAAGCGTGGCACAATTTCGGGCGATTCTTGATCGGCCTAGGAGCCTTTGACGAGGCCCTGTCAGCATTGAACCAAGCGAACAATTTGCGTGCCGACCACCGCGATACACTCACTTACATGGGTCGGGCGTTCGTCTCGTTGGGGAGCACTGCCGACGCTATTACGGTCCTCAAGCGCGCTGTTGCGCTGGCTTCAACGCCTACGGACTATGCCAATACGGCCATTCACCTCGCTGAGGCTTTCCGACGGGCGGAACAGCGAGACGACGCACTGCAATGTCTGTCTGCACTTCAAGCTAAGCAAGCGGATTTTCCGCAGGCTGATGCCCTTCGTGCCACCATTCTGCATGAGCAAGGACAGCACGAAGAAGCTTTGACAATCGCGCAAGCTCTCAAAGCGAACAAGAGCACGAACGATGCCAGTTGGATGCCTGCCTTCGTGGAGGCGCAAAGCTTGGTTAGCCTAGGTCGGCACGAAGAAGCAGCGGCTGCCTTCGCCGACGCCAATCGCCGAGAGAAAAAACTCTACGCCAGCTTCGGCAAGGACAAGGAACTCTTTACTCGGTACACAGCCGAAGCGACCAGCCTGTACGACAGCATGTCTACTGGGGAATGGTCTAGCGGCGGCGGTTCAAACCTCTGCTTCATCAACGGTTTTCCAAGAAGTGGCACGACACTGATCGATGCCATCCTCAGGACCCATTCGCAGGTCGCTATCGCCGAGGAAGCCAACGCGGCAGACGCCTGCTGGCAGCAAGCTGCGAACATCATTCCCGGTGGGCGGGCGCAAATTGGCGCCATGAATGAGACGGCAGCGGAGGAATTGCGCAAGCTCTACTGGCGCGAACTCGAGCCAGCTCTATCGACAGAGCGGACCCACAAAACCGTCATCGACCGTCACGCGACGGGACTTCTTCAAGCCGGACTGATGAAGCGCCTTTTTCCTGAAGCTAAGTTCTTCTTCATGCTCCGCCATCCGTGCGATGCCGTGCTAAGCGCGTGGATGAGGAATTATCAGCCCTCGCATCATACCGCGAACTATCTGACGATCCAGGATACCGCGCGCACCTATGATGCCATGATGAAGCTCTACACGGTGCTTGAGGATCGTATCGGCCTCAATGCCACACGCATCCGTTACGAAGATCTGGTTACGGACCTTCACAGCACGGTTGAACCAATGTTGAGCGCGATGGGTTTGACTTGGGAACAACAACTCGAGGATTTCCACCAGTCGCAGAACCGGCCCAGCCGTACGGCGAGCTTTGCGCAAGTCTCCAAGCCACTCTACCAGTCAGCAACGTACCGGTTCGAACACTATCAAGCGACGTTAGAACCAGTGATGCCGGTCCTTGAGCCTTGGGTGAAACACTTCGGGTACGCTTAGGCGGAGCTGCCTGAGCCTAGGGTGCGTTCGTGATGAGAGGTTCCACATCGCGCCAGTCTACAAGCTTGAAGTTCTGGTGGCCTTCCGGATCGTTGAAGCCGTCTTGGATAATCAGCACACCAGCTGGAAACCCAGGTAACGGAGCGGACGTAACGTCGATGCCGTCAGTCTCTTCGGTACCATCAACCGTATCGCCCTTTCCGACACTGAACCGTGTGATGAACGTTTCGCCACGGCGATCGTAAACGGCATAGGTGTTGTTGCCTTGGCTCGATGCGATGAGATACCCACTGGTCGGATCAGTCCCCAGCCACAGCGTGAGCCCCTCGACGTCAGCAGCGATCCCGCTCTCCCCGCCCATGCGATCAACTTCGAAGGCCGTTGGCTCCAGCGTAACGCCATCAAGCGTGTATCGATCGATGCCAGTAGCTTCTCGTCCCACGAAAAAGTGGCCGTTCGCCTCGTCGAACACGCATCCTTCCAGCTGCTCGCCGAGTTTGAGCGCCTGGGTGTGCGTGGCATCTGACCCATCACTAGCCGTGAAGGTATACAGATCAACTTCGCCGGTCTTGTGGGTCACGCTAGCCACGAACCCGTCCTCCGCACGCGCCATACAGAAGCCATAAGGCTCCTCTCGGATCGTTGGAAATCGCCCGGATTCCCGCACCATACCGCCCTCAATGACGAACAAGGTGACCGAATTGTCGGAACGGTTGGTCGCTGCGGCCATGGCGCCTGTCCCCACAGGGCGCAGGTCGACATTGTTCAGACGACCCGATGGGATGAAGTCCAACTGCTGACCATCTAGGTCGTAAATGTTTAGCCCCACTCGTTTGTCGGTACCCAGAATGAGTGACCGCGCTGGATCACTAACGTCAATGTAGATGGCAGGATCGTCAGCAGCATCATCGGCGGAGGCTACGGGATCGGTCTCGACCTTCGCGGACAGCGCAGGGACTGTGGGGTCGGTCACCGGCCGTTCATCGGCCAACTCGCACCCGACTAGGACTAGGGTCGATATCATCAAAGTACGCATGGAATCTCTCGTGTAAAAAAGGGCGGCCGTGAAGCCGCCCCATCAAGCGTTGCACTGTGCCAGCTTAGAAGCGGAACAACACACCGAACTGATAGCGGATGCCATATTCCTCGAACTGGTTGAGAAAGTCGCGACCGTCGACGCGGTTGCTAACCTCAAGCGGCGTGTCGAGAATGTTCGTCGCGTCAAAGTAAGCCCGCACATTTTCTGTGAACGCATACTTTGCTGAAAAGTCCAGGAACTCTTGTTCCAGCACAACGCGGCCGTCACTAATACCATCAACAGAGACATCGTCGATGTTATCGTCTTTGTACGAATAGGCCAAGCGTAGGTTAAGAGGCCCTTTCTCGTAGCCGATAATGGCGTTGAAGATATTCTCTGATTGACCTGGAAGCTGGATCGTCGAGCCATCGGCCAACGTGGCCTCACTGTCCGTGTAGGTATAGTTCAGACCCACGAGGAGACCGTCCAAGCCGTAGGGCAGGAAGTCGAGCGCCTGTTGATAGCCAAGCTCGATACCGAAGATTGAGCCTTCGTCGAGGTTGGTGAAGCTCGCCAGCTCTTCGAAATCGACGCCACGCAGATTGCCTGGCTGACTGGTTTCGAAGCCGGAGATGAAGTCGGTTAGGTCTTTATAGAAGATACCGCCTTGGATCACCGACGATTTGGATGGATAGTACTCAGCCAGCAAATCGAAGTTATGCGCTTTTGTACGCTTGAGGTCCGGGTTACCGGCTTCAAGCTCTTGGTCATCGTTGAGACCACCCGCTGGCACGAATTGGCCAAAGTTCGGACGAACGATCGACGCGTAGTACGACGCACGGATGACCGCGTTGTCCGTCAAATCGAAGCGTGCCTGAATGCTTGGCAAAACGTCGGTGTACTCATCACTGAACGAGACAGGTGTGAGTGCAGATGAGAAGTCTGTCGCGCCAGCGTCGTCGAGATCATCAGCCACAGCCTCAGAGAACACATTGCCGGTGGCCTCCACTGAGGTGTGTTCGACGCGAACACCTGCGGTGATACGCAGCCTGTTGATGTCGACCTGGCCCATGACATAGCCAGCCACGATATCTTCAGAAGCGTCGAAGCTAGAAATGCCCGACTCCTCGACGCCGGCGATCAGATCTTCTTCGAAGCCGTTTGGGTTGGCATTGAAGAACTCGCGGATCAAAGAAGGATCAGGAGTCGGACCAAAAAGCGCGATGGGGAAATCAACACTGGTCTCGAACTGAGCGAGCGTGAGATCGTCCGTAGGCTCGAAGGCACGGAAGTCCAGGTCGTAACTCTTCTCGCGGAGGCGTGCTTTGACGCCAGACTTGAGGAAGCCGGGGTACTGGCCGAACGTCATGTCCTTCTGTGCATTGAAGGTGAGAGCGAGCTCGTTGTCTTCGGTCAAACCATCGGTGGCCTCGATGCCATCATAGCCCCAGTTCGCTGCATCCAGGAACTCAGCTTGCGCTGCTGGCGAAAAGCCGAGGCGCGGCGCCATAGGGTTAGCAACGTTGATGTTCACCGTGTTCTGGAAGTCATAATCAAAGTCAGCATCGAGACGATCTGGTTCTTCCTCTTCAGCGTGGGTGAAGGCAATCGAACCATCGAACGTCCAAACATCGGCGTTGTGTTCGAAGCCTGTCACGAAGGAGTAGATCTGTTGCTCTTCAAGGCGGTCCTTGATGTCGCGATCAAATTCGATGTCTTCGTCACCACCATTGGAGAAGCGCACCACATCAGCAACCGGGAAGTCCACATCAACGTCTTCGATCTTCAGCTCAAGACGACTGCGGAACTCTTGATCTGAGAAGCTGTTGTAGAGCGAGTTGAGATAGATGCGCGTTTGGTCCGTGAGCATGTAGTCGATATTGGCGGACAGTGAGAGACGCTCACGCTCAATATCGTAGTTGCGGTATTCGAGTTCTTCCTCTGGATACGGCAGCACATCGTCGGTGACCCATTCGCCGTCAACTTCTCGGTTGTCAGAAGCGAACTCGCGGCTCTGATACGAAGCAGAAAGCGCAACACCCAGGCTACCGTCCATGAAGTTATCGATGTAAGTACCGGACAGTTTCGGTGATGTATCATCTGTAAAGTCCGTGTAGATACCACCGATCTTTAGCTTCACCAGCCGGTCTTCGCGATCGAGGCCAGAAACCGTCTCGAGGCTGATCGAACCACCGATGGCATCGCCATCCATATCAGCCGACAAGGTTTTGTTGATAATGATGTTTTTCAGAATGTCAGCGTCGATGACATCCATGCCAATGCGGCGGTCGCCAGCTTCTGGCGAAGTCAGGCGGACGCCGTTGACGTTTGTCGCATTCAGCTGAGAATTAATGCCGCGGATCGAGATGAAACGACCTTCACCTTGGTCATTGGCAATCGAAACACCCAGGGCACGGCGAGCGGCCTCAGCTACGTTTTCATCAGGAAGTTGGCCAATATCATCAGCAGAAAGAACAGTAACAATGCCATCAGCGGCGCGTTGCTGAGCAATCGCGCTGTTCAGCTGGCCCCGCTGACCTCGCACGAACAGGACGTCGGCATCGCCAAGACGGATTTCCGCGCGCTCAATATCACTGTCAGACGACAGCTCCACAGAAACTGTCTGCGACTGAGCACCGGCGTAGCTGACGATCAGGTCGTAGCGGCCAGCATCGAGACCTGTGACACGGAAGGAACCGTCACGCTCGGTGGTCACACGCTGCCCTGTGCTGGCCACGAAGATCTCAGCGCCGCGAAGTGGGATGTCGCCTGCAGCATCGGTCACGGTACCCGTGATCTCGCCAGCGAAAGCAGTGGAAAGGGCGAAAGTGGAAGCTGCCGCCAGCAGCGATAGAGAACGATTCACGCAGAACCCCCGATAATTGACCGGGCGGCGGCTATCAGGGGTACACAACGCTTCTGTGACAGTCAGATGAGCATTGCGCGACAACACTTATCATTTGCGCAATGCAACGTGTTCAGCGCAAAACTGGCGATTAACCTTTTCTAACAGCGAGTTATCGACGCTGCACAGACGACGTGCGCGATCAATGCATGATAGTTCCGTGACGGTTCCTGACAAACCGCTGACACGAACTGTTGAACTAGCCATCAACCTTCGGAAGCGCTTTGAACCGGCAGATCTCGTCCACAAGGGTCATCCAGTGGTACATGGTGCTGGTCGGCATCACCTTAGAAATGACCGTTCCGTTCTCGGATAATTGATCAAAGTACGCTCCTCGGATTTCTTGATGACAGTAGAGCGACAACAATTCTTGCACGACGCCCTCAGCCTTCTCGATCATGCCCGCATCGCCCCAACGTGCGCGAACCAAGCAGGCTCGAGCATATTCCGTCTGCGGCCAAGTCCGGAAAGTGGCTGGCGGCTGGTCGGCGCCCAAGAAAAACATGTCCCGCAACAAAGGTCGGTCATTAGTTAGACCTGTTTCTTCTGCTTTCGCAAAGAGTTGGCGCAGGACATCGCGGTCGGTTTCGTGCTCAGCGTACCCTGCTGCATCGAGAAGCCAGATCCACTCCATGGCGTGGCCAGGCTCAACAATAGCGCCCTTTTCTGGATCAAGGCGGAACGTCTCATCGAAGAATTCACGCACGACGCTTTCGTCCCGGTCTAGGAAGTACTGGTCGAAGAGCGCTTGAATGGCCTCGACCCTAGATCTGTACGTCGCGTTGCCTGTGGCGCTATGCAAAGCGGTATAGGCCTCGAACAGGTGCATATGGGGATTTTGCCGGCGCGGATACGAACGTAGGTCGTCCTCCGCATACCCACCAGCCTCATGGGCAAGCCCTTGCATGAAGGCATCAACTTGCTTCGCTAGCGCCAGTGCCTCATCGGCACCGAATGCACGGATGTACTCCGCACACGCAAGGATAACAAACGCATGATCATAAGCATCACGTTTGTCGCTGGCATTCTCGGGCTGCTTAGCCAGCACGTGAGGGACGCTGCGAGCCTCACCGGAACCGGTCACGTAGCTCGACAAGGCCTTGAAGGCGTCATGAGCTGCGACCGCACTCTCACCATAGAGGCCCAGTGTCGTTGCCCGCGCATAAACATAGACTTGGCGTGCTAGCACCCGGATACGGCGCGGAGCATCGTACATCGTCTGATTGTCGTGGGAGACATGCTCGGCGAAGCCCAACCACTCGCGGTCAAAGGCTCGCTCATGCCAGAACGGAAGCGCCTCTTCAGTGAACCACGACACCAGTGTATCGAAGGCGGTAGGGAGACCGCTCGGGCGGGCGTCGGTGGACATGGTCGAACTCCAATAGATGGCGCGCCGCCATTCGTCTTGCAGACGTATCAATGCAGAGCACGACCCATCACCAAGCGAGCAACGCACGAGGCGCTGCCGCTTAACCGCGGTGCATCAATTTGTCGACAAATATGCTCACGAGCGACGTGACGGGCCTTAGGGCGCGGATTGAAACTCTATCGTTGCGCCGTCTGGAGCTTTGATCGTGGTGACTTCGACTGTCCCAAACGGTGCCCGCCGCACCTTGATAATGTCGGTTGGATCGGGACCGCCGCGTTCGCGAATGGTTGAGGCCGTGGTCTCCACATCCTGCACGGGATAGGTGACGGACAACCAGCCCAAGTTTGGCGCGCGGCACTTCTCAGCATGGTCAGCACCGTCGAGGCCATCGATTTCGATGTACTCCATGCGGCCATACTCACCTTCGATGGGATAGAAGATACCCGCCTTGTACGGAACGCTGGTGGTGAGATTACGAGGGATGCCGAGCGGCATAACCGTCGGCTTTTCATCCGTATAAGGCTTCCCAAACCAGAACCGATCGAAGCCGAGAACATCCTCCATCAAGACACGAGCGGCCTCGCGGTCGCGGGTCATCTGCATGATGTTGAAGGGCTGGCTGATGCGCTCGAACGGCGTGAAGCCTTCGGGAAGCGGCGTGGTCAAACGCTCGTACCCTTGCACCTGCAAACCGTCAGGGCCGCGAAAGACTACAACGTTTAGCTTGGACGGGCCGAATTCGAGGTAGGTGATCGGCGTCTCGGTCCACCAGCCCATGGCGATGGCGTCGTCGTAGACACTGGGCATGCCTTTGACCCGGACCATCAGTGACCAGATACAGCCCGTATCCCAGGCTCTGGCGCCTGGACGAGTGGGCTCTTTGCGACCAGCGTTGTCGAAACGGATGAGGCGGACAAAACCGTGTTCAGAGCCTGGAGCCTTCAGTACCAGGACTTCTGCGGATGCCCCGACAGGCAGATTTAGCGAAGCGATCTCGTCTGCGTCCAATGGGCCTTGGAACACCGTTTCGTAGCCTCCGATCTCTCGGAAGAACTGTGCTGACCGGTCGAGGTCTGTGACGCTGGCCGTGGCCATGACCCATGGCTCGGTGGTGACTGGGTCAGGCTTCGTTGGCTCACTGGCTTCTATCGTCGGGGATGAACAGGCGGCAGACACAAAGAGGCACGCCGCTAGGGCGCGCCTCTTCATGGGGGCAGGGATATTGATCACCGTACGAATTAGAACTCGACGCCGAGCTCAATACCGTAGGTGATCGGGGGGGATGCATAAGCGGTGAAGCTGTTGGCCGACGCCGCACGCCAATACTCTTCGTTGGTGAGGTTTTGGCTCCAGACTGCAAAGAACCAATTGCCATCAAGCGGCTCATATCGCGCCCGCGCATTCACGAGCAAACCAGGGTCCGTCAGTGCATGGTCAGGACCGTTCGCCACCAGGCTCCAGCTTTCATCTTCGAACTGGAGATCGCCGCGGAGTGACAAGAGGCCTCCGGCCACAGGCACGGTGTAGGAAGCACCGACGAGGCCCTTGTATTCCGGAGCGTTCTTGAGCTCAAGGCCAAGGGCGCAATCGACGGTGACCGTTCCGCCGGGGCATGCCGCACCAGAGTTGGTCAGGCCGCCAGCTTGGCTTTCGGTGACAGACTCATACTCCGCATCGAGAATACCGAGGTTGCCGAAGATCGAGATTTGCTCGGTCACGTCCAACGTCCACTCGAATTCAAAGCCCTGGATCGACGTCTCGTCCACGTTGAAGCGGGTGAAGCCGAGGCCTGGAACGGTGGCACCGATCTGCAAACCTTCGTATTGGTTGTTGAAGTACGTAGCGTTGAAGCGGAGGTTTCCGTCGAGCCAATCGGAACGCATGCCGACCTCAACCGAGTCCAGCGTTTCTTCTTCCACTGGCTGGAAACAAGCCGTGGCGCCGAAGCAGTCGGGCGACCAGCCGCCGGACTTGAAGCCCGTTGAGTAGGAACCGTAGACCATCAGATCATCGTTGAATTGATGATCGTACTTCACGGTGTAGCTGAAGTTGTCGAAGGTCTGGTCTTCCATCCGGGTAAGGTTGAAAGCCAAGTTCGCGGCATCCAGCTCCTTCTCCTCATCCGTATAGCGACCACCGAAGGTCAGCGTACCCGCCTCGCCAACGTCTAGGAAGCCCTGGCCGAACACAGCATACGACGTGGTGTCGACATCGACGGAGAATGGGAAGACGAAGGTTGTCTCGAGCAGGACGCTCTCTTCGAAGTAGTAGAAGCCACCGACCCAATTGAACGGGCCATCATAGTCCGAGGACAGCGTGAACTCTTGGCTGAACTGGTTTTGATCCGTCTGCTGAAAGTAGGGGAAGCCGATTCGCGTGACGAGATCGTCGTTCATCTCGCGATAGCCGGTGAGCGAAAGGAAGTTGATGTTCCCCAGCTTGCCTTCGATGGTGCCCGAGTAGCCCTCTGACTCTGTATTGTTGTCATAGTCGCCAAAGCAACCAAGTAGACGGAATGTCACCGGACCCGGTGCACATGTGGTGCCTGGCAGCGGCTCAATCGTGAAGATGTCATTGTCTGCATCGTTTGGCGGAGCAGCACTGTCAGGGATCGGATCGCTTTGATCCTCAGTGCGGTCATAGCTCAGCAACACGCGCCAATCGTCGGTGAAGTTGTGCAAGAAGCTGGCGCGGATCGCTTTGGTCTTTAGCTCACCGAACTCGCCGCCATTGTCTTCGAAGACGTCACCGTCCGGGTTGAAGTCCCAGAAGCCATCACGCTGGCGCGAGAAACCCGTGACGCGGAATGCGGTGTTGTCGCCCAGCGCTATGTTCGCCGTGGCGCGAAGATCCAGGCGGCCTTCATTGCCCACAATGGTGCGGAAATCCGCGCTATCTTCCATTTGAGGGCGGACAGAAACCAGCTTAATCGCACCGCCATTGGTGTTCCGACCATAGAGCGTGCCTTGAGGGCCGCGCAGGACCTCGATCCGCTCCAGGTCGACGAGATCGAACAGCGAGCCAACCTGACGGCCAATGTAAATGCCATCGACGTAAATACCCACGGCAGGATCAACGGCGCCACGGCTTTCGTCTTCACCCACGCCGCGCAGGAAGATACGCGCGGAGTTGGCCGTACCGGTGCCAGCCGCGATGGAGATGTTGGGGATCTGGTACTGAAGGTCCGTCAAATCTTGGACTTGGGCATCCTCAAGCTGAGCCGCGTCGAGGTTGGTCACCGCCGCTGGAACTTCTTGAATATCTTGCGCGACCCGCTGGGCGGTCACCACGACGATGTCGTCATCCTCGTCCTGGGCCATGACCGGCGTGGCTGTTGCGAAGGCTAAAACGGACACCGCAACACTGCACTGAAGCGTTTTGTTGAGCATAATCTTCCTCTCAGAGCGCCCCACTCGCGGGGATTCTCCAAAAGGTATACCATTTAAAAGATATGTCTAATGCCTGAGAGCAGTTCGCTCGCGGGATGTTGCCGATATGTCTCAATCTGGGTCAGCTTCAATGGCGGGCGCAGCTGTCGCTGGGGCGGGCAGGCCTTCCACGAGTAACACGTCGAAATCGCCCCAATTGTTGTCGATGCGCGCGCGCCGCAGGACGTCGTAGCCATCACTATTCCAGAACTCTAAAGCCTTGGCCTTGCTGGGCCATTGGCCCACGACAAAGCTCTCGGGCGCGTAGTCTCCCTCGAGCACGGTGACCCCTCGACCAATTGCCAGATAAGAGCCGCCGAACTCGTCGTAGAGCGGTGGGAGTTTGGCTGCGTAGCCCTGACCAAATGCCGCACGATCGTTTACCTTACCCAGGACGAGCATGTAGGCAGGGCGCTCGACGCTAGCTGCCGGGAGGGATTCGGCGGCCGCTACCGCAACAGGCGTGGAGCCTGCCAAGGGTATCAGCAGGGTCGATGCCAAGACGCCGCCTGCTAGGCCAAGGGCTGTGCCTAAAATGAATCCGCGCATGGTGGTGACCTCTCTGGTGTCCTGCTGACAAAAAGGTATATCATTTCCGGAGAAGGTTCCAACCAAGGAGACATACGACCCATGAACGATGCGCTCAGCACACCGACCATGGTCACCTCAGGCAAGACGGCCAGGGAGATTTTCGAGGAGGTTCGCGCGAACCCAGCTCGAGCTCGGTTCGGCTTTGGCGAGCGCATCGCGATTGTGAATGTCGACCCGCAGAACTCATACACACGCCCCGACCTGTTCCCAAAGACGGCTTACATCACCGACCCTTGTCAGATTGAGCACATCAACGGGATCTCCAACGCCGCCCGTGCAAAGGGGCTGCCCGTGGTGTGGACGCATGTCGCCTACATGGACAGCGCAGCGGATGCTGGCGTCTGGGGTACACGAACGGATACGCCCGATAGCCTCCAGAATATCAAGTTTGGCTCGGAGCGCCATCAGTTCGACGAGCGTGCGGAAATCGATGAGACAGTCGATGCCATCTACACCAAGCGGATGCCGAGCGCGTTCTTTGAGACACCGCTGCAGAGTCTACTCGTTTGGCACAAAGTCGACACGGTGGTGATCACCGGCGGCTCAACGTCGGGCTGTATCCGAGCGACAGCCGTGGACAGCCTGAGCCGAGGGTATCGAACGATCGTGCCGATCGAGTGCGTGGCTGACAAGCATGAGAGTTACCACTTCGCGAACCTCACCGACCTTGCTCTGAAGTATGCGGATGTTGTGGACGTTGCAGAAGTTTATGAAGCGATCGAGGCCTGCCACTCGTGACCCACGCTGATCCCAATCTCTACGACTATTGGCCCTATGCGGGACGGCCGAAGATTGAGTGGCCGGGTGGCAAGAAGCTGGCCTTTTGGATTGCGCCGAATATTGAATATTACGAATATCTGCCTCCGGATAATCCTTTCCGGCAACCCTGGCCGCGTGGCAACCCCGATGTGGTGGGCTATTCACAGCGCACCTGGGGCAACACCGTTGGCCATTGGCGGATGATGGACCTCTTCGATAAGTACGATCTGCGCGGATCGATCTCGCTGTCGATTGGCCTGCTCGATCACCACCCCGAGATCATTGAAGCGTGCGCCGAGCGGCGCTGGGAATTTTTCAGCCACGGGATCTACAACACCCGCTTCTCCTACGGCATGGACGAAGCGCAAGAGCGAGCGGTTCTTACGGACTCGATCAACAGCGTGCAGGCGGCGACGGGCCAACGTATCCGCGGTTACCTCGCGCCGGCGTTGACGCACACGGAGAGCACGCTGGATCTGATTGCGGAGCACGATTTTTGGTACACTTGCGACCTCTTCCAGGATGACCAGCCCCAGCCGATCAAGACCAAAACGGGCAAGCTGGTGTCGATGCCCTACAGCCTCGAAGTCAATGACGTGATCACCTATTCCGTTCAGGGATGGTCACCCGATCGCTACGCGGACATCCTGATCCGCCACTTTGACCAGCTGCTTGAAGAGGGCGAGGAGTCCGGCACGGTGATGTGCATTCCGCTGCACGCCTACCTCGTCAGCCAGCCACACCGACTACGGTCCTTCGAGCGCGCGTTGCAACACATCACTTCGCACAAAGATGATGTGTGGTTCGCCACGGGTACGGAGATTGCGGAACATTTCCGCGAGCGCTACTGGGATCAATCGCTTGCCGATATCAATGCACGCGGCGTGAGCACAGGAGGGACCGGCTTTGCCCCTGCCCGATGATTATCTGACCTACGCGGCGCGCCAGCATGGCATGGACAATCCCTACTATGGATGGGATCCGGTGGATCGCCGTGAGAAAGTGCTGTTGAGTGATGGCACCAAGGCGACGGCCACGATCATTGTGCCTTTGGAGTTCTTTCCGCTCAATCCACCTGCCAAACCGTTCAAGCATCCTGGCGCGATGAAGACGCAGTACCCGGATCTTCGGCACTACACGGTGCGCGACTATGGCAACCGGGTTGGCGTTTTCCGGCTGCTGAAGCTCTTCGCGGCGACCGGGGTGCAGGCGACTTTTGCTGTCAACGCCGAGGTAGCGCGGCGCTATCCACCATTGCTTGAAGCCATTCGCGAGGCTGGCCACGAGATCGCAGCGCACGGCGTCTCAACGTCCCACATCCACCACGAGGGGCTCGGCATCGACGAGGAGCGTGATTGGATTGCTCAGTGTAGGGATGTCTTTCCTGACGCCACATCTTGGATGAGTCCCGCTCGAAACGAAAGCACGCGTACGGTGGGCTTGCTGGCAGAGGCTGGCTTCACCACTTGCCTCGATTGGGAAGCCGACATGCGCCCTCACCCACTGGCCACGGAGGGAGGCAACGTCACGGCTATTCCGCATTACAATGAGCTGTCAGACATGAAGCTGCTGATGGATCGCAGCCAGAGTGAGGACACTTGGGCGAAGCAGATCACCGATGCCGCGGAAGATCATTTGCTACGGCATGACCAGGAAGGCGCTGGCGCCTTCGCCTTCACGCTGACGCCCTATGTTGCGGGTCAGCCGTTCCGAATTCATGCGGTGAAAGCGGTCCTCCGAGCCCTCTCATCCATGGAAGGCCTCAAGGTGGCAACAGCTGCTGACGTCAACACTCTTTTTGCGGAGCACCTCGCGTGAACCGCCGCGAACTCCTCGCCGGCCTCGGAGCTGCTAGCTTCGCGGTAACTTCTACTCGCGCCCAGGGAACCCAAGCCATGCGCTATACCGCCGTAGCCCTCCAAACCGTTTGCGATGCAGTCAACCAAGACAAGAATAAGCGCTCCGCTCACGCACGGATGGAGGCTGCTATTGGCCGCGTGCGTGGTCAGATCGGCTCGGCGAAGGGCTTCCTGAAGGGCTTCAACGGCTATGATGTGAAACTGGTCGTTCTGCCGGAATATTGGATGACAGGTTTTCCGCTGCGTGAAAGCCGAGAGGAGTGGCAAGACAAGGCAGCCATCGATCCCGATGGGAAGTTTGCTGAGAAGCTCTCAGGCCTTGCGCAGAGTATGGGTGTCTATCTGTGCTCGAACCATTACGAGAATGATCCGAACTTTCTGGACCTCTACTTCCAGAGCAATGTGATCTACGGGCCGAACGGAGACCAAGTCCTCCGGTACCGGCGCATGATCTCTCTTTATACGCCCAGCCCCTATGACGTCTGGGATCAGTTCCTCGATCTTTACGGCGCAGAAGCGGTTTTCCCGGTGGTCGAGACAGAAATTGGTGCGCTCGGCACGATCGCGTCGGAGGAAGTCCTCTACCCCGAAGTGGCGCGTATGCTTGCGTTTAAAGGCGCAGAAGTGCTCCTGCATCCTACCTCCGAGGTGGCTGCGCCGGGACTGACGCCCAAGCATATCACGAAGAAAGCTCGTGCGATTGAAAACATCGCCTACGTGGTATCCGCGAACTCTGCGCAGATCATCGGCACGCCCGTGCCCGCAGCCTCGACCGACGGCATGTCCATCGTGCTCGACCATTACGGCCGCACCTTGGCTGAAGCTTCCCAAGGGGAAACATTGAACGCCAATGCTGTGCTCGACATCGGTGCCTTGCGCGACACGCGGAAGAACACCGGAATGACGAACACACTATCCCGCCTGCCCACTGCCGCCTTTGCCCCGGCCTATGCTGCCGCCAATCACGCGCCCGCCAACCGCACGCCGGATGCTCAGATGATCGAGCGGGCTGACGCTATTGCCCACCAACAAGCCGTGATCGATCGCCTCGCGGCGTCGGGCGTGCTGAAATAGGAGACCATGATGAACACGGACTTTCCCCAAGAACCGCCGCATGTTTCTCGGCTTGAGCAGAAGTGCTTTCTCGTCACTTGTCGTGATGGCCAGGGGAGCGCAGCGCCGCGTGCGGAACATCTGGCGGGCCATCTCCACCATGTGGAGGCGCATTGGACGCGCTACGTTACGGCGGGCCCCATCCGCGAGCCGGGCGGAGAAGCGCTCGTCGGCTCCGTGTTCTTAGTGCTGGCTGACGACTTGGCCGATGCCAAAGCACTGATGGAAGGTGACCCCTACATCACCTGCGGCATGTACGAGACCATTGAGTACAAGGAGTTCTCGAACTCCATCGGCCAATATATTGGCGGCAAGATCTGGGAAAGCGTCGACGCCATCGCCCATCGCGCAGCCGGTGGCCCGACGAACGACCTGTCCAAGGGTGTCGCGAGCTAGAACTGGTTGACAGAAAAGGTCGCCGCACGGTCTTGTCGCTGTTCTCCAAGGGACACGACGATGCCGCGCAGCGAAACCAAGCTCAATCTGACGGAAGCCGATATCGACCAGGGGTCGGGCATACCGCTCTACCAGCAGGTCTACAATTTGCTGCGAACGCGTATTGTGAATGGCGAGCTCACGCTCAATCAACGCCTCCCCGCTGAGCAAGAGCTGACGGGCATGCTCGGCATTTCGAGAATTACCGCCAAGCGCGCGATGCACGAGTTGGCGCTTGCGGGGCTTGTCCGCCGGCAGCGCGGGATCGGTACAGTCGTCACCTACGACGCCACGGCTCCGGTGGTGAAGGGCCAGTTCGACACGCTGCTCGATGGCCTGACCCGCATGGGACTGGAGACCGAGGTCCGTCTGCTCGACTGCACCGCTGGCGCGCCAAGCCCAGCCATCGCAGAAGCCCTAGCGCTCAAGGCGGACCAGATGGTGCAGCGGATCGTCCGCCTGCGCTTGCTTGATGGTGCGCCGTTCTCCTACCTCATCACCTATATTCCGGACGATGTTGCCGAGGGTTACGAACAGAGCGAGCTCGCGTCCGAGTCTTTCTTGTCGCTCCTAGCCAAGGCCGGACATGCACCCGTTTCAGCGGAGCAGACTATCTCGGCCATCGCGGCCGAGGCCGCTGTCGCGGTGAATCTCGGCGTGACGCCCGGATCACCACTCCTCAGGATTCACCGCGTCATGCGCGACGCATCGGGACGGCCGGTGCAGGATATCACGGCGCATTACCGCGCTGATCGCTTTGCCTATCAGATGACCTTGAACAAAGAGGCAGGTGCTGCGTCGGATTGGACCTCAGGAGATTAATTGCTAGCGCCCTCCGTTAAATGGTATACCTTTTAAGCGGAGGTCTTGTCCGGATGACGATTGCTGCGTTTTCGCTGCTTCATGTGCTGGTGTTCGTCTATTGGTTGGGCGGCGACCTCGGAGCGTTTTACACGAGCCGGTACCTGACGGCTGACGGCGTGCCCGCCGATCGCCGGCTCTTTGCTGCCAAGATTGTCGGCGATGTCGATATGGCACCGCGCACCTCTCTTATTCTAGCACTGCCAACGGGGTTAGCCCTGGCGCAGTCCAAGGGCTGGCTTGACTGGGGTTGGCCGATTGTTGGTGCCGTCGCCACCGCGGCGTTGGGCTGGCTCGTTCTTGCCTGGCATCTGCACCTCAACCACGGCGCCGGTGACCTTTGGAAGAAGGTCGACATGGCCCTCCGTTGGGGCCTCGCGGCCACACTGACCTTGGGGGGTCTTGGCTCGGTCGCAGGCATAGTGCCCCTGCCCATCTTCCTAGGGATCAAAGCGTTGGCTCTTGCGGGCTGCATTGGCCTCGGGCTACTCATTCGCCGCACCTTGCAGCCGCTTTTCCCCGCACTCGGCCAGCTTGCGAGTGCCGCTGATACAACGCAGGCGGAGCAAACAATTCAGAACACGCTCAACCGTGCACGACCCCAAGTGAAGGGCATTTGGACCCTGCTGCTTGTCGCAGCCTTCTTCGGTCTTTGGACGCCCACAAGCTTTTAGAGGAAACGAACATGGCCTACGATGGTTCAAACCTGACTCCCTTCGAAAAGGCGCTTACGGAAGTTCTGCCGTCCGATGAGTTCTCTCTCGAGGCGAACGAACGCGCGTTCATGAGTGCGGATATCTGGGCCGAGGGCCAGACCGCTGCCGCGGTTGTCGCCCCATCGAGTGTCGAGACGTTGCAGACAGCCGTAGCGCTGGCCCATCAACACGATGTCGCCCTGAACCCTCGCGGTGGCGGTATGTCGTACACGAAGGGTTACACGCCCGACCGTGCCAACGTGGTCAGCCTAGACCTGTCAAAGCTCAACAAGATCGTCGAGATCAACACCGAGGACATGTACGTCACCGCCGAGGCGGGCGTCACCTGGGTCGAGCTTTACGAAGCCCTCAAGGCAAAGGGTGTACGGACACCTTTTTGGGGACCCTTGTCAGGGATCAGCTCGACGATTGGTGGAGGTCTGTCGCAGAACAACGCGTTCTTTGGCGCCGGCACCCACGGCACCACCGGGGACAGTGTGTTGTCCGTCGCTGTGGTTCTCGCCGATGGTACATTGATCCGTACCGGAACGGGTGGCACCAAGGGTGCGAAGCCCTTCTGGCGGCATTATGGTCCAGACCTCACCGGCCTCTTCTGCGGCGACGCTGGCGCGTTGGGTTATAAGGCTGAGATCACGTTCCGTCTCATCCCACTCCCGCCCGCAGAAGACTGGGCGAGCTTTGAGTTCAAGACGCAGGACGCCTGCGCCGAAGCCATGAAGGTCATGGGCCAAACGGGCCTCGCCTGTGAAGTGTTCGGCTTTGATCCAAACCTTACCAAGCTCCGCCTGAAGCGCGCTTCGCTGCTAGCGGATGCCAAAACACTGAAAAACGTCGTCACCGGACAAAAGTCTATCCTGAAGGGCATCAAGGAAGGCGCGAAGATCGCGCTTGCTGGCCGCGGTTTCGTTGAGGCCGAGACATGGTCTTTACACATCATTGTCGAGGATCACTCTACAGAAGGCGTGGCCGCGAAGATGGCGACGCTCAAAGAGCTGTGCACGAAGCATGGCGGCAAAGAGACCGAGAACTCGATCCCGAAGATCATCCGATCCAATCCCTTCACGCCGCTGAACAACATCATCGGCCCAACCGGTGAGCGTTGGGTCCCCATCCACGGCATTGTTGCGCAAAGCGATGGTCCTAAAGTCTGGGCAGAGATCAAAGCGGCCTTCGACGCGATGCAGCCGCTGTTTGATCAGCACAAAGTGGATACAGGCTTCCTGATCACGACGCTCGGCACCACCGGCTATCTGGTGGAACCCGTCTTCTTGTGGCCAGAAGCTCTCTACGAAATTCATCGCCAAACGGTGGACGCGAGCTACCTCAAAAAGACGGGCCAGCAAGCCTCAAACCCCGAAGCGACGGCGCTGGTGACCCGCGCGCGTCAACAGTGCCTAGACATCTTCTCGCGCTACGGCGCAGCGCATTTCCAGATTGGGCGTACTTATCCTTACAAAGAAGGCTCAGAGCGCGAGCGGTATCGCCTGCTAGAAGGCATCAAGCGGCTAGTGGACCCGAAGGGTACGGTCAATCCAGGCGCACTAGGCCTCGAGGCGCCATCGAGCACGCTGGCGGTCAGAAACCCGCGCACCGGCCAGTCAGACTACCAAATCACCCCCGCTGACCGTGGCACGGTCAGCGAACTGGCGGCCGCGCTCCGCCGGAACGGCGCCGCTTGGCGCGCCCTGTCTCTGGAGGAGCGGTGCGACCGGCTGCGCACTTTTGCAGACACCCTTCAGCAGCATCGCAGCCCGATCGCTGACGCGCTCGAGATGGATACTGGGCGTCGCCGGATCGCTGGACTGGAGGTCGATGGCGTCATCGGCTCTATTCATGGCTGGACGGCGCAGGCTCCGCATCTCTTGTCAGCCTCATGGCAAAAGGGGCGGACGCAGCCTAACCTTCAGCATACGGGTCAGTATGTGCCCTACAGCCTAGTCGGCGTGATCTCACCGTGGAATTTCCCGCTTACGCTCAGCATGATCGATACGATCCCTGCTTTGCTCGCAGGCTGCACCGTGATGGTGAAGCCCTCCGAGGTGACGCCTCGGTTTGCCGCGCCGCTCCGCGAGGCGATCAAAGCGGCTGGCTTGGATGACGTTCTGGCCTTTGTGGACGGAGACGGACGAACAGGCGCCGCGCTGACGGAAGCTTCGGATCTTGTTTGCTTTACCGGCTCGGTTGCCACAGGCCGGAAGGTGGCACAGGCCACTGCCACGTACCTCAAGCCCGCCTACCTGGAGTTGGGCGGTAAGGACCCTCTTATTGTTCTGGACACCGCGGATCTCGATCACGCGACCGACGCAGCACTCAGGGGCTCTGTCTTGTCAACGGGCCAAGCCTGCCAGTCTATCGAGCGGATCTATGTGGCACGCTCCATTCATGATGCCTTCATGGAACAATTGGTAGCCAAGGCCAAGAACGTCGAGATCAATTGGCCTGATGTCGATAAGGGACATATCGGTCCGATCATCTTCGATCAGCAGGCGAATATTCTACAAGCGCATATCGACGATGCTGTCAGCCGGGGCGGCAAGGTTCTGTGCGGTGGGGAGATCGAAAATCACGGCGGATTGTGGCTCAAACCCACCGTGATCCGTAACGCTCACCATCAAATGGCTGTCATGCGTGAGGAGACTTTTGGCCCAATTCTTCCGGTCATGACATTCGACAGCGTCGAAGAAGCCGTCGCGCTGGCCAACGATACGACGTTCGGCCTCTCGGCGGCGGTGTTCGCCGGGTCACTGGACGAGGCGGAAGCTGTAGGTAGGCAGATCAATGCAGGCGCAGTTAGCCTCAATGACGCCGCGCTCACGGCCTTGTTCCACGAAGCGGAGAAGAACAGCTTCGGCGAGTCCGGCATCGGGCCATCACGTATGGGGTCCGTCGGTTTCCAACGGTTCTTCCGGCGCAAGGCGCTGATCGCCAACTACGGAGCACCCGCCAGCATTGACAACTTCCGCGAGGACCCAGCGTGACCGAGTTGATCTACCTTCAGAAAACCGACGGTATCGCCCAGATCATCCTGAACAAGCCAGCCAGGCGCAATGCGTTGTGTTTGGCCATGTGGCACGCGATCCCCCAATTGATTACCGAGGCCGTGAGGGACCATTCCGTCAGCGTCCTCATCATCCATGGCGGCGATGCTGGAGCCTTTGCAGCGGGTGCGGATATTTCCGAGTTCGCTGAAATCTACGCCACGCCCGAGCGTTCGGCGGAAACCAGCGCTATCTTAGCGGCGGCCGTCCAGGCCATCGAAGATTGCCCGAAGCCCACCATCGCTTCAATTGAAGGGGCGTGCGTCGGTGGCGGTGTTAGCGTCGCAGCAGCTTGCGATCTTCGTTTTGCAGGACACGGATCTAAATTTGGGGTCACTCCTGGAAAGCTTGGCCTGCTCTACTCACCAGCGGACACGCGAAGACTGATGAGCGTGGTCGGTGCCACGAACGCAAAGGACCTGCTCTTCTCTGGCCGCATTATCGACCATGAAGACGCGGTACGGATGGGTTTCATTGACCACCTCTTGCCAGCGGGTGGCGCGCTAAATGCCGCAAAAGCTTGGGCAGATCAGGTGAGCAAAACCGCACAATCCTCTGTCCGATCAAGCAAAGCCATGATCCGAGGGCTGAACGAAGGCTGGAGTGATGACACCCCTGAGGCCATGGATTTGTTTCTCCAAGCGCTCGGCGGAGAAGATTTTCAGGAGGGCTACAAAGCCTTCCTCGAGAAGCGCGCGCCTCAGTTCCCGGGCAACGCTGTCTCAAAGCCGGGTGGCCAAGACGGTTGACCGAACAGCTCCTCGAGCGACCTCGCCAGACTCAACAACTGCTCATCAGTACCCGGCTTACCAATTAGTTGAACGGATGTTGGCAGACCATTCGAGGTGAGCCCGGCAAACAGTGAAATCGCCGGTAAGCCTGCGATGTTCGCCCAGGCGGTGAAATCAGCCTGGTCGGCCGGTACGTCGTCAGAAAAACGAAAGGCGACCTGCGGGGCTGTCGGTGCGATGACGACGTCAACGTCCGTGAACGTCTTACTGGCTTGCTGCTGCACCGTGGCAAGATGTTCTCGCGCAGCCTCGAGCTTGGCTTGGGGTTGCTGGTAACCCCACTGAAGCAAGCCGCGGAAGGTGTTGGAGAAACCATCAGGGTTCGATGCTAGGCGCTCCGCATGGATTGCATAACCTTCGACTTCGGAGACAAGCAGACCAGCGCGCCGGGTTTTCCCGTAGCCATAGCCCTCAGGTTCCACGGTTTGGGTATCGGCACCTGCCTCTCTCAAAAGGCTAACCGCCCTCTCCAGCGCTTCTAAGACATCTGCTTGAGTCTCAACTTCCGTCAGACCACGCCACACCCCAACTTGCAGGCCTTGAAAGCTCATCGCCTCGGTCGAGATCGTCGTGTTGGCCAACACAGCTGTCGCTTGAGCCAGGGCATCCACAGACCGGGCATGGGGGCCGACGTGATCGAGGCTGGGTGACAAGTCCAGCACGCCGCTCGTGGGGACAAGGCCCGTGGTCGGCTTTAGGCCCTGTACCCCACAGTAGGCTGATGGAATACGGACCGATCCCATTGTATCACTACCAAGTGCGAAATCGCAAAGACCAGCAGCCACGGCGGCGCCGGACCCACCACTCGATCCACCTGGCGTGCGACCTTCACCCCAAGGGTTGTGAGTGCGCCCAAAGGTCTCGTTGTCCGTGGTAGCACCGAGCGCACCTTCGTGCATGTTCACGGTACCGATAATCACTACACCGGCCTGCTTCAACCGCCTGACCACTTCGGCGTCATTAGGCGCTATGTCCTGGCTGTAAGCGGCAATGCCAGCATGGAACGGCAGGCCTTTGATGGCGATGTTGGATTTGATGGCAACACACCAACCATCAATAGCCGATAGAGGTTGGCCAGCCTCATAGCGTTTATCGGATGCCTGCGCTTCAGCATCAGCATCCGGCCATCGCGTATCGAGGACCGCATTTAATGACGGATTGAAGCGCTCTATACGCTGACGATAATGCTCCAGCCGTTCGGAGGGAATCATGAAAAGCGCCTATCAATCAATCGGATCGGCTTCTGTCGCACTTCAGTTTGGGTCAAGTCTGCCAGGCTGCCTGGAGCCGACAACTCGACGCCACAGTCAATGCCAATGCGCTGCTTCAGCAGTGATTTGAACTGACCCTCGACCTGCTCATTGACCGGGCCTTGAACTTCCGCACACACAGTAAATTCATCACGCCCCGCACCATCGCGCACAGCCTTGCAAATGAACTCACCGGTGAACACGTCCAACTCTTCAAGAATTGGTCCCATGGCCTGAGGGAAAATATTGATCCCACGGATCTTCACCATGTTGTCGGACCGGCCGAGGAAGCCTTCGATGCGTTTGAAATTCAGACCTAGGCTGGACTGTCCGGTCCGGACCCGCGTGACATCATGGGTATTGAAGCGAATGATTGGATAGATATCATCCTTATAAAGACAGGTGCACACCATGTCTCCGTCGCTGCCATCCGCGACTGGCTGGCCCGTGTCGATGTCGCAAACCTCGAGGAACTGAGCATCCTCCATAACATAAAGGCCATCGCGATCTGGTCCCTCGCCTGCAATGCAGCCTGTGTCACCGACGCCGTACCAGTCAAAGCAATCCGCACCGCCCCAACTTTCGGATAGACTTGCCTTGTCCTCTCTACCCAAGTGACCTGAAATCATGCGGATATTAAGATCTTTGACGGGATCGATACCTTGCTCTTTTGCTACGTTTGCGAGCTTCTTAATATAATCCGCAAACCCCACAATGGCTGTAGTCCCGAAGTCCCTCATCAGCTCGACCTGCCTCACGGACCGCGTTTCTACACCGGTACCGGCGGACATGAAAATCGCTGAGGTCCAGTGAGTGACGGCTTCGCGCACATAATGGCCGCCATTGATCATGCCATGACCGTATACAGAGTGAACTACATCATCAGGACGAAGACCCTGGAAACGGTAAAGTCGGCCCAGGAGAAGGTTCTGTGCCTCCCGGCTCTTCGCACCGAACAAAAGTACTTGCGGCGTACCTGTAGTTCCGGAGGTGGTGTGCATGATAACCGGGGGGCGACCCCCGGGCATGGTTTCCATACCGCCAAAGTCGCCGAATGGTGGCTGCAGGGCGATGGAATCCATGATGTCGGATTTGTCGAACGAGGGCAGCGCTGGCAGGGTCTCTAGGCCTTTGATATCCCCGGACTGAATACCGGCGTTGCCCCACAGACGTTGGTAAAACGGAATCTGCCAAGCACGCTCCACACATCGCGCGAAAAGGCGCTCCTGGTGAGCTCGGATTTCGTCAGTACTTCTCTTGGCGAACTGGACAAACGCATCACCGATCGGATGATCAGCTTGCAGCGCATTCCAATCGACACTGTTGAAGTAGGTATTGTGGTCAGCCATGGTTCAGTGTTCTCCACCGCTGCCGAGCTGAAGAAACTCGGCGACATTGGTCAGGTTTTCGAGGTTTTTGGCAACGCCCCAAATCCTCTCTGCCAGTTGTGGCATCGGACGTCCGTGGGCGAATGATAGACACTGCTCAACTTTCTCCCGCTGAGCCTCAGGCGTCATGGGGAAATCGGGTGAGCCATAAAGTTCGCTGGCGGTCTCCGTAACAAGCTCACCGGAGCGAAGCGTTATAGTAAGCGTTTGCGGGTTGAAGGCAGCCGGGTCTTGAATGTGGTTGCTCCGGACTGAGAATTTCTCGGCCAACTTTATCGTTTCGGCGTTCGCCAAAGCGTCGGCGGTGAAGTGCTCCAACGTCACCGTCCCGTGCCGCATCGTGACGGCGGCGAGGAACGGGAAACACAAACGGGCATAGTTGGCCGTCATGTCAGAAGTCGCAGGGCGCCCGACCAATCGCTCAATCAACGGCGGTGCTGATAGCTCGATGTTTGCAATATCTTCGATATCGATCTTTGTGCGGGCGCGCTGCGCGAGAACGATGCCGCCTTGCGCCGCTCGGCCTGTGGGAAAGGGCTTATGGCTCACTTCCGTGATGCGCCAAATCTTGCTTAGTGCCTCTGCCAACCCCTCCGTACTCACCTCAGTCTCGAACAGTGCGAAGTAGCCGAATGGCCCCTCCAAACTGTTCAACGCTCCGGGCACGCCCGCTTCTGCGAGATCAACGGCCATAATTGCGCCGCGAGCTGCGTTGCCGATCTGGATCGGCAACGCAGGTTTGCCCTCCACATGAGGTTGCATCGTGCCGCTGTTGAAACTGAGGGCATAACCCATGGCGTTGCGCGTTTGCTCAGCCGACAGATCGCGCAAGAACGCAACGCCCATGGTAGCGCCAAAGATACCAGCATTAGCCGGCCGGAAGAACCGTATACCGCTCTTTGCCGCAACACCCAGGGTCGCCGCAACATCGACCGCAAGAGCGATGGCAGACAGGAACTTCGGCCCACTTGTTTCGCCCTCGGCTCCCATGACCTCCGCCGACAACGCTGCAAAGATAGTGGCCATGGGGTGCACGACGGCAGGTTCGTGCACGCAATCGTATTCCTGGCAATGAATACGAAATCCATTGACGAAGGCAGCCGTCACTTTGTTGGTGTAACGAGGTTCGGCGCCAAATAGCGGAACTGGACCTGCTCCGCCCCAAGCGAGAGCAGCCCCAAGAACATCATCAGCAAGCGATGCTTTTGAGCCCGCGATGCCCACAGCTAAGCTGTCGACCAAAAACGTCTTTGCTGCCGCTTTAGCCTCAGCTGGAAGGCCATCGCGACGAACGCGATCAGCATGATCGAGAAAAGCATCGAGCAGATCAGTCATCTGAGCCATTCCTCAACCGACGACGCGATCGCGGAAAATTCGGTGCCCGACATCACTGCCTGTGTGATGGAAGTAGCCGCCGCGGGAGGCACGCCACCGTAGGCTAGAAGCTCTAAGGCCTTTTTCATTAAGGCGCTTTGCGAAATAGGATTTTCCGGGTCACCCAAGGCATCATCAACCCGAATGGTGCGATCACCGATCGTCAGCGCAGAGCCGAACCTCGCGGGATAGGCGCTGTTGAACCGTTCATCGATTTCGACCTGAACGCGAGACCTCAGCCGAGCAATCTCCGGGTCGTTGAACCCTTCTCCTTCGAAGTCAGCCAGTGCAGGCTCACCCTTTAGGAGCGTCACGGCGACCGCGTGCTGGAGAGAGAACTTGGCCTCGATCGTTGTACCCGGGTCGGGCTGATCACAAAACTTCACGGCGTCGGCATAAGTGTGCACCGTGATAGGCTCATCTCTCCAGTCTACGGAGGATCGTGCCTCAAGAGCGGCATCAATCGCCGCATGAGCATGGCGACAAGCAGGCCACGGCTTGAAACTCACATCGTGGATCAACCAGTCGGCAGACGCTTCGAGAACCTGCTTGGGCTCAGCGCCAGGACACATGGCAGCAAAGAAACCCTGCTCGCCCTCAAGGATCGTCAGGGGGCCAATCACACTATGAAATGCCAGAACCGCAGCATCTAGCCCCGCACGTGAAGCATGAGCCGTGTGCAATTGCTTGCCCATGCTGGCGGGCTCATGACGGGTTTGCCAGAGGCCGGCAGCTTGGCTCATCGCCAGCGCCATCGCATGGGCGGTTTGCTGGGTCGTCAGCTGAAGAATTGCCGCTACACCAGCCGCTGCACCGATAACACCGCAAGTCCCCGTATTGTGCCAAATCGCATAATGGCCCGTGCCAACGGCTCTGCCCAGTTGAATCGTCGCCTGGTAACCGCGGATGATCGCATCAAGCACCATCGACAATTCCGCACCGTGATGAATGCCTGCAGCGAGGACAGCGGGGACGATGGAAGGGCCAGGATGCAAGAGTGCACGCTTGTCGACGTCGTCCATTTCCAGCACGTTGCCGAGCGCGCCCCAGGCGAAAGCCTTGTCCGACGCAGACTGACCTTCGCGGCTCAGAAACACACCGCCGACGCTCGCCACCTTACCCGCTGCAGCACACCCGAGCCAATCGAGGAGGTGCCAACGCGCCCGCTCGCGTGTACGGTCATCGATGGGTTTCGCCAACTGTTCGGCGAGCCGCTCGAGGATGGTAGGACGTGGCATTTGTCCGGACATATTTCATTTGCTAGCATGACCAAAGCCGTACTGAAACCCTTGAGGAGAGCTATTTTCAGTGCCTATGTCCTCATTCGATGAAGCCCTCTGGCGGTTCCGCCGACGGCTGCCCAAAGCAGCTCGGATTTACGTCGCTGGGTGCTCTGGCGAGCCGCTGGCGCTCGCGTCATTTCTCGAGCGGCACCCCGAATGGGCCGATGGCGTGACGTTCTTGGGCATCTGGATACCTGGGGTGAACCAAGTCGATTGGACCCTGTTCCACGACAGTGCCCGGTCGGAGAGCATCTTCGTCACGCCAGCAACGCAAGCTGCATTCGGTCGCAACGCCTTTTCCTTCAGACCACTGAGCTATACGCAGAGCGTTGGCTGGCTAAACGCCACGCCGCTGGACGGCGCTATTGTGATGACGGCTGGCGATGATGGCGATGATGCCCTCTCTCTAGGCGTTTCCGCCGACTTCAGCGGATTACCCCTCGCTCGATCCGACGTTCCGGCTTTGGCCATCGCAAACGTCGCCATGCCGAACCCACACAATACAGTCCGCATACCGCGCACACGCTTTGTCGAGATCATAGCTGCCGACACTCCCCTCCTGCAGATCGCTCCCTCTCACCTTACGCCAGCCTTCACTCAGCTTGGGCACCACGTTGCCTCACTGATCGATGACGGGGACACCCTCCAGTTCGGCTTAGGCACGGTTCAACAGGCCGTGCTCGAGGCTTTGTCCGATCACCAACATCTACGTATCCACTCAGGCATGGTCTCCGATCCCGTGCTGGGCTTGCTGGATCGGGGCGCTCTCGATGAAAGCCCAGGTGCCATAACGACGGGCGTCGCCATCGGCACCGATCAGCTTTACCAGCGACTGGCAGAGGATCGTTCGACGCAGTTCCGCCCTGTCGAGCACACCCACACCATCGCGACATTATCGGCGATCCCACGCTTTAAGGCGATCAATTCCTGCCTATCCGTGGACCTCTTCGGGCAGGTGAATGGTGAATTCATCGGCACGCGCCAAGTCTCTGGTACCGGCGGATTGGTGGATTTTCTTCGCGGTGCCCAGCTCAGCCCAGGCGGTTCGGGCATCTTGGCTCTGTCATCCACTGCCAGGAAAGGCACGCTTAGCCGCATTGTGCCTCGGCTAGATCCCAACGCTGTGGCGGTGGCTCGCCAGGACGTGGACATCGTGGTGACAGAGCACGGCATCGCTCGACTAGCGGGTCTATCGATCGACCAACGCGCCGAGGCGCTTATCAGTGTTGCCGATCCCGCGTTTCGCGATAAGCTCTCGAATGATTGGGACAGGATGCGCAAGGACATGGCGTGAGCGCGGCACCACCACGATATCGACAGCTTGCTGATGTTCTTCGGCAAGACATCCTGAACGCTCGCCTGAAGCCAGGTGCAGCGTTACCCACCGAGATGGAGATTTGCGCCGAGCACGATGTTTCGCGGCATACGGCCCGCGAGGCCCTTCGCATTCTGACTGAAGATGGGTTGATTGAGCGGCGACGGGGCGCTGGGACGATCGTGGCTGGCCGCAAAGCCCCAGCGTTTGCCCAAACCATCGGCGACTTTGACTCCATTCTACAGTACGCACGCGACGCCAAACTCACGATCTTTCATGAGGGGTCGGCAGCGCCTGCTTTACTCGACCGATTTGGCCTGACGGGTGAATTCAGAGAATATGTCGGCCTACGGCGCGTTGCCGATGAGCCCGCCCAAGCGATCACGACCGTTCTGCTATCGGAACGATATGCTCTTGGTGCGGCTGAGTTGTCGCAACTCTCCGGGCCGGTTTCCGAATGGCTTGAGCAAAAACACCGGGTGTCCATCGTCAAGGTCACGCAACGGATGGAAGCGGCCATGCTGAACGCCGCTGAGGCACAGCGGCTGGGCGTCCCGCCTCATAGCGCCGCGCTGCGAACCACGCGGCGCTATCGCAACGCATCAGGCAGCATTGTTCTTTTATCGGAAAGTCTGCATCCGGCAGGTCGCTTCGCCTACGAAATTCGACTGGAACGCAAGCGCCCTTAGTCCACGCGACGTTCGTCGCAGAGCGTTCGACGATAGAGTTGTCCCTCGCGAAACCAATGCCAAGTGCGTGCACGATGACCGTTCGTACCCATGGCGATAATCTCGAAAAAGTGTGCGCCCGGCTCATCTTTGCGCTGAAGGTTGAGAAGGATCACACCGTCACCCGCCTCCCAACTCTTACCGTGGAAAGTGGGTGTATCGTACCAAAGGGCGCCATCTTTGGGTATGCCTTCGAAGACGTCATGGCGGTCGCGACCATCCTGCCACGAGAAATGGATGCGCTGGCGATAGAAAACCTTGCCATCATCATCCGGGAATTCGCAAAAGACCGTTGAGGCGTGCTGGTCTTCAATTTCGGCCGCAGCATTGAGATGCGTATACGTACCTTGCCAGACACCCTCATGCGCGCGAGTCGCAGGGAACAGGTCTGGCGGGTAGTGCGGCATCAGATAACTTCCCGGTCGGTCAAGTCTGATATCGTCTGATCATCGAGCCCGACTTCGGCTGCCAGTTCTGCGCTATGCTCACCGAAGGCGGGCACATTCGTACGCGGTTGAGCTGGTTCTTCTTGGAACTTGATCGCAGGACCCAAATGCCAATTTCCTTCAGCGTCTTGAAACACCATGCCGCGCTCCTGCGTGAACGGATCATCACGTACATCTTTCAAGGTGCGGTTCCAGCTCCAACAACAGTCAACATCACTGAGGAAATCCCTCCAGTATTGAAGTAGCTGAGTACGGAATGTTCCGCGGAAGAACGCCTTAAGTGGCTCCTGTTCGGGGCCCGGCGGTTTGCGTGCAAACGATAAGAGGTCTTCGCGCCCAAGGGCGGTAAGCAGGTTAGACGCGAACTTCAATTCCGAGCCGCCAAGGATGACATAATGAGCATCCGCAGTCTCATAGATATTGTACATTGCAGCGCCGCCGAAGCTACGCATCGTCTTCGGCTCAGGCGAACGATCCTCGCCGAAGGTTGGACCCTGTACGTTCGGTGTCCAGGCAAGGGCTGCATCGAACATCGAAAGGTCAATATAGTCGCCCTCTCCGGTTTTTTCGCGGCGGTAGAGAGCTATGCAAACCGCCGACAAGGCTAGGAGCGATGCCGATGCATCAGCAAACGGAATGTTTGGCATGGCTGGCTTGTCGTCGTCCAAACCTCGGTTGAGATCAACGAGGCCCGCATGGGCTTGAACAGTGATGTCATGCGCGGGTTTTTGAACAAGTGACCCGGTCTGTCCGAACGCGGAGATTGAACAATAAATCAGCGCCGGATTGATTGCTTTCAGGCTGTCATAGTCAACGCCCAAACGCTTCACCACGCCTGGTCGGAAGGCTTCGACGACGACATCAGCGGTCTTCGCAAGCGCGTAGAAGAGCTCGCGACCGCCATCGTCTTTCAGGTTCAATTTGAGACTACGCTTACCGCGGGCGACATTGCGAAACCAAACGC